>JAUQVP010000058.1:0-17328 GCA_039794745.1 Thermostichales cyanobacterium HHBFW_bins_127 | reverse complement strand
GGGTAGTTGATGTGAAGGGTAGGCGGGTTTTTGCCTTTTATTTATCTGAAGAGGGAGCTTACGCAGAAATCGAAGTATCGCAAGTCTTCTCTGGTTTACAAATAGAACTGGTAAACCAAGCTCTAGAGAAACTTTCAGACTCAAACGTGGCAGCAGCAGCTTGGTTTAATCAACAACTTTCTCATCAGGAGGGTAAGAAGGTATGACTTTTGATCCACGCACGTTAGCTACGCCCGTTTATACATCCTTAACAGATCTCAAAAGAGGAACCCATGATCAAACCAAACTAAAAGAGCAAAAAAATCAGGCGGTTGAACTATACACTTATCTTTCCACCTGGGGGCTACTCCGTCTCAAAGCCGAAGAGGATGCCCTCAGTCAAGCAGGGAAAAAAGAGGTAGTGGAAAAATTTTTTAATTGTTTACAGCAGGTATCAGGACAACAAAAGCTTGCTGGACAGCAAGGATTAGCGACATTGATGGGGCTGAGCGTTGAAGATTACTTAGGGTTAACTGGCTTAGGGCTGGCAATAGCCCAGGAGTTTAGCTTTTGGGCAACCGCTATTTATCATGATGTCAAGGGAGAGAACTAGACATGACAGTAGCGATCCCGCTTACAGCAATTCACCTACAAGAAGGAAGTTTAGTCTCTATTAGTTCCTTAGTATGGCAGGATTGGGAAGATATAATCAATGAGCTGGGGGAAAATCGACAAGCACGAGTTGCTTATTACCAGGGAACTTTAGAAATCATGTCCCCACGATCTATTCATGAACGCCCACACCGCATAATTGCTTATATTGTAACAGCCATTTTGGATGCTCAGGGTAGAGATTGGGAAGACTTCGGTTCTACAACATTTTATCGTAGGGGTATAGCTGGCATTGAACCGGATACATGCTTTTATGTACACAACTCAGTCTTAGTACGAGAATGTCAAGGTCGCATAGACGTAGATATTTACCCACCTCCTGACCTAGCCATTGAGTCGGATGTGACCTCCAAGACCTTTTTATCTGCTTATCAAGGGGTCGGTGTACCTGAATTATGGATTTATGCTAATCATCAATTGCAGATTTATGTCATTAAAGATGGACATTATATTGAATCAAAAACTAGTTTAATCTTCCCAGACTTAGATATTAGAATAATAATTCCTGAATTGGTGAATCAGGCAATGAAAATTGGAGCAAGTTCAATGTTGCGAGAGTTTCGCAAATCATTACAAAACGCACAAAAGGAGAGCTAATTATGCCGACTGAAAGACCAATTCGCAGAGAGCAGCCTCAGAGACCCAAGGCACCTAGCTCTGCAAGTAGGCAGGGCAATCAAGGTGGGGGACATCCGCCTAGAGGGGGTGGACACGGTGGCGGTGGTCGTTCTGCTCCCTCACCTTGGCTAGGGCACCCCTCGGATCCCGAACCCAAACCGGATCCTACAGCCAGTTTTATTGAGTATTTGCGCTGGATGAGAACTCCTAATAGCGCTTTCAAAGATGGTACTAAGGTCGATCTAGTACATCGGGCAGAGGCAGGGGCTAACTATGGCAATCGGCTCAAAATCCTCAATGCTCGGACGGAGTTGATGGCCGGCAAAGAAAATACCTTCCAAGTCACTTGTCCCTGGCGGATCCGAGTGGGGGGAGCTAAAGGCCCAGAAAGTATGCTCCTGCCCGCTTTTGATCATCTCGGGATCCCATATATCCCCAGTTCGACATTGCGTGGGGTGGCGCGGGTTCGGGCTATTCGCGAGTTGATGCAGGAGCGAAATCTTGGTTGGAAAGAGGCAGATAAAGCGGTAGCTCCCTACTTCGGACATTTAGAAGCAGAAGAAGAACATCATTCAGGTAAGGTCATCTTTTTGGATGCCTATCCGCTGCCAACCAAGCCCCAAAGACAAGGGGATCCCGACAACTCAAAATCTGGGGGCTTAGCGGTAGATATTGCTAATAATATTTGGAGCTGGGATGGAGACAGCTTGAAATATAGCCCTAATCCCAATGTATTTTTCTCGCTTAAGCAAGCGACTTTCTTGATCGGGATCCGTCCTGGGCCAGGGTGTACTGCCGAGATTTTTGAGCAAGTCAAGAAGTGGCTCATTCAAGGATTAGAACAGGGAGTGGGATCCCAGATCAATTCCGGCTATGGACGCTTAATTTTGCAATCAAAGAATAGCTATCCTGCTGAGTTCTTGAGATTATCGTTTGAGTTAGAGGGGCAGTTGATTCATGGCCGCCAGAAGTTTACTCAGTGGAATTGGAACCAAGATCGTCAAGAATGGCAGCACCGAGGGGCACCGGAGGCAGAAGTTCGTCCTGTAGCCTTTAAGAATATGCTGCGCTATTGGTTTCGCGCCTTTGGGCTAGGAGTTTTACCGGCAAAGTCAGTACAAGATTGGGAAGCTCAATTATTTGGGGCCATTACCCCCAGCCCAAAACAGGGATGGATGCGAGTGGAAATTTTGGATGGCAAAAATGTCCAGAAAGAAGCTAAACAAAAAAATGATCCCGTGGGGGAGCAATCAGGGATTCTGGTGCTCTCTTTTTCTGAGGAATGTCCAGTTGAAAAACGGGAAGCAGTCAAAAAACTCCTGATTAATCTGACCTGGATCATGTTTCATCTTGGTGGAGTCGGTCAAGGGGCAAGACGACCCTGTTATTCCCGAGAAAATCGTCAACGAGCACCATGGTGGCGGGGATCCACATTAATCCCTGAAAATGAGGATGATTTTTGGGATTTACCTGAGTCTGTAAAGCAATTTCAGAAGTTATTCCAGAATCGTTTGCGGAACTTTTTTGAGGCGCTTAAGTTGGTCTCTGGGCAAACTATTCCTCTCACTCAACCTAGAATGGCTGGGCAGGTTAGCCAAAGGGATTGGATAGAAGCTATTGACGGCAACTGTCGAGTTGTTGTCTGTAGTGGTGATGAAGATTCTGGCAAGCCCTATGCCCTAGCTACTCTTCATCGGCTCGGACGACGAGGGGAAGGGCAATATGACAGATTTCTCTGCGGTGGCGTCCAAGGAGGAGTTGTGCCATCGCCAGTGTGGATCGCCGATTTGGGTGACTATCAAGTCGTGACGGTTTTTGGAGCTACTCAAGATCCCCGCAGGAAATTTCTGCAAAGCCTGCAAACTGAATCAGATAGTTATGCCCAAATCTGGCCGATGCAGCAAGGCTGAACATCTACCTCCGGCCCATTCCAGATCCTGAACCGCTGAGGCTGGAGCAGCGTCATAGGAGCACGAGCAGAAAACCCAGGCAATATGGTTGCTACCCAGCCCCCCTCCAGTACCCAACTGGGGGATCCCCACGGTTTCCGTCAGCTCTATCAGTGTCATCAGCAGCGGGTGCGGGCTATCCTCTCTCCCCTTTGCAGCCCTGATGTCCTTGATGATCTGGTGCAGGAGACCTTCGTACGGGCCTGGAAGGGGCTACCGCGGTTTCGCCAGCAAGCGGAGGTTTCCACCTGGCTTTACCGCATTGCCTGGAACGTGGGCATGGATCACCAGCGCCGCCGCGGCCGCCAACGCCGCCACCAGCAAACCCTGATCCAAACCACCCCCAGCGAACATCGGGATCCCGGTCTGCTGCAGCTCCACTACCAAACCCTGGTGCAACAGGGCCTGGCCAGCCTCAGCCCTCAGCATCGGGTGGTGTTGGTTCTCCATGATCTAGAGGAATGGTGCCAAAAAGACATCGCCACCAGCCTCGGGATCCCGGTGGGGACGGTGAAGTCCCGCTTGTTTTATGCTCGGGCTCAACTTCGTCGCTTCCTGGAACAGGCAGGTATTCAGCCATGAGTGATTGGGATCCCTGGCTTGGGTTTGTGCGCCGTTATGGTCCGAAGGTACCGCCCCCGGCGCCGGATTTAGAAGAGCGGATCATGGCCCAGATTCAGCAGCTACGGCCCCACAGGTCCCGTCCCCATTGGCTGTGGTTGGCGGCGGGTTTAGGGGTGGTGGTTTGGGGATCCCTGACCTGGTTGCGGTCCCAGCCGGGGGTAGTGGTGGCGGAGTCGGCTTCCGATCAGGAGTTGAGCGAATTTGTTTGGGAGTATTGGGCAGCTTTGCCGGAAGAAAATCTCTGGATTGACTTTTGGGGAGAAAACCTATGAAGTTGGGGAAACTGTTGATAGGGATGGTGTGTGTGTTGAGTGTGAGTCAGCCGGTTTTGGCTCAGCCCCGTCCTCGTCCCCGCCCAGAACGACCCGAGCGCCTCGAACGCCCCCTTCGGGATCCCGCTGGCATTGAGCAATTGGATCTCAGCCCCGAGCAGCGGCAGCAACTGGCCGAACTGCGGGCTCAACAATTGCAGGACGAAAGTTTACAGCGGGATCGCCAGGCCCTGCGGCAAGCCCGGGAACACCTGCGCCGCCTGATCGCCAGTGACGCCAGTGCCGCGGAGATCCGCCGTCAGCACCAGCTCCTGAAACAAATCCAGGACCGTCTAGAAGCCCGCCGCCTCGAGACCCTACTGGCCCTGCGGGAAATCCTCACCCCAGCCCAGCGGCAACAACTCGAAAACCTCCGCCCCTACCGCTTCCTGCAACAACCCTGACCAACGCTTCACCCACCTTCTTTCCCGCTCTGGGAGAAGGGCCAGGGAACTGTTGCAGTCCTCGACTATGACCACAAAAAAGCCGGGATCCCTTCCCGGCTGTAGAGCTGTGCGTGAGCTAGCTCAACTATTCTTCCGTGGCAATAGCGGCAAAATCAGGGTAGGCCACATTGCCATGTTCGCCAATGTCCAGCCCTTCCACCTCTTCCTCCGGCGTGACCCGCAAGCCCACCGTCGCCTTCAGAATCGTAAACAAAATCAAACAGGTGATAAACGGCCAGAGAGCATAGGCCAGCGCCCCCAGGATTTGCACCCCAAAAGTGCCCCAGGTAATCTCCGCCCCCGACTTCGCCAAAAACGGGATCCCAGCAGCCAAGACACCCCAGATACCGCAGGTACCGTGCACCGACACCGCCCCCACCGGGTCATCCACCTTAAGGACATTCTCCAGGAATAGGGCAGAGCCCACCACCAAAGCACCAGCCACCAAACCAATGATCACCGAACCTCCAGGGCTAGCGGTATCGCAGGGAGCTGTAATCCCCACCAAACCGGCCAACACCCCATTGGCCGTAAAGCTCATATCCGGCTTCTTGAACACAATCCAGGAAGTAATCATGGCTGCAATCGCCCCCGCACCCCCAGCTAGGAAAGTGTTCATAGCAATCCAACCAATGTCCACCGAAGCCGCCGTCGTCGAACCCGCATTAAAGCCAATCCAACCGAAAAAGAGGATGAACACCCCCAGCATCCCCATCGGCAGATTATGTCCTGGGATCGCCCGTGGTTCCCCATTAGGGCCAAACTTGCCCGTGCGCGGGCCAATGGCTACTGCCCCGGCCAAAGCCGCTGCCCCCCCGCACAAGTGCACCACGCCAGAACCGGCGTAGTCCACATAGCCGAGATTTTCCAGCCAACCCGCCGTGCCGCCGTTGTAATCCTCAAACAAGCCATTCCAAGCCCAACCACCCGAAATGGGATAAATCACCGAAGAGATCACAATTGAATAGAGCACATAGGCAATGAACTTGGTGCGCTCCGCCATCGCCCCCGACACAATCGTGGCCGCGGTGGCCGCAAACACCATCTGGAAGCAGAAAAACGTAAACGGCCAGGATCCCACCTCAGAACCTTGGGCATAGCCAAAGGCAAACCAAGAGGAGCCGAAAAAGCCCCCACTGGTGCCAAACATCAACCCAAAGCCCACCAACCAAAACACCACCACCCCGAAGGCAAAGTCCATTAGGTTTTTCAGCATAATGTTGGTGGCATTCTTGGCTCGAGTAAAGCCAGACTCAACCATGGCAAAACCGGCCTGCATGAAGAACACCAAGGCCGCTGCCACCATGGTCCAAACCACGTCCGCATGCTTTTGCACTTCTTCCACCTTGCCGACTAGATCTTCCATAGTCAGCTCCGTCGCTGCCTCGGCATCCTGGGCAGAAGCCAATCCCTGGGAAGTGAGGTACCACAGGATCCCAGCCGCCACTAGAACCAGCCCTGCCCGCGCCGCCGGCTTAGGCACTATCTGTAACCACGTTTTCATGTCGGTGTGTTTCCTATTCAATCGAGACAACTGAACAACTAACCATCGGCAGAAACCCAAGGATTGCAGCATCCTGAGTAAAACCTCTGGCACAAGATTTGCCGGCAGTATGGACGTAAAAACCCCAGCCTGCTCAGTAACCTCGAGCCAGTTTGCGTATTTCCGCTACTTTGTAGCACTGCTAACAGGGGCGTTTTGTAACAGAGAATACGGATTTCCAGAATCTAAAAACTTTGTTAGAGGATGCTTACACAATCCCCCGGGTAAGAGGCTGTGATCCCTATCCAGATCTACCTAGTTCAAAAAGGGTATCCTCAGATACCCTTTGCCACCCTGAACGCCTAAAACTGACAAATTAGTGACGGGATCCCCGGTAAACCTTTTCCAAAGCTGGGGTGGGGTCGGTCAGGTCGCGATTGCCCAAACCCAAGTTGATCAACCAGGTGCGTACCCGGGTCTCGAACCAGCGCTGATAGGGGGGGACATAGGCGGGTGCCGAGACATCCACAGCCACCTTGCCGGTAGCAGTCCGCTGGATCGGGCAACCGCGATAGTACACCGTCTCGGTCATCACGGGGGCAGGGCGGTTGGGGGCGGCGGTTTCGTCAATAATCACACCCCGGTAACGCTTGGGAGCATCGGGCTGTTCCGTGACATAGGTGCGCAGATTTTCCCAGGCCCGCTGCCAGCCATCGGCAATCCCCTCAGCATCTAGATGCCATGCCTGGGGCAAGAGCCGATCATTCAAAAACGCCACCAGAGCATGCACCACCGACCAAATCCATGAACGCATAAAAGACTCCTCATTAACTAGTACTTGTGAGTTACTTGTGCCCAGACTAAAGGGCATCCTGATTGGTTTCGCCCGTACGGATGCGAATGGTTTTTTCCACAGGGTAAACAAAAATCTTGCCGTCGCCAATTTCACCGGTGCGAGCCGCAGCAATGATTTTCTCAATCACTGTATCGGCAAGCTCGTCTTCCACCACAATCTCTAGCTTCAGCTTTTGCAAAAACTCAACGGTATATTCGGAGCCGCGGTAACGCTCCGTCTGCCCCTTCTGCCGCCCAAAACCCCGCACCTCGCTGACCGTCATGCCGACAATCCCAGCATTCACCAGGGCTATTTTGACTTCATCCAACTTGAAAGGACGAATCACCGCCTCGATCTTCTTCATTGTGATGCGTTCCCTCTGGGTGTTCGCTCTGTTCTAGCAGAGTCTGTTGGCTTGATTATGTAGCAATAGCTACGGTTTCGCAAGGGAACCGTGAGGGATCCCTCACAGGTGGAGTTGGCCGCTGAGGTAGAGGATGGCTTGCCCGTGGATCTCGATGTGATGGGGATGGAGGTGGGTTGTCAGGTAGCCTTGGCGGGGGGACAGTTGCCGGCAGGTGAGCCGGTTTTGCTGCAGGCGAGTGGCCCAGTAGGGGGTCAGTCCACACTGAATCGAACCGGTGACGGGGTCTTCCGGGATCCCGAGGCTGGGGGCAAAGTAGCGGCAGACGATGTCGCTGTGGCTGTCGGCGTCGCCGGGGGCGGTGATCACCAGGGTGGTGGGGGTGGGGGGGTGGGTGCGGACGAGGTGGGCATGGTCATACACCAGATAATAGTTGGCATCGCCGCTGGTGGTGAAGGCGGCTTGGGGGCAAGCAGGAAGGGTAGCTAGGAGTTCGGCGGGGGGATCCCAGGGATAAATCTCAAAGCGGGGAAACACCATGGCCAAGGTGCCGGGGGCTATTTTCCTGATCTCGAGGGGACCACTTAAGGTAGCAAAGGTCACTTGATCCTGGCTGGGATAGAGGAGGGACAGGATCACGTAGGCGCTGGCCAGAGTGGCATGGCCACAGAGGGGCACTTCCCGACTAGGGCTAAACCAACGTAGGGGCAGGGAGCCTTGACCGGGATCCCGGTTGAGGAAGAAGGCGGTCTCGGAGAGATTGTTTTCCCTGGCGATGGCTTGCAGCAGGGAGTCGGGCAGCCAGTCATCGAGGGGGACGACGGCGGCGGGGTTACCGCCAAAGAGTTGGTCGGTGAAGGCATCCACCTGGTAAAGGGTCAGGGGGGCAGCCATCAGTGGCCACTCCCTAGGGCCATCTGCAGACAGGCTACTTGCCAAGCTTCCCATTCCGGGCGCCCCCGTTTCAGGTCCCATTCCAGTTGCAACAACTGCCGCAATATCCCCAGCAGCAGCTGGGATGGGATCCCGGCTACTTCCTTTTGCAGGAAGTACACCCGTTTGGGATTGCTGATTTCTGCCTGTTGAGCAATCGTCTGGGGGTCTTTGACCTTGGCTTCACTGAGCAGTTTCACCCACAACCAGGTGCGCACCTGACCCACCACCACGGCCACAATTTTCAGGGAAGGCTCATGGGCCGCCAGCAAACGGGCCACTATCCCCAAAGCCGCCTGGGGATCCCCATCTTTGAGGGCGGCGGCCACCGCCAGGGCACTGCCTTGGGATGCCGGGATCAGGGCTTGTATTTGTTCTTGATCGATGGCAGAGGTGGGTTGGTCCAGCCAGAGACTGAGTTTTTCCAGTTCCATCTGCAGCCGCCGGGTGTCCGATCCCACGGCCGCCACCAGCGCCTCCACAGCCGCCGGCGTTAGCTGCAGCCCTTGCTCCCGGGCCAAGTCCTGCACCTGCTCCGCCAAAGCCTCGGGATCCCAGGGGGGGATGGGTGGGAACTCTTGGACCGTGGCCAGTTGTTTGATCAGCTTGGTGGATCCCAGGCGGCCATCAGGTTTATGGCTACTGGTGAGGACCAGATGGGTGGTGGGGGGCAGGTGGGCGAGAGCCCGTTCCAGTTCTGCCAACTGTTCTGGGGAGCAGCGTTGGGTAATCGGCGTGTCCTGCCACCAGACCAAGCGGGCTCCCTGTCCGAAGGGGGGGCTGAGGGCCTGATTCAGCACCGTAGTCATCCCCTCACTGCCCCGGTAATGGTCCTGATTGAACGCCGCCCACTGGGGATGCACAACCCGCTGGCCCAAGGCCTGCACCGCCCGCTGCATCCGGTAGTCATCTTCCCCCCAGAAATAGTAAAGCGGCATCTACGGCTCCAAAAACACAAACAAGGCCAACTCCAACCCATAAAGATGGGCCAGATAGGTTTGCAGATCCCGGTCATGGAGCAGTTCACTCACCGGCTGGGGCCCGGTGAAAAGCGGCTCCAGCCAGCCCAGCAGTTCAGGGGGGATTTGCATCCGTCCACTCGGCACCCCCGGCCAGTCAAAAATCAAAGCCTCCCCCTGGCTTTGGGCTGTCTGCCACTGCTGACGAAAAGTGGGATTGCTGGCCAACAGCGGATGCAGATGCACCACCCCCATCTGCCAATCCTGGGGATCCCAGGGCACCACCAGGGAGCTACCCCGGTGTTCTGCCCAGAAGTCATTGAGACGGTGCAAATTGGGATAGAGCAACTCACACAGATGCCACTGTTCTGGCAGGGATAATTCAGGCAGCAGCGCCTGAACCCGCTCCGGCATCTGGGTAAAGATTTGTCGGGGATCCCAGCTCGCGGCATCCACCCAACTGACCAGATCCAGCCCTGCCCGTTGCAGCATGGCCAGGGTTTCTGCCACCGAGTAGCCCTTATCTCCTTCCAGCAAAAAATTATTGACAATCATATCATCTGGGAACTGCTCAGCTTCCTGGGTCCAGGTCATCACCCGTCGCCAACTGCCCGGCTTAATTGCCCCCAAGATCTGTCGGGTTTGCGCTACCGCCTCCTCCAGCCCCAGTCCCCCCAGCCTCAGTAGCCGCAGCGCCTCCTGCACCTCCAACTTATCGCGGCGCCCGTAATAGTTATGCAGATTGGCCCGCAGGATTCCTTCTGGGTGCAGCACCTTAGCTAGGGCATTCAGCCCCGCCTGGGGGTCATCCAGCAAATAGAGGGTATCATTGCAGGTGATGAAATCAAACGTGTAGCCCAGTTCCCCCACCTGCAGCAGATCCATGACATAGAACTCCACATCGGGGAAGCCATGGTAGCGCAGCCGTTGTTCTGCTACTTGCACCGAGGTTGCCGAAAAATCCAGGGCCACAATCGTTGCTCCCGGATTGGCTTCCGCCAGCAGCAGCGTTTCCACCCCACTGCCACAGCCCGCATTCAGTAGCCGCTTCCCCGCCGCACTGACCAACGTATGGGTGCGCACATACTGGGCCGTTCCCAGATGCACCTTAAACTGCTCCTGCCAGTGATCCCGCACCGGCATTTCAATCGGCAGCAAAGGGTAGGGCTGACGGTCATACAAACGTTGCAGCGGGCCCATTTCAGGTTTTAGCGCCAGGTACTGCCACTATACCGCCCTTACCCAGCCAGCCGAAACAGGAGATTGGAGAATCCATGACTTGGCCAGCCTCTCTACCCCAGCCCCTGAATCCGCCCCTACCCGCAGGCTTTAACCACATCCCCCATCGTCACTTGTACCCATTCCCTCCATCTCCTCAGGGGGCAGAGAAAGGATCCCCACGGGAAGAGTTACCCCCCTCTCCCAAGAGGAGTTAGCAAGAGGAGTTAGCAGTGAGGGGATCCCGGCAGCATCGATTGCCATCTTGGCCGTGGTTGAGGGATCTGTTTCAGTTTCATGACCATATAACTTACTCCCCTCTCCCCCCTTGGGAGAGGGGTTGGGGGTGAGGGCATTTACTAACCCCTCATCACTGATAAGGGATGAAAACTTAGGACAGGCGTTAGGTGTGAGAGCATTTACTAACTCCTCATCACTGACAAGGGATGAAAACTTAGGACAGGCGTTAGGGGTGAGAGCATTTACTAACCCCTCACAACTGATAAGGGATGAAAACTTAGGACAGGCATTAGGGGTGAGGGGAGAATCAAATATCCGGATCACTCCAGAACTGCTCCGACAGGTACTTATCTGCCCCATCACAGAGGATCGTCACAATCACCCCGTGGTCGAGATTTTTAGCCACCTGCAAAGCAGCCACCACATTCGCCCCCGCCGAAATCCCCACCAACAACCCCTCCTCCCGGGCCAGGCGTTTGACCATCCGCTGGGCATCTTCCGTTGCCACCTCAATATGGCGATCCGGCAAATGGGGGTCATAAATGGCCGGTTGGATGGCCGTCTGCATATGTTTCAGCCCCTCCAGCCCATGGAAAGGGGAATCCGGTTGCATGGCCAGAATCTGGATGGCCGGATTGTACTGGCGCAGCCGCCGCCCCACCCCCATACACGTACCACTAGTTCCCAAACCTGCCACAAAATGGGTGATCGTCCCTTGGGTTTGTTCGTAGATTTCCACCGCCGTCGTCTGGTAGTGAGCCTGCCAATTGGCCGGATTGCTGTACTGATCCGGATAGAAATAAAGATCGGGATTTTCCAAATACAACTCTCGCGCCTTCAAAATGGCCCCATCCGAACCCTGAGCCGGATCCGTGAGCACCAACTCCACCCCGTAGGCCATGAGAATGCGTTTGCGCTCGATACTGGCATTGGCCGGCAACGCCAACTTCACCCGATAGCCCTTCACCGCCCCAATCCAAGCATAGGCAATCCCCGTATTGCCCGAAGTGGCATCGAGAATAATCTTGCCCGGCACCAAAGCCCCTGAGCGCTCCCCCGCCAGGATCATATTCAAAGCCGGCCGATCCTTGACCGACCCACCCGGATTAAACCACTCCGCCTTGCCGTAGATCATCACCCCCGGCGCCAGCCCCGCACTGATCCGCCGCAAAGGAATCAAAGGGGTATTGCCAACCAAAGCCAGGGGGCTATCCACAGTTACCAAAGGCCGCCGCTGAACAATCACCCATTCCCCCCCAGCTCGCTGTTTTCATCCTAGTCGGAAACGCTCCTGCTTTTTGACCCCAAACCCCCAAAAAAGAGGGATCCCGTCCGATCCCTCTCTATGTTTATCTGCTTTATCTGCTGATGAGTTTAATGGGCTAGGGGCTAGCTGAGGCTGGCGTGGGCCCGTTCGTATTCAGCCCAGTTGCCTTGGTGATGGATGCTTTGTTCCCGCACCACACTGTGCCGAGGGGACAAGCCCATCTTGCTCAACACCCGCGCCAACATCACCTGGTGACGGTTGCGCACCCCCCAACGATGGTGGGCCATCAACTCCCGCTCCGTTGCCAGCAAGGGAGCCGTTGCCGAAGCTGATGCCACCCCTGCCGGAGCCGCTGCAGCAGGAGCCTTCACAGGCACGCCGCGGAAGCGCAGGCTAGCCGTCGCCGGCAAACACAACGTCTTATTCACCTTCGCAGTGGCAGGGAAACGCCAGTCCAACCCCCGGTACTGCTTGGCACCCCCTTGGGGAATCGCCGCCACACCGAACGGATTGTACTCGTGAGCAATACCACGATAGTAGAGTTTCATAGGTTTCGCCTCATCTCTGAACAACAACAACAAGGAGCTATGCGAGGCGCGTTCCTTCAGGCATCACTGCCCTACTTCCGTCATCCCTAGAGCCGATCTCCTTTTCAGCCCCCGAGATGATGAACGATTTCTTTCTTATGTCTGTATCATAACATACTGTTTTTTACTCAAAACCAGGGTTGTTAACAAAAATTAAGAATTAGAGGGTGAGGGTGAGGCCGCGGTCAAGGCTGTGGGTGGCCCAGGTGTCGAGGCTGGGGGAGCGGAGTTGTTCGGCCAGGTGCCGGGCCGCCTCGGCATCTGGGCAGAGGGCAAAAAAGGCAGAGCCAGAACCGGACATCAGCGCCCCTAAACAGCGGGGATCCCCGGCTAGGGTTTGTTTCAGTTCGGCTAGGTGCGGGTAGGTGCTTAGGACGGGCCATTCCAGGTCGTTGTGTAGGTAGGCAGCTAGGGATCTTTGGTTGTGGATGGCTTGCAGCAGGGGTTGGATGGGGGTGGGCTGCCAGGGGTGTTGGGAGCGCAGCTGCCGGTGCCTTTGGTAGGCCCAGGCGGTACTGATGCTGAGATCCCGGGGTTTGACTAGGGTTAGGTGCAGATCCAGGGGGGGGAGGGGTTCCAGGACTTCCCCGCGGCCGGTGGCCAGCATGGTGCCCCCCATGACACAAAAAGGCACATCCGACCCCAACTGGGATCCCAGCTGGGCCAGTTCTGGCAGGGTCAGTCCCAGTTGCCAGAGGTGATTGAGTCCCACCAGGACGGCGGCGGCGTTGGCCGATCCCCCCCCCAGGCCGGCGCCGATGGGGATTTTTTTCTGCAGGTGGATGGCAATACCTTGGTGGCTGTGGCTGTACTCTTGCAGCAGTTGGGCAGCTCGGTAGGCCAGGTTGCGGCTATCGGTGGGCAGCTCCGGGTGATCGCAGACCAAGCTCAGGCCTGACTGGGGAATCAAGGTCAGGGTATCGGCCAGGGCAATACTTTGCATGACCATGGCCAAGGCATGGAAGCCCTGTTCATATTCCCCGACAATGCCCAAAAACAGATTAATCTTGGCATGGGCATAGACCGTGACCGACTGCATCCTGGCATCCTCCCCAGAAAAAGTGCTAGTATTCAGGATCGCTGATCATGCCTGCTTCCCATGCCTCAAATTAAGTCTGCAATTAAGCGCGTCAAGATTGCCGAGCGCAACCGCTTGCGCAACAAAGCCACTAAATCGGCTGTGCGCACCCTCAGTAAGAAAGCCTTGGCGGCTATTGCCAAGTTACAGAGCCAGCAAGCTTCCCTAGAAGAGGTGCAAAAAGCCATGAGCCTTGCCTACAGCCGCATTGACAAGGCCGTGAAAACTGGGGTGCTCCATCCCAACACCGGTGCCCGCCGCAAAGCCCGCCTAGCCCGCAACCTCAACAAGGTGATAGCTCCCGCCTCTCCCTCCTAGGGCAATGCCTGTGCAGCTTGTTGATACCCACGTTCATCTCAATTTCCCTGACTACGGGGCGGACCTGCCCACGGTAGCACAGCAATGGCGACAAGCGGGGGTGAAAGCTCTGGTGCATGCCTGCGTTCGTCCCGATGAGTTTCCCCAACTGCAGGCAATCGCTGCCCAATTCCCAGAGGTTTTTCTTGCCATTGGTCTCCACCCCCTAGAAGCCGCCGCTTGGGATCCCGGTATGCTGCCCCAGATGCGGGCTTGCCTGGGGGATCCCCGGGTGGTGGCGGTGGGGGAGACGGGTTTGGATTTTTACAAGGCTGATCCGGAGTTAGTGCCGTTGCAGGTGGCGGCTTTTCAGGCTCAGATTGAGTTGGCTCAGGTTTATGATCGGGCTTTGATTGTCCATTGTCGGGATGCTGCCGAGGCAACTTACCGGATCTTGCGGGAGAACCGGCCCCAGCGGGTGGTTATGCACTGCTGGAGTGGCACCCCCGAACAGACGGCTTGGTTTGTGGAGTTGGGTTGTGCCATCAGTTTCAGTGGCATTGTCACCTTCAAAAACGCCCGCTCGGTGCAGGAAGCAGTCAAAGTCGTGCCCGATGAGCAATTGCTAATCGAAACCGACTGTCCCTTTTTAGCGCCGGTTCCCCATCGGGGCAAGCGCAATCAGCCCGCCTATGTGGCTGCCATCGCCGCAAAAGTTGCCGAACTGCGGGGCCGGGATCCCGAGAGCTTGGGGGCTTTGACTACGGCCAATGCCTGTCGTTTTTTTCGGCTGCCGGATTGTTCAGTACAAGAGCAACCCTCAAAGGAACAAGCCAAGCTATGTCATCCCCCCTCTCCTGCTCTGGGAGAGGGGCTGAGGGTGAGGGATCTGTTGCAATCTCAATAGAAATGATGATCAATAAACCCCTTCTCAGAGGAAGGGGCAGCAAACACCAGCGATGATTAGGAATTGACCTTATTTTCAGCCTGGGCACCAGCTTGGATAATCTGCTCCGTCATGCCCAGGGACGTTTCCAGCGCCTGCAGCTGCTGTTGCCGCATACCCCGCTGCAGCCAAGCCGCAATCCCCTGATCCAAAGAGAAGGTGCCACCCCCCCGCAGCAGCAAATTCAAAAACACCGCCGCATACAACGCCGACAACTCCAGATAGGGAATGCTCAGGCCGGCTACCTTAACATGATGGTAAATCGCCACCAGCATCGTCCCCAATAATCCCAAAGCTGCCCCCCGGGTCAGCAACCCCAGCATCACCAGCGGTGCCCCCAACAATTCCGTGTAAGCCGCCACATAGGCAAAAAAGATCGGAAACGGCAGCCCAATCACTTCCACATAGGCACTGGCAAACCCGGGGATGTCCTCCAACTTATCCAAACCATTGTGGATCATCACCCCCCCAGCCACCAGCCGCAATACCGTCCAACCCACTTGCTGCCAAATCTCCGGGATCCCTTCCGTCTTCAGGGCCGCAACCAACCAAGAACGCCACGCCATAGATGCTACCAAAATGCAAGATTTGTAACCTAACACTAACAAATGTAAAAGAAGATTACAAGAACTCAGCCAGGGGATGGGGGCAAGGGGGGTTAGACTGACGTATAGGAGGAGGGTGGTTATGGCAGATCCCAGACAATTACGTAAGGCGCTCCGCCAGTCCGAGGGCTATTTCGCCAAAGGTTTCGAGGAACACAAAGCGGAGGTGCAGGTAGAACTGAGTCGCGAGTACAAAAGCGAGTTAGTGGCTCAGATCCGGCGGCAGCAAAATGTCTATCAGCAGGGGCGGGTGACCATCCGCTTGGCCCATACCTTTGGTTTTTGTTGGGGGGTGGAGCGGGCGATTGAGTACGCCTACGAAGCGCGGCGACGCTTCCCGGATCGGCAACTGTGGATCACCAACGAAATCATCCACAACCCCATGGTCAATCAACAGTTGCAAGCCATGGGCATCCGCTTTGTGGAACAGCGCAACGGCCAAAAAGATTTCTCTCAGATTCAGCCCCAGGATGTGATCCTCTGGCCGGCTTTTGGCGCCAGCGTCTCGGAAATGCAATTTTTCCAGGAACGGGGCAACGAAATTGTCGATACCACCTGCCCTTGGGTCTCCCGGGTCTGGAATCAGGTGGATAAACACCGGGCAGCCCAATTCACCTCCATCATTCACGGCAAATACAACCACGAAGAAACCATCGCCACCAGCTCCTTTGCCGACAAATACCTAGTGGTCCTCAATATGGAGGAAGCAGAATGGGTCGCCAACTACATCCTCAACGGGGGATCCCCCGAGGAGTTTCGCGCCCGCTTTGCCAAGGCCAGTTCGCCGGGGTTTGATCCGGATCGGGATTTGGAGAGAATTGGCATTGCCAACCAAACCACCATGCTAGAAGGTGAGACGAAGGCGATTGCCAAGCTGTTTGAAAATACCATGCTGCGCAAATATGGCCCCCAAGCCCTCAATGATCATTTCATGAGTTTCAACACCATCTGCAATGCTACCCAAGAGCGCCAGGATGCCATGTACAGTCTGATTGAGCAGCCCCTGGATCTAATGATTGTGATTGGTGGCTTCAATTCTTCCAATACCACCCATCTACAAGAAATTGCCGTCGAAAAGGGGCTCAATTCCTATCACATTGACGGGGCAGATTGTTTAATTTCAGCAACCTTAATCCGCCATCGTCATCTCCACCAAGGAGTCATCACTACCTCTGATTGGTTGCCGCCGGGCGCGATTGCCGTGGGGATTACCTCTGGAGCTTCCACGCCGGATCGGATTGTGGAAGACGTGATTCAACGTATCTTGGAACTGGCCAACACCTAAAGCAGGGAATACCGTTCGGCCTCATCGAGTAATTCCCGCCACTTAGGGTAATCCGGGGATCCCCGTTCCTCTGGCTTAGGGTTAGGGAAATCCAAGGGTGGGCGCTGCTGGTTTTGCAAGGTGGCGATGGTGCGTTCCAGTTCTTGGATGCGTTGCCGCTGCCGCTGCACGAGTTGGTAGATTTGTTGCATTTGGGCAGGGGTGGGCAAGCTGGCTTTGAGGGTATGGAGTTCTGCTTGTAGTTGTTGGTTTTGTTTGACCAAGGCATGGTAGCCCTGGAGGGCTGCCTTGGCATTGTCTAGTTCCAGCTGCAGGGCTTGGATCTGGCTGACCATTTTGTTTTTCTCGGCCACCTGCTGCTTCATTTTGTGCAGCTCGGCATGGAGTTGCCGCAGTTGCTGCTGCTGCTGCTGCACTTGAGCTTGATAGGCTTCCAGGGTCATCAAGCGCTCGGATTGGGCTTCCAATTGCTGCTGCAGCGTCTTTTCTCGGGCGAGGCTGCTGGCCAAACGCTGCTCCAAATCTTGGTAGTCCTGACGATAGCGCCGCAATTCCGCCTCCAGCTCGTCCATCTTAGCCTGCTGCAACATCAACTGCACCTGCAAGGAACGAGGGTCAGGGAGAGCGAGATC
>JAUQVP010000057.1:0-17331 GCA_039794745.1 Thermostichales cyanobacterium HHBFW_bins_127 | reverse complement strand
GCTAGGGGGGAGGAGGATTACACCCCCCTGTTGATTCGCGAGTTTCCCCGGGCCACAAGCAGCACTCCCTTAGAAGGCCTATTTCAGTATTGGAACCAGCCACTGCCTGCCCATTGCCGTTATTGACGAGCAAGGTGCCTTTCAAAGGGTTGTCAATCAATCCGAATTATTCAGCCTGGTCAGTTGTTAGACTCGGGGGCCATATTGGCCAGCAGCGACTCTAGCATCTCTAGGGCTTCACTGGCGGTTTGGGCTTTTTCCGTGAGATTTTGCACCACTTGCCGACTACTTTCCGCCGAACTCACCGTATCCGTACTTTTGCGTTGGATGCGTTCAGCGATGCCCCGAATGCGGCTACTAGCTTCCGTCGTCCGTCCTGCCAACTTACGGATTTCCTGAGCAATCACCGTAAAGCCCTGGCCAAAACTACCGGAGCGATTGGCTTCCACCGCCGCATTAAACGACAGCAAGCGAATATGCCCCGCCACCTCCACAATCAAGTCAGTAATCGTATTGATTTCCCGCACCTCCTGGGAGAGTTCCTGACTACTTTGGGTAATGGTTTCCGTCATCCGTCGCACCAGATCCACCCCCTCAAACGTGGCCTGGAAAGCCGTTTTCCCCTTTTGGGAGAGCACCGCCCCGATTTCAATCAAGCGCTGGTTAAGGGCTGCCAACTGCTCCGAGCGTTCCTGAGCTGCCTTCCGTTCCGCTTCCAGGGCCAAGTTTTTACTGAGGATTTCTGCCTTTTGCCGCTCCAGATCACGAGCATACTGCTGGCTGCGGTTTTTTTCCATTTGCAGCGCCACCAACACACTTTGCATCCGTTCCTGCTGTTCCTGCAACTTGCGCTGGGTAGCCAGATGCACCTCCGACTGGGCCACCAGCAGCACCGGAATATCCAGTAGCCGGTAATCCCCCTCCTGCACCTGCACCACCACCGGGTCATAAATCGTCTCTTCCGGACGCTGGAACGCCAGGGATGCCGCCTCCACCACCGTACAATCCCCCGGCAAATGAATAAACTCCCGCTGATGGAACTCCACCATGGAACTAATCGGGCGCTTGAGAAACACATCCAACCCGTAGGGACGGCTGAGCATCCACTCCAAAATCGAGCGCCGCGTCATCATCCCCTGCAACTTGCCATTGCGGGTCACCACCACCCCGCAAAGACTGGCATCATCCTCCAACCGCCGCACCACATTTTCGCAGGGGGTTTCCTCATCCACCTGAAAATCAACCAGATTCAGATCCTGTAAGCGAGTATCAGCATCCAGACGCACGGGAGAACTCGCAGCCATAGCAAACTCCTTTCAAGCTCGGTGGGGGGTGACTTATGCAACCTATTCTGGCGGATCAATTTCCCAAGCAGCAACTAACCTGGAGCGTTCTACCGACAGGAAAACTTAACCTAAAACCGCACTCGAGTCTATTTAAGCGGATTTCCCCAGATTTGATGTTAAGCCCAGTTTAAGCCTGCTGCCCAATCAACTTCTCATCAACTTTATCCCATCAAGTTAAGATAAAGTTGCTCAGGAACCACACCGGTCAAACTGACTGAGGGCGGCTACTACCGGTAGACCTGTCATCCCTGGCCCTACATTTGCTTTATTCATAAATCAGTCAATTTTAGTAAGATTTTGTAGATGATTCCCAAAATCCAGCACCGATAAACTCCAAGATAAAAAAATATCAATCTCAATTCTTGATCGGTAGCTTGTGTACCCTGAAAACAGGTTTAATTGATTAGGTTTGAAGCACTTGCCCACATTCAGAATCCCTATCTGAATACGGATCAAGACTGCTAAAAGCTTGATCCCGGCCCCAAGCCCCCCGGAAGCACTTACCCAGGATCTTCCCGAGACGAGCCATGGGAAGCAATTGCCGGTGAGCCAGTTTTTTTGTAGGCAGCTTCCCACAACAAAAATCCTCCCCAAGTCTGAGGAGGAGATTGACCAGATTAGCCGAGGCTAACTATCCACTCGACCGTAGAAGAGCCCTTGAATCCGCACCGTCTTCGGCTCAAGTGCCCCCTGCTCCGTACTCGAAGGCTGGAGGCTGACAAAGGAACCGGCCAATTCCCCGGTGCTGCTGTCCACCCGGGCAATGCGCAAGGACAAATGTCCAGAGGCAATTTCATCCACTTTCTTGTTGGTGGCAAATTCGTCCTGAGCCGCCTGCAGCCCCACAGCCACCTCATAGCCGGTTCCCGACCCCCGCGCTCTCGGGTCCAAGAAGGTGCTCATGTGGTAGCCAGGCACCTCAAAATCCCCCTCAAAATCCGTGGAGGGGTTGATACTGGTGGCCGATCCCTTAGCAATCCCATGCAAGCGCCGCACACTAAACAGCAAAGCAATCCGCTCCCGCCGCGGCAACTGTACTGTTGTGGGCTGCTGGGTAATGCCATCCACCACATCCAAAGCCAAGGCATTTTCCTCTGGAATTGCCCTCACCTCAGCCTTGATCGGCCCAAGGGTGGCCCCTGAAGGGATAAACATTTTGGTTTCTAGAAACTCTTTTTCCCCGTTGCGTTTTTCCTCTTCCACCTCAATGCGGATTGGCTGGAAGCAGACATCGGTTAATTTGAGCACCTTGCCAGCGGGAACTTCAATCTTGCCGCGGGCGCTGTCCGGCAGTTGGGGACACAATGCCGCTTGCCCGGTGCCCACCACCTGATCATAGGTCAACAACTTTTGTTGGGCTGCCGCTGCCGTCTGCCAGGTTAGCCAGGCCAAACCCATCAATACCACTATCCACAACCGAGAAACCTTCATACCTGCCCTCAAAGAGATTTATTAAAGAGGCTACTGCGCCCATTCCTTACCTTTGAGGATAAAGCAAAGAGGCAACTAGGCTCAATCCAAATTCCTACCTTGCCTAACCCAAAGAAGCCAACCGGCGCGGGGGACGCAGGGGATGGGTTTCGGCATGGCGATCCACCTCAAGGGTCATGGGCAGATGCTTGGGCAATTCTGGGGCAGGGGCAGGATTGTCCTCCCCATAGAGGATCCGGTAACTGCCGGAGTTTTGGTTGATAATCGGGTAGCTGCCGGAGGCCATAATGCGATGGCTACCGGTGTTGGCAGCCACTGTGGCCAGGAGCCGCTGCTTGAAGTTTTCTAACTGCACTGCCTCATCTTGGGGTGGCACAAGGCGCAGGTAAAGCAAATGTAGGTTCTTTTCTTCCTGGATAAACTGGTGCCGCAAATCCTGGAAAAAGTTCTCGGCCGCCGGCAAATGTCCCCGCTCCGGATGCTGCTCCGCTTCATGGAGAAATAGGGTGGCCATGGGGATCAACTGCTGCACCGCCTGCTCAAGCTGCTTCACCCGCCGACCCACCCATTCATCCCCGGCAGTGTAGCGCCGCATCAGGGGAAACAAAGCGTGCCGCTCCAACTGAATGTGACGGGACAGTCGCTGCCGCAGTTGCTTGACGATATGCACTTTGTCCGGTAAGGCAGCCCCACTGCGATAGGCTTCCACCACCTGGCGAGCCAGATTGAGAATCTGACGATGTTGTTGCTCGCACAAATAAATCAGCTTGGACATGCTTGCTGCTACCCCCACGCCTGAACTTCATTTTATCTTCATGAAGAGGCTCCTGCCTCGTGAGTTGCACGGAAGCAAGACGTGATAGCTTCTGCTGGAGCTAAGTGATTTTTCGCACTCACCCCTACGGAGGGTAATCAGGATCACAGAATTATTGAGCCGCCCGATAAATTAAAAAGCCACCAATCCCCATCCCTAAAAAGTTGGGGAGCCAAGCGGCAATGGCCGGGCCTAAAACGCCAGTTTGTCCAAGGGCCTGGGTAATAAAAGAAAACACATAATAGGCAAAAATAATCAAAACACTAATCCCTAAGCCAATGGAAGAGCTAGTGCGGGTCGGCCGCATCCCTAAGGGGGATCCCACCATGGCAAAGGTCAAACAAACAAAGGGAATAGCATATTTTAAGTGAAGTTGCACTTCTAGGCGACGAACCTGTTGCTGATCCCCAGAGTTGCGCACAATGCGAATAAAATGACTCAATTCCCGGATATTCATTTCTTCAGGGCGCCGGTTTTCTTGAGCTAAATCTAGGGGATCCCGGGAGATGGGTAGGGCTTGGCGGGTGAAGGTGAGGATATTGCTGTAGGTGCCATCGGGGGAGACAATATAGGTTGTCCCTTGGGTAAATAGCCACATATTTTGGTCCGGGAGCCACTCGCCACTTTGGGCCAGCAAAATCTGGCTGATCCCATCGGTGGAAAAGTCCAAAACCACGATCCCCTGCATCTCTCGCCCATCAAAACGGCGGGCATAAAACTGCCGGGTCAAGCCTTGGCGGGTCGTCACCGTCCCATCGGGATCCCGGGTGGTGATGGGGCCGAATTCTTGGTAGAGGATATTTTCCCGGGCAAACTGGGGGGGATCCCGTTTGAGGGCGATGTTGAAGACTTGGGTGGCTTGGCGGTTGGTGACGGGGACGATGATTTCGTTGAAGGCAAAGGTGACGGCGGTGACGGCGAGGCTGAGGACGATGGCCGGGGCAACGAGGCGATAGACACTGACGCCGGCGCCGCGCATGGCGATGGTTTCGCTGTCGCCGGAGAGGCGGCTGTAGGCCAACAGGGTGGCCAGCAGCATGGACATGGGGAAGGTGAGCACCACCATGCTGGGGGTGCGCAGGACAAAAATCTGTAGAGCTCTGGGGATGGAGAGACCGGCTTCGGCCACGAGGCGCACCAGCTCAAACAGGGAGCCGATGGCCATGGCTAGGGAGGTGAAGGCAGCGACTCCAAACAGGAAGGGCAGGGCCATTTCCCGCACCACATAGCGGTCCATAATCGCTACGGCCCAGCCTAGCCGTGGGGTGGGGGATTTGGTCGAGGTTAATCCGATCACAGACGGAACTTCTCACCCAGATAATATTTACGCACGAGGGGATCTTTCGCCAAGTCGGCGGGAGTGCCTTTGGCTAGGATCGAGCCTTCGTTGAGGATATAGGCTCGGTCGGTAATTTCCAGGGTTTCCCGGACGTTGTGGTCGGTGATCAAAACGCCGATGCCCCGCTGCTTGAGCTTGGCCACCACTTCTTGAATGTCGGCAACGGCAATGGGATCGACGCCGGCGAAGGGTTCATCTAAGAGTAAAAACTTGGGGCCATATTCTCCGGCAGCCAGGGCACGGGCAATTTCTGCTCGCCGGCGCTCCCCCCCGGAGACCTGCATGCCGAGGCTATTGGCAACGTGGGTGATGCGAAACTCCGTCAGCAGTTCTTGGAGGCGCTGAGCCCATAGCCGCCGCGGGACCCCGGTTTGTTCCATGATCAGGAGCAAGTTGTCTTGGATGCTGAGGCGACGAAAAATGCTGGGTTCTTGGGGGAGATAGCCGATGCCGAGGCGGGCGCGGCGGTGCATGGGCAGGGGGGTGATCTCTTGCTGATCGAGCAGCACTTGCCCTCGGTTGGGCTGCACAAGTCCGGTGGTGATGTAAAAGGTGGTGGTTTTGCCGGCGCCGTTGGGTCCTAGCAGGCCAACGATTTCCCCCTGCTCCACCATTAGGGAGACGTCACTGACCACTTCCCGGCGACCGTAACGCTTGCAGATGTTTTGTAACTGGATCTTCACGTTCACCCCTGCATCCCCTTTTCATTAGAGCCTTTGAGTTTTAAGGTTGTCTAGGTGATCGGGCTGGGTTTTCCGTTGACCTTTATACTAAGAATCAGCTCGATGAGGTCGATCCCGTGAAATCCTATGCGGCTCCCCCCCCCATGACCATTGACCCCCAAAAATCCTACACCGCCATCATTGAAACCAATGTGGGCACCATGACCCTGGAGTTGTTTGCCGGTGAGGCTCCCAAAACGGTCAATAATTTCGTCACCCTGGCTCGGGACGGCTTCTATGACGGGGTGATCTTCCATCGAGTCATCGAAGGGTTCATGATCCAAGGGGGGGATCCCCAGGGTACGGGGATGGGGGGGCCGGGTTACCGGTTTGCCGATGAGCCGGTGAAACGCCCCTACAGGCGGGGGACGCTGGCGATGGCTAATGCCGGGCCCAATACCAATGGCAGTCAATTTTTCATTATGCATCGGGACTACCCGCTGCCGCCGCAGTACACGATTTTCGGCCAACTGGTGAGTGGGGAAGAGGTCCTCGATGCCATTGCCACAACCAAGACCAATCGCCAGGACCGTCCCCTCAGCCCAGTGGTGATGTCCCGGGTAACCATTAGGGAAGTTTAAGGGGGACGTTTTGCACGAGATTTCTATTACGTGGTCAGACTATCACCGCAAAATTGAGGAACTGGCGGTTTTGATCTACGAAAGTGGCTGGCAGTTCAACCAAATTGTCTGTATTGCCAAGGGGGGACTGCGGGTCGGGGATATGCTGGCGCGGCTCTACGATTTGCCGCTGGCGATTCTCTCTGCTTCTTCCTATGGGGGGCCGGGGAATCGCCAGCGGGGGACGTTGGTGTTTTCCCGGGATCTGGCCATGACCACCTTGACTTTGGGCAGCCATGTGCTACTGGTCGATGATCTGGCGGATTCGGGAATTACCCTGAAAAAAAGTGTGGAGTGGCTCTATCATTACTACAAGTTTTATGTGGAAGAAATCCGCACCGGGGTGCTCTGGTACAAGGCGGCTTCGGTGATTCGACCGGATTACTATGTGGACTATCTGCCGGATAATCCCTGGATCCACCAGCCCTTTGAACCCTATGAGCACATGACCCCGGAACAGTTGGCCCAACAGTTGCGCTCCTCCTCCTGACCGATGCCGGATCCCGATGCCCCCCTGGCGATTCCTGTTAAGCGCTCCCAAGGGCTGGCCAGTTTGGTGCTGACGCTGGTGGAGTTGCTGCGCCAGTTGATGGAAGCTCAGGTGGTGCGCCGCATGGAAGCCAATACCCTGACGCCGGAGGAAATCGAACGGGCCGGACAAAGTCTGTGGCAACTGCGCCAACAAGTCCTAGAGATCTGTCAGATCCTAGATATCAATCCGGAAGATCTCAATCTGGAACTGGGGGAATTGGGATCCCTGTTGCCGAAACGGCCCTATTACCCGGGGGGGGAAGGGGGGTCGGCATCGATTTTGGAGCTGTTGGATCGCTTGATCACCACGGGCATTGTCATCGATGGGGAGTTAGATTTGGGGCTGGCACAGTTGAATCTGATCCAGGCCCGTCTAAAGCTAATCCTCACCTCCAGCTCTAAGCTGATCTAGAACCGGCCGGGATCCCCAAGTTTCTGGCGACTTCAACGGGTGGCGGCGGTGTCTGGAGGGGATTGTAGTTGCCCGAACGGTCAGAGACAATCTTGGGGAACTGTTTGGCGGCGCTTTGACAACGTCCTTGGGTGTGTGGACTGCGTCAGCATCCCCCCAGCTGGGTTGCCCTTCTATGGGTTTTTGCTACCTCTCAACTTGGCAACTGTGGTCATTTGAGTCGAGAACAGGGGCTAGCTGAGATGATGACCAGTTGGTTGGGTTGGCTGTTGCTGCCTCAAACCTGCTGACTTGGCCGGGAAGGAGGCCGGCTCTAGAACACATCCCTCCCCCAGCCCTGACAAGACCCCTTAGGATAAAAACAGATGTAGCCCCAGTAGCCCCTATGACCCCAATTCCCCACTGGATTAACGGTCGCCCGGTTCCGGGATCCCCAACCTTGCCGGTCTACAACCCCTGGCTGGGGGAGGTGGCCGGGGAAGTGAGTGTGGGGGATGGGGCGGTGGTAGCAGCGGCGGTAGAGGGCTGTTTGCGGGCGGCCCCAGCTTGGGCCCAAACCCCCCCCGTGCGCCGGGCCAGGATCCTCTTCCGCTTTCGCGAACTCCTAGAGCGCCATAGCCCTGAACTAGCCCAACGCATCAGCCAAGAACACGGCAAACTCGTCAGCGATGCCCAAGCGGCCCTGCAACGGGGGCTGGAAGTGGTGGAATATGCCTGCGGGATCCCGAACCTGTTGGCGGGGATGTACAGCGAGAATGTGGCCCGCCAGGTGGATAGCTATGCCCTGCGCCAGCCGGTGGGAATCTGTGTGGGGATTACCCCTTTCAATTTTCCTGCCATGGTACCCCTGTGGATGATCCCCATTGCCCTCGCCTGCGGCAATACCTTCATCCTCAAACCCTCAGAACGGGATCCCTCCGCGGCGATTCGCTTAGCGGAGTTGTGGCAGCAGGCGGGCTTACCGGACGGGGTGTTGCAAGTGGTGCAGGGGGATCGGACGGTGGTGGAGGGTCTGCTCACCCATCCCCAGGTGGCAGCGATTAGCTTTGTGGGCTCGACCTCCGTTGCCCAGATGATCTACCGAGTGGGCACTGCCCATGGTAAGCGGGTGCAGGCCCTGGGTGGGGCGAAAAACCCTATGGTGGTGATGCCCGATGCGGATCTGGATCAGGCGGTGGCTGCCCTGGTGGGAGCGGCCTATGGTTCGGCGGGGGAACGTTGCATGGCGATTACCTTGGGGCTGGCGGTAGGGGAGGTTGGGGATGCTTTGGTGGAGCGACTGATCCCACAGGTACAGCAGGTGAAGCTAGGGGAAGACATGGGGCCCCTGGTGACGCCTCAGCATCGGCAGCGGGTGGCGGATTACATCGAGCAGGGGGTGCAGGAGGGGGCGAAGCTGTTGGTGGATGGTCGGCAAACCCTTCCCCCCGATGCCTATCCCCAGGGCTTTTGGCTGGGGGCGACCCTGTTTGACCAGGTCAGCGAATCAATGCGCCTCTACCAGGAGGAAATCTTCGGGCCGGTGCTGGGGATTGTCCGGGTTCCCGACCTGAACACAGCCCTGGATCTGGTCAATCGCCATCCCTACGGCAATGGGGCTGCCATCTTTACCCGCGATGGCGGCAGTGCTCGTCACTTCGTCACCCATGTGCAGGCGGGCATGGTCGGCGTCAATGTGCCTATCCCCGTACCTATGCCCTGGCACAGCTTCGGCGGCTGGAAAAACTCCCGCTTTGGGGATCTGGGCATCTACGGCGAGGAGGGGATCCGCTTCTATACCCGCACCAAGACCGTCACCAGCCGCTGGCCAGAGGTGGGATCCCAGGTGCGGCGGGAGTTTCTCATGCCCAACTCTTAGGCAGCGGGGCGCACTACTTGGTGGGTAATCACATCTGCCAGGGCCAGCAAGGATTCCGGCATATCGGTGCCGGTGATGATCACATCAAGGGGGGTGGGGCGCTGGTGGAGCATATTGAGGACTTCTGCCTCTGGGATCAGCCCAAATTTCATGGCTAAGCTGAGTTCATCAAGCACCACCAAACCGTAGCGGCCACTGGCCACTGCCTCCTGGGTAAACTGCCAGAGTTCTTGGATTGCTGCTTGTTCCTCTGGCTCCACATGGGGGCTGTCAACGTGGCGGGATAAGTTGCAGCGCACCCACTCCAAATACCGTCCCATCTGGATCAAAGACTGGGGTCCCTGTTGGATCCCGCCTTTAAGGAACTGCACCACCAAAACCGGCGTCCCCTGCCCAGCCACCCGCAGGGCCTGGGCAATCACATCTCCCGTGCTGGCGACCATGGTGCCGCCGCGGATGGGACAAATGTAAAGCTGGATCGTGCCCGGCAATAACCACTGGGAAGCCACAGGAGCTGGGGCAGGGGAAGAAATAACAGAGGACGACAGCTTCATGGCTCACCTACCAATGGGGTGCAATCGGGATCACGTTCCCCATCAAACACCAGCCCTGTGGATCCCGTCAATGCAGTCCCAGCCTCCTCACCTGGGGAAAACCCCTGGAAGGATGAGCCGGTAACCCCTAGGGGTTTCGTGACGTTTTCTAGACAGTGTGATGATTTGTAACAGGGAGAGGGGCAGGTTTTGATTCAAAAGAAATGTTAAGATCGAGGTGTGTTCCTGAGAAAATGTCGTGAGCCAAGCCGATTTGCTGCGCCAGATTTTATCGCCGTTGCTGGAAGACTACAAATACTGGTTTGAGCGTTCCCATCGCTTGCTCAGTCAGGAGCGCCTACCCTTTATCAGCCCGGAGGCCCAGGCGGCATTGCTGCAGCAGTTGGAAGCGGCTCAGGCAGAGTTGCAGGCAGCAACCCTCATGTACCAACTCTCGGATCAACAGGTTGGTGTTGACCCAAAACTGATGGCAAAATGGCATCACCTACTCATGGAATGTGCTGAGCTAGGCTGGCGCTTCCATGCTTCCCAGTCCTCCTCCGAACCAGGTTAAGCCATGCTGCAACTTCTCTACTGTATTGCTTTTGGGGCGGTGACGTTTCTGGCCCTGCGCAATCTAATCAACAATTTATTGACCCTAGGCAAAGCGGAACAACAACGGCGCCGCCGCCGCCCACCCCATCCAGAGCTAATCGACGAGGACGGCAATCTCACCAGTGAACCCCTGTTGGTGATCCGCTCCACCAACCTGGAAGAAGCCCGCTCCCGCCTAGACCAACTCTTTCAGGAATCCCCCGATGTCGAGGATGAATGAACTGATTGCCATCCTCAAACAAGACTATGCCCGCTTCCCCCATCAGCAAACCTTTGCCATCTATGACCCACAGGTCATCTTCCGGGATCCCATGAGTCGACTGCGGGGGCGGTCACAGTTCGAGGGCATGATCCGTTGGATGGGGCAGTGGTTTCAGGAGTTGCGGCTGCAGTTACATGAGATCTACAGCCAAGGGGCGGTGATCCACACCCGTTGGACGATGAGTTGGGTAGCACCTCTGCCTTGGAAGCCGCGCCTGCAGGTGACGGGACGTTCGCAGCTGTGGGTGAATGAACAGGGGCTAATTGCGGCCCAAACGGATTACTGGGATTGTTCCCGCTGGCAGTTGTTTTTGCAGTTGTGGCGTTTCCCTAGGCAAACCCCCACTGCCGACCCTGGCCCTCGATAGCCGACAGCAATTGTTGGGGATGCCGATGGCGGAGGGCAGCGAGGCTCAGCCCCCCGGCTCCTGCCCCTTCTTTGACATGCCCTTGCTCGTAGCCCCGCAGGGATCGCAAGGAACTGTGCTGAAACGACCAATCCGCCGCTAAACAGGGAATGGGATGGCCCCCCCGCTGTTCCTGAATCAGGGCTGCCAAACCGACAAAATCCCCATAGGGATCCCGGACCACCCAGCCGGTGGTGCCAATCGCCAGGGATCCTGGTTGTCCGAAGGTGGTGAGCAGCGCCAGTACGGCTAACATTTGTGTCCCTCCGGCTAGCAGCACCGGGCAGAATCGGGAGGCAGCCAGGGCTAGACCGGCTACCACAGGCTGCATGGGATCGCCAACGGCGGCGACCGCTCCTAGGGGGTCGAGGCGGTAGCTGCCTTTGCGCAGGTTGGCCAGTAGTTCCAGCTTGATCCGATGGGTCGGATTGGCCAGGGAGCTGCTGATCCGCTGTTCCGCATCCAAGCCCAGGGCCAGCAACACCCCCAGGGCGGTGGTCGTCCCTGCCGGAACGGATTCGGCCAAAATCAGATAGCGGCCGCTTGTTTGACAGTGTTTGCCGAGGTGGTGGCCGTAGCTGTAGGCTTGCTGCCAGAGAGTTTCCACCCTAGCTCGGGGCAAAGCCCAGCCGGAGGCAACGCACCCCCCCGGTCGGTCACCCCAAACCTTGACCCCCGGCAGTTGCGGCGTCACCAGGCAACCAGCATCAATGCAGTCCCAGCTCAAGTGAGGCAACTGCACCAGCATCGCCCGGCTGATCAGCACCGGCCCCGGGATCCCCAGAGGGTGGGTGGGGATGGTGGGTTGGCTGCGTGGGGCACCGGTGAACAGGATTTCCGCATCGGCAGGGGCAGCCATGACCGGCACCGCCGTTAGACCAGGGTGGTAGGCAGTTAGGGTATTGGCTACCGTTAGGACCAGATGGGGATGGAGATCCTGGATCTGGGTCCAGAAGGCTTGGCACTGGGGGTAGGCATGAACCGCAAGGACAGCTTCAGCCAGCTTGGGCCAGGGCATAGTCCCGCACCGCCCGCAAATTGTTCGCTAGGTCATGTTTGAGGCAGCGTTCCACTAGTTGGGTGGGCATGTGCCGGGGGGGATGGATCAGCAGCCGATAGGTGAGGGTGGTCCCCGCCGGGGTGGGGGTCAATTCCCAAGTGCCGCTGAACTCGAGAAAATCCCCCTTCACCATTTCAAAGTGCAGGGTGTGGGGGTAGGATTCCCAGATTTTCAGGGTCACCGTGGCGCAGAACTTCAGCAGCAGAAACTGTTGTTTGCCCACCTGTTTGACCAGGGTATAGCCATCTTCCTGCCCAACAATGGTGCTTTCTGCCAGATTGGGGATAAAGTTGGCCAAGTTCTCATAATCACTCAGCACCCGCCACACCACCTCTCGGTCACAGGGGATGCCGATTTCCGCTTCAATCTGGCGGCGACGCCCCTCCAACGCTGTGACATGCATCCTCAGATCCTCAGGGTCGGGCAGATCTGGCAGGGAAATGTCATCAACGGGGGCAGGAACAGCTTGACTCATAACAAAAGCAAAGGGGACTTTCTAACACTATTGTTACCCAGAACACGGGGATCAGGTTGTCTGGCTTGCCTGAAACAGGGCAACGGCCAGCTCACTAATCAACTCCTGCCGCGCTAACCCCGCCAACCAAGCCCCAGGGATCCCGGATGCGCCGTAAAAGGCCCCGGCCAGTTGTCCGCAGATGGCAGCGATGGTATCCGCATCTCCTCCTAAACTGACGGCTAGCTGCACCGCTTCCCCGAAGCTGTGGCTCTGCCAGAAGCACCACAGGGCTGCTTCCAAGCTGTGTACCACATAGCCGCTGTTATGGATGTCGTCACGGGATTTGCGGCGGTACTGCCCTTGGGCAAGGACTTGGATGCTAGGACTAGTCAGAAAATCCGCCGGTTGGGCTAGGATAGCAGCTTTTTCCTCTCCCTGCAGGGCCGCCACCAGCATCGCTGCCAACAGACGACAGGCATCCACACACTCCTCGGCCCCATGGGTGGTGCGGGAGCTTTCCCCGGCCCAGTGGATCCCCTGCTGCCGATCCCGACCGTAAAACATCGGCACCGGCGCCAGCCGCATCAGCGAACCATTCCCAGCCCGGCGCGGATCCGCCGACCCACACCAGGGATCCCCGGTGAGGCGGAAGCGTTCTAGGGCTTGGCGGGTGGTGTGCCCGATGCCAAAACACACCCCCCTACTGCTCAGGTAGCCCCGCTCATACCAGGCCAAGTAGCGGCGCATTTGGTCCAGGGCATCAAAACCAGGTACTGCCAGCAAACTCGTCCCCAAACAGAGAGCCATACTGGTGTCGTCCGTCCAGGGCTGCAGGGGCAGGTCTAGGGATCCCCCAGACTCCAGGGTAGTCCCCAGGGCGTCCCCCACCGCCAGGCCGAGCAGACAGCCGCGGTAGCGGTCTAGCGTCGCTGCCACCAGATCAGCACCCCACTGGCCACTGCGATCATCGGCAGCGTAAACACTGCCACCACCGTCAGCCAGATCAGACTTTGTCCGGTCAGACTGAAGCGGCGATTGGTGGGTTCTTTGGGGCGGACACTGATTTGCTGATCCTGCTCCGTCAGCCAATTGAGGCTATTCAAGAACAGATCCCCATTGCCGAACTGGCGGAAATTGCCATCCAAAATAAAACTGCTATTGCCGATCACCACCAAACGAGCTTCCCTGCCTGATTCTCCCTTGCGGCTGAGGGCATAGCCCAAGCTTAACGGCCCCTGCTTATCCCGGTTGGGGTCAAAGCGAATTTGGGTGGTACTGTCCTGGATTGGGTCCACCTCCCCCCAACTGCGGGGACTGGTGACCAAAAGCTGGGTGGCCGTCACCCCCTCCACTTCCGTCTGGGTCAAGGAGCGAGCCAGGGGGAAAAACGTCAGCAGATTCTGCCGCACCAGATCCCGCGTAATCGGATGGCTACCGTAGTTGGTTACCAGAGCAACCGAAGGCCCCGTGCCCAGCACCTGCCCTGCCTCACTGATATCCACCACCACATTGTCATCCGCCTGGATCCCCCAGGCACTCAGCAGCGGTCCTAGCCCCAACTGGCTATCCCCCCCATCCCGTTGCAAACGAGGATTGAGCAGCAGCAGCAACCGTCCCCCCTGCTCCAGATAGGTCTTCAGTTTTTCCACCTCCGCCGGCACATAGGGGCGCTGGGGACCGACAATCGTAATCACATCCGCATCCCCAGGAATGGCCGTATCCACCAAATTGAGGGGTTTTGCCGTGTAGCCTTCCGCCGCCAACGCCTGGCTCACCGTCAGCAGACCCACACCCCCCTCCCCCGTCAGAGACGGTTCCCCGTGCCCGGTGACAAAATAAGCCCTCAACTCCGTCGTCCGCGACACCTTCAGAATCGCCGGCGTCAACTGCGACTCCAGATCCACCGCCACCGGCACCGTCTGCTTCCGGGATCCCGACTGCACCACCAGGACATTATTTTGGGTAATGCCCAGGGCTTGGGCCGTAGCCGGGGAGCGCACCGGATCGACAAACTCAAAACTAATCTTTTGGGGATTGAGGCGTTGATACTGTTCCAACTGCGGGCGGATATTGGCAGGGGCTTCCGTTGCCACCACACTAATTTTGACCGGCTCCGTTAAGCCTCGCACAATTTGTTGCGTCTGCGGGGCCAAACTAAATAGCCCCTCACTGGTCACATCCAGCTTCCCCTCAAACCGGGATCCCAGCACATTCAGCACCACCAAAATCGCCACCACCGCCGTCACATTCACCAGGATATTGGCATTGGTTTGGGTAGAGCGCAGTCCCAAAAAAGCCTGCACCTGACCTTGGTGGGTCAGCAGCCAAAACCCCACCCCCACCACCCCAAAGCCCAGCACAATATAGCTAGGGATCCCCCAACTTGTACCGACGCCGATAGCCAGCCCTAGCAGCAGGAGCAGCAGTCCCAAAAGACCGCTGTTATCTTGCAGGATGAGCAAAAGATCTTTGCGCTTCATAATTGTGCCTCCCTAGCTTCGTTGCCAGCGCAGCCCTTCCACCGCCTGGACCGTCAAAAAGATCCCCAAACCGATCATGCTCAGGAAAAAGATCACACTGCTTGTGGTCAAACTTCCCTGCACCCAATTGCCGTACTGCTGCAAGATCGAAAGGTAGCGCAAAATCGGATCCCAGCCGCTGCTACTCTGTCCCGCCGCCGCATCAATCACCCACAGCAGCAGCATCAGCCCGAAGGTGCCAATGGCTGCGATGATGGTGTTATCTGTCAGGGCCGAAACAAACATGCCAAAGGCCAGCATTGCCCCCGCCATCAAAATTAACCCCAGGTGTCCTGCCACAAATAGGCGATAATTCATTGCCGGTGTCGCACTGCTGTAGACCACCAACTGATAAATCATAATCGGGATTAACAAGGTTATGTAAAAAACCAGCGCCCCCAGCCATTTTCCTAGAGCCACCGTCACATTGGCAATCGGCGACGTCGCCAGCAGCTCCATCGTGCCCCGCTTACGCTCCTCCGCATACAAACTCATCGTCAAAATCGGCGAAATAAACAAAAACAGCGTCCCCATCAGATTCAAAAACTGTTGTAACAAGATCGTCGCCGCATCAAAAGGTTGGGATCCCCCGAAAGGGCTGGCATCCAAGCGCAGGGAATAGTCCACCACACTGGCCAAAATCCGCACAAAGAAAAACCCCGACAGCATCCAAAAGATCATCGCCACCACATAGGCAATCGGCGACACAAAATAGGTGCGCAGTTCCTTGCGGAAAATCACCCATAGCCCCTGCAAACTACTCATCGCCTCCCTCCTGGCTATTGGCTTCCTCTTGGGTCGTCAACTGCAAAAATACATCCTCTAGGGACACCTGAGAGCGGCGCATCTCATAGACCCCAAGCCCCGCCTGGATCAAGCGGCTGGCTAGATCCCGAATCCAACCATCCCCCCCCTGAGCATGGGCAACTGTCACCTGGAATCGCCCCGGCTGAGCTGCCCCCTGCATCTGCACCACCTGTCCCCCTGCCTCAGCCACCACCGTCTGAATCTCCTCCGGGGATCCCTCCAGTTCTAGGGTGAGTTGGGTGGAGCGGGCTGCCTGTTGGCTGAGTTCGCTGGGTGTGCCCGTTGCCACCACCTTACCGCGGTTGATGATCACCACCCGGTCGCAGGTCATGCTCACCTCTGGCAGGATGTGGGTGGACAGGACAATCGTGTGGTTCCCGGCCAGACTTTTGATCAGACTGCGCACTTCAATAATTTGCTTCGGGTCCAAGCCTACCGTCGGTTCATCCAGGATAATCACCGGTGGGTCATGGACAAGGGCTTGAGCGATCCCCACCCGCTGCTTAAACCCCTTGGAGAGCTTGCGGATCAGGGTATTGCGTTTTTCCTGAAGATTACAGCGTTCAATGGCTCGGTCGACCTGCTTGGCTCGATCCCCCGCCGGCACCCGTTTCAACTCTGCCACAAAGCCCAAATAATTTTCCACCGTCATCTCCGGGTAGAGGGGTGGGGTTTCCGGCAGGTAGCCGATTCGTTCCCGCACGGCCATGGAGTTTTCGTGCACCTCATAGCCTGCCACCCGAGCCGTGCCTGAGGTCGCCGGCAAAAACCCGGTCAAAATTCGCATCGAGGTCGTCTTGCCGGCACCATTCGGGCCCAAAAAGCCCATAATTTCTCCCGGTTCCACCCGAAAGCTGACATTTTCGATGGCGGAGAAGCTGCCATAGACCTTGGTGAGTTGTTCGACCTCAATCATGTCCTCATCCCAACAGTCACTCCATACATACCAGTAGCCCTGCCCTTCTGGCTACTGCTCCTTTCGTGGGGGATCCCCTGATCTCCTGAAAGCTGTGGGTTGTTTTGATCCTGGCTAAGGTGGGATCTGGGAAAATCCATGGCGATGATTGTGAACTAACTGACGGGCGTTGACTGGCCCCGAATTGAACGATTTATTTGCTTGAGCTGACCGAGAGCTAGGGATCCCTCTTTATAGCCCCCTCATGGAGAGCTCACTTTTGGTTTTGTGGGTTTTGAGTGATTTTAGCCTAGAGTTATTGCAGCACTTAGCTTGAAACCAGCCAAACCATGCCGCTGCTGGTGCTCCGCCAATTTCCAGCCCTCGGCCAGGAGGGGATAACCAGCATCAGGCAAGGGATTTGCCACCTACTTGCCAATACAGAAACGACTGAAAATCCGATCTAGCACCGATTCCGTCACTTCCTCCCCGGTGATTTCCCCCAAGCGCTGCACCGCTTCCCGCAGGCCAATGGTCCAAAAATCATAGGGGAGTTGCTGCCCCATGGCGGTTTCTACCTCCTGCAAAGCTGCCTGCACCTGCACCAACAAAGCTGCCTGCCGCTCATTGATGGCCACATCCCCATCCCCCTGTATTTGCCCTTGGGTCGCCAAATCATAAACAGCTTGCTCCAGATCCGCCAA
>JAUQVP010000056.1:0-17631 GCA_039794745.1 Thermostichales cyanobacterium HHBFW_bins_127 | reverse complement strand
GATACCCATGAGGGTTACTCTGCTTGAGGTGGATGCGGGTTAGGTACGTCAGGGTTATTACTCCCTCAACTTACCGGCATTTTTGTCAGCGTTTCCGTCCCCTTGCGGGGAAAAGAGGGTGGGAAACTCGTCGACAATCCGAAGCCTCAATTCAAACGAGGCTGGTTTCCGTCCCCTTGCGGGGAAAAGAGGGTGGGAAACCCTGTATCACCTTCCAGAACCAGTCAGACGCTGTGGAAGCGTTTCCGTCCCCTTGCGGGGAAAAGAGGGTGGGAAACAAAGTAAAGTCCCCTTGGCCCTAGAAATAATAGAAGCGGATGTTTCCGTCCCCTTGCGGGGAAAAGAGGGTGGGAAACGGGGGTTGTGGATTACCTGCTGGCCTTGGCGGCCTTCACTCGTTTCCGTCCCCTTGCGGGGAAAAGAGGGTGGGAAACAAATAGCAAAGGAATTCCAAGTATAGTCCCCCAGATAGAAAATGTTTCCGTCCCCTTGCGGGGAAAAGAGGGTGGGAAACCCTACCCCCTGGGAAACCAGTGCCTATGCGGTTTTCAAGGTGCACTCGCGCCAGTGTACGGAGATTGCGCTTAACAAAAGTTAATGACCTACGAAGCCAAAAGTAAAAATCCTTACCTGCCGCGATAGCAGCCATCCTAGCAGGAAAATCGTGCCAATTCTACCGTTCTTTCTAAAAAATCTCTAAAGATTATCCCCAAACCCATGCAAGCTCTCCCTGACAAGTCGCGCTAAAATCCACTGACTTGTTTACATTTCTTTATAAAACAATCACGTCTGGGGGCTGGTAGGGTGGGGGGCCGCCGTAGATTTTGGCCCGTTGGCGGGCATCCCCGTCCAGGGGATAGGCGCGCAGATGATCTTCGTTAAGGTTGAGGAGGGGAAGCCAGTAGCGTTGCAGTTTATCTTCGAGGTCGGCGGTTTCCAGGGGACACTCGAAAACGGAAAATTGTACCCGTTGGCAGTAGGCTTCCAGACGTTTGGCGAGTTTGGTGCGGCGCTTGTCGTTGGGAATGTCGTAGCAAATTAACCACAGCATTAGCGGATCACCATGGGTTCGTAGTCCAGAAAACCACTAACCAAACAGCGGCCAAGCCAGCGAGCTTGCTCGAGGAGGATTTGCTGGATGCTGAGGCGGCGGGATTGGGGGGGATAGAGGATGGGTTCGCGAAAGCGTTTTTCTAGCTCGGCTAGGTAGATCTTCTTGGCTAGGGGGCTAAGCCAAACCCCCTCACCGTCGGGGGAGGGCTGGAAGTCTTCGGGGCTGAGCAGGTTGGCGGTGACGATGGTAATGACGGTAGCATCCACAACGATGGGGCGAAATTCCTCCATCAGGTCTAGGGCTAGATTCGGGCGATAGGGGAGATTGGCGTGGAAAAAGCCAAGGTAGGGGTCAAGACCGGCCATGACACAAGCAGCAAAAAGCCGCGACAGCAGAACGCCGTAGCCCCAACTGAGGAGAGCATTGATGGGATCTCTGGGGGGCTGGCGGTTGCGCCCCTGAAAGTTCCAGGAGCTGGGGAAGTAATGCCGCAGGGCCTGGTAGTAGGTGCGGGCACAGATGCCTTCGATACCCATGAGGGTCTCGCGGTCGGGATGGGGCAGGTGTTTGAGACTATGGAGATAGGCGGCGATGATGTCAATGCTCTCGGCCAGTTCATGGATACGACCGGCGCTAGCGCGATGGCGGCGCTGGAGTAAAACCCGCTGATTGTTGATTTTGCCCTCAACAATCCGTTGGGCCCAGGTCAGTCCCCACAGGGTTTCTAAGTATTTATACTGGGCTTGGCGCTGAAGGGGATTGCTGGCTAGGTGCCCTTGCAGGCGACCGCGAAAGCTGCCATCCTGCCGCATGAATAGGGTCTCAATACCCCGATCAAGGAGTTCTGCGAGGACGGCGCTGGTCAGTTGCACCCCTGGATAAAAAAGAATCAGTTCCAGTTCACTGAGGCGGACTGTCCGCTGCTCGTAGCCTTGCTGGATGACAAGGCTGTCCCGCTCGAGACGAACGTAGGTACCAGGTTGAGTCAGGTAGAGGGTTGTCATGGAACTGTTGGATTTTCCGTAGTTTAAGGGGGGTTGGAAGGGGATGGTGCTAAGGGTGGAAGGGGTGAGGTTTGCCTATCCGGGCTGTGCCCCCTGTCTGCGGGGGGTGAGTTTGCGGGTGCAAGGGGGGGAACGGGTAGGGGTGATCGGCAATAATGGGGCGGGCAAGACAACCCTGTTCTACGTGATTGCAGGGCTGCTCAACCCCAGTTCAGGAGGGGTTTGGTGGGAGGAAAAACTACTGCAACCAGGCTGCTGGCGACCCGAGATGGGACTGGTGCTGCAAAATCCTGACGACCAATTGTTGGCAGATTCGGTGTGGGAGGATGTGGCTTTTGGCCTAAGACGCCTGGGGATGTGTGGGCAACCTCTGCAGGAGCGAGTCCGACAAGCTCTAGAACGGGTAGGCTGCCAAGCCTTGGCCAACCGACCACCCCATCACCTGTCCGGAGGAGAAAAACGACTGGTGACTTTGGCCGGGATCCTGGCAATGCAACCGCAACTGATCCTCTACGATGAACCTTCGGCAACCCTAGATCGCCGCAGCCGCCAGCGCTTAATCCGCTTGCTCCCTGAGTGCTCACCTACGTTTTTGCTGGCTTCCCACGACCTCGACCTGATCCGGGAAGTATGCCAACGGGTGATCCTGCTCGATCAAGGCCAAATCTGCGCCGATGGCCCCACCCATGACATCCTCGGGGATCCCGGGTTATTGCGGCGTTATGAGTTGGATTAGGCTTTTTCTTGGACGTTTTCTCCGAGCAGGCCGGTGGGACGGAAAATCAGAATCACAACCAAAACTAAGAAAACCCAGGCATTGGTCCAGCGGCTGGAGAAATACTGATCACTGAGGGCGGAGAGGAGGCCAATTAAAATCCCTCCCAACATGGCACCGATGATGTTGCCGATCCCACCTAGGACGGCGGCGGTGAAGGCGCGCAAGCCAGCGGTAAAACCCATGGTGAAGACGACGGTGTTGTTGTAAAGGCTGACCAGCAGTCCGCCTGCTCCTGCCAATGCCCCGCCGATGAGAAAAGTAAGGGCAATAATTTGATCGACGTTGATGCCCATAATTTTGGCGGCGGTGCGATTTTGGGCAGTGGCACGCATGGCTTTGCCGATTTTTGTGTTCTGGACAAACAGATGTAGGCTGGCCATGAGGGCAACGGCAACTACCAAAACGGTCAAATCTTTGGTGGTGAACGTCACCGATGTTTCTAAGCCGATGGCTCGCAATAGATCAATGCGAGGTAGTAAGTCTGGAAAGCTTTTGGGAGCGGCGGCATTGCTGCCCATAATGGGAAAAATCGCTCGAAATCCACCCCAAAGTAAACCCACATTCTGAAAAATAAAGGATACCCCAATGGCAGAAATTAAAGGTGCTAGTTTGGGGGCGTTCCTGAGAGGACGATAGGCGTAGCGCTCGGTGATGACATTCAAAATGCCACAGAAGATGACCGATGCTAATAAAGCTACCAGGATGGGCACAATCACCTGGGAAAAGGGGGTATCTTGATCGACACCAAATGCCCCAATCACCGATAGGGACATAAATGCCCCCAACATGTACAGATCCCCATGGGCAAAGTTAATCAATTCAATGATTCCGTAAACCATGGTGTAGCCGAGGGCAATGATGGCAATGATAGCCCCGTTGGTGGTACCCACCAAAAGCTGCTGGACAAAAATTTCTGGACTGGCAATAATTTCCCGGATAATCCGTGCCGGCTCAAACCCAGCCACCGAACCCAAAAGTAGGGTGATGTAAACCGCAATTAAACCAATGATCCATGCCCGATATGATACCTTCATGGGATCCCGAATCCACCTGTTCTTTGAGTGTACGAGATGGGTTGGGGGAGAAGAAAGTTACTTTGGCTACCGATTAGGGGTAGAAGGAGAGCTTGGGTAAGCCGAGGGTTTCTTCCCAACCCATGAGGATATTGAAGCATTGGATGGCCTGCCCGGATTGCCCTTTGATCAGGTTGTCAATGACGGAAAGAACTATCACCCGATTGGTACGGCTGTCCACGGCAAGGCCAATTAGGCAGGTGTTGGTGCCTAGAACCCATTTGGTCTGGGGATAGACGCCGGCCGGTAAAATCTGTACCCATGGACACTGGCGATAAAACGACTGATACACCAACAGCAGATCATCTGCCACTAAACCGGGATCCCGCAGGGTGGCATAGATGGTGGCGTGGATGCCCCGTACCATGGGGATCAGGTGGGGAGTGAATTGCACCCGCACGGGTCGATGCACCAATTCGCTGCAGATCTGTTCGATCTCGGGGGTATGGCGATGCTGGGCTACCCCATAGGCGGCGAGGGAATTGTCCACTTCCGCAAACAGGGACCCTACTTTGGCGGCCCGCCCGGCGCCGGAGACACCGGATTTGGCATCGATGATCACGGTTTCCGGATCGACCAAGCCTTGGCGGAGGAGGGGAGCAACCCCCAGCAGGGAAGCGGTGGGATAGCAGCCGGGACATCCCACCAGTTTGGCAGCGGCAATCTGCTCCCGGTACAGCTCCGGTAATCCATAGACGGCGGTTTGATTGGCCTGCTGGTGGGCTGGGGTGGGCCAGCCGGGGGCGCTAGGGCGGTACCAGTCGGCATAAACCCCCAAATCCCGAAAACGATAGTCCGCTGACAGATCCAGGACGACACAGCCTTTCTGCAGCAGCGGTGGGGCCAACTCGCAAGCCAAACCATTGGGGAGGGCCAAAAAGACCCCATCACAGGCCTGGGCAATGGCATCGACCTCAATGGGCTGAACCACCAGGGAAGTGACCCCGGCAAACTGGGGATAGAGATCCCCATACCTCTTGCCGGCACTGTCGTTGCCCCCTAAATAGGTGATCTCCACCAAGGGATGTTCCGCCAACAGCCGCACCAACTGCACCCCACCATAGCCGGATGCCCCCACAATCCCAACCCGCTGCCGTCCTGCTGCCATGCCCACCTTACCCGCCGATACTGCCAAAGATTACCGCACTTTTCCCCCGGTTTTTCGGGATCCCGACAGGAACTTCTAGGGGTTAGGCTGGTCTAAAGCTAGTGGGTGGACGGTGAGGTGTCAGGATGCGAGCTCAAGGATGGCAAGCCAAACGAGGGCTAGGAGCGATAGCTTTGGCTGTGTGTTTGACCCTTGGGGTGACGGTGGGGACGTGGCGGGCGCAGCCAACGCCAACACCGGCAGAATTTACCGATGAACAGTTGTTGCTGTTTGCCAAGGTGGTGTTGACCATGGAGCCGCTGCGGCAGGAGGCCCAACAACAGGCTAGCCGCACCACCGATGAAGCGGTGCGGGATCAAATTCGCCGGGAGTTTCTCCGCAAGGCCACGGCAATTATGAATGAACAGGGGCTGAGTGTGCCCGAATACAACCGCATTGCCCTCAAGATCCGCACCCCCGAAGGACGGGCTCTCAAACAACGGATTGAGCAGGAGATTATTAATCTGCAGCAACTGCCTGCCAACACCCCTAGCCCCTAAATTGGTTTTGGTGGAAATGATCCCAAAGATCCCCTCTGTTGCTACAGTATTGGGTGTGATCTTGGCTACAGTTGCCCATGCCTGCTGACAGCTTATCCCTTGCCGATCAACCTGTGTTGGCGGCTATTGATATTGGCACCAATTCTATCCATATGGTGGTGGTGCGCATTGACCCGCGCCTGGCGGATTTTACGATTATTTCCCGGGAAAAGGCGACGGTGCGACTAGGGGAGGTGTGCCCGGAAACGGGGGCGCTGACGGATAAGGCGATGCAACGGGCAATGGAAGCCCTAGAGCGCTGTGTGGCGATTGCTCGCAGCCACGGGGCAACGGGAACGGTGGCGGTGGCTACCAGTGCGGTGCGGGAAGCCCCCAATGGGGTGGCTTTTTTGCAGCGGGTGGATGAACGCCTAGGCTTGGCAGTGGATTTGATCTCAGGGCAGGAGGAAGCCCGACGCATCTATCTGGGGGTACTGTCGGCGATGGATTTCCACCACCTGCCCCATGTGATTATGGACATCGGCGGTGGCTCGACGGAATTGATCCTGGGAGACGGCCGAGAACCCCAATTCCTCCATAGCCTTAAGCTGGGAGCAGTACGGCTGACGGAACAGTTTTTTAGCAGCGATCCCCCCCGCCCAGAACAAATCGAACGGCTGCGCCATTATGTCGCCAGCCAGTTGGAACGCCCCACCCAACAAATCCTAGGACTTTTGGGATCCCAGCCGGTGCGCTTGGTGGGTACCTCTGGGACGGTGGAATCCTTGGCAGGGGTGGAGGCACGCCGCCGCCTCGGAGCTATTCCACCGATTTTGCAGGGCTATGAACTGGGCCTGGCCAGTGTCACCAACCTGATTGAGGAGTTGCTCCCCCTCAATAAGGAAGAGCGGGTGCGGGCCTGCGGGATCCAGGAACGGCGGGCAGAGATCATCGTGGCGGGGGCGATGATTCTCCAGGAGACGATGCGGCAACTGGGGGCGGATCGGATCATGGTCTGCGAACGGGCCCTGCGGGAAGGGCTGATTGTGGACTGGATGCTGACCCACGGGCTGATTGCCGACCGCCTGCGCTACCAAAGCTCCGTGCGCCGCCGCCATGTGCTCAAGTTAGCTCACAAGTATCAAGTTGAGTTGCCCTATGCGGAGCGGGTGACGGCTTTGACGTTGAGTTTGTTTGACCAATTGCGGGGTACGGTTCACAATTGGGGGGATGGGGAGCGGGAGTTGTTGGCGGCGGCGGCGATGCTGCACAACTGTGGACACTTCATTAACCATAGCTCCCATCATAAGCATTCCTATTATTTGATTCGCCACGATGAGTTGCTGGGGTTTACGGAGGAAGAAATTGAGATTATTGCCAATATTGCCCGTTATCACCGCAAGTCGCCGCCAAAACGCAAACATCCCAATTTTCAGGCGCTGACGGAGGAGCGCCACCAGAGGCTGGTGTGCCAGTTGAGTGCGCTGCTACGGCTGGGGGTGGCTCTGGATCGGCGGCGCAGCGGCATGGTGCAATGGGTGCGCTGTGAGCCAGATTTGCCTAGGGGGATATTGCGTCTGATTCTCAAGCCGAGCCAAGCGGGGGATCTGTGCCAGCCGGAACGCTGGAGCCTAGACTACAATAAGCAGGTTTTTGAAAAGGAATTTAACCTGCAGGTGGTGGTGCAACTGGAGCAGCCCTCCCCCTTTTCTCTCAGTCTGCTGGGGGAAGAAATCTATAGCAATTCTTAGGACTTAATATATTTTTTCATGCGGGGCGGGCAAAATTAGCCATGCTAGAGCTAGGGGTTGATTTGCGGAACGAGCCTATGAATGCAGAAAAGCGGCAGGCAATTTTGGCGGAAGAGTGGATGATGGATGCCCACAATCCCCTACCAATGCTGGCACGACTCCACTACCGCGGTACCTATAGCCAGGCTACCCTCTGGTGGCTGGTAGTTCAATTTAACTTGCTAAGCCGGATCCAGGTCAGCCCAGAGTTCCAGAGGCTGACGGCGGAATTGGGCTTTTGGCAGCTACCGAAGTAGGGATCCGGGATCCTGTTCCAGGATTTGGGCGAGGGTTTGCAGGAAGGCAGCGGCGTCGGCACCATAGATGATGCGGTGGTCGGCGGTCAGGTTGACTTGCATTTGGTTGCGGACGGCAATGGCGCCCCCTTCCAGGGCAACAACGGTGGGGCGGGAGGCGGCAATGGCCAGAATCCCCCCTTGGCCGGGAGGAAGGATGGCATCAAAGCGGTCAACACCAAACATGCCCAGGTTGGAGAGGGTGAAGGTGCCGCTGGTGTATTCTTCGGGCTGGAGCTGTTTGCGGCGGGCCCGTTCCACGAGGTCTTTCCAGCGGCGGGAAAGTTCGTAGAGGTCGCTGCGATCGACGTGGGTCAGAACGGGGGTAATCAGGCCGCCGTCTTCCATGGCAACGGCGACGGCAATGTTGATGGCCGGGTTATAGCGGATGCCGCTGTCGCTGTAGGCGGCGTTGAGGAGGGGATGCTTGGCTAGGGCCAGACCAACGGCTTTGACTAACAGGGCGGTCATGGTGACGCCTTTGCTTTTGACGTCTTTGTAAAGGCTGTCGAGGGCGGTGGTGGTGATGGTGTAGCCGACGTGGAAAACCGGAACGCTGAGGCTGGCGTTCATGTTGCGGACGACCGCTTGTTGCAGGGTGGTCAGGGGTACAATCCGGTCGCCACTGGTAGTTTGGGGGGTAGGGCTGGAGACTATCGGTTGAGGGGGTTGAGGGGGGGGAACAGGGGTAGAATGAGCAGCCTGGGCGGCCTTTTCGACGTCTGCTTCCACAATCCGACCGCCGGGGCCAGAACCGACAACTTTGCTGAGATCAACCCCCAATTCCGCGGCCCGCCGCTTGGCCAAGGGAGAAGCTAAAATCCGATCGCTGCTGGGTTTGGGGGCTGGGACGGCAGCTCTAACCGGGGCAGAACTGGGTTGTGGCACGGGGGCTGGGCTGGGCTTGGGGGCGGCCGGGGTCTTCAAGGCGGCAGCTTTAGCCTGGGCCTCGGCCAGTTCCGCTTCCGTTTCTGCCAAAATCGCTACGGGGGATCCCACGTTGGCACTGCCCCCGGCTTCAACGACGATGGCTGCCAAGATGCCGCTGTGGAAGGATTCCACGTCCATGTCTGCTTTGTCGGATTCCACCACCAGCAGGTTTTCCCCTTTTTCTACCCGCTCCCCCACCTGCTTAAGCCAGGTGACAATCTTGCCGCTTTCCATGGTGGAACTGAGGGCAGGCATGGGGACTTCGTGGATCATGGCCAAATCGTCTCAAGAGCATCAGCCATTTTAGCGTTTTGTGACGCCGCTTTTGCCATACAATCCCTGGTGTGACGCTCCTAACTCCTGCTTCGATTGCTGATATTGGCGAACTGCTGCGGCAACCGGGAGCCCGCTATATTCCCTGTGGCTCCGGCAGTAAGTGCCATTGGGGATCCCGCGGCGGTGGGGTGTATCTCAGTACGGCTAGGCTGAATCGGGTGATCGCCTATGCACCGGCAGATCTGACGGTGACGGTGGAGGCGGGGTTGAAGCTGCAGGAATTGCAGGGGATTTTGACGACAAAGGGGCAGTTTTGGCCGGTGGACCCCCTCTATCCCGATCAGGCAACGGTAGGGGGGGTGATCGCTACGGCCGATACGGGATCCCTACGCTATCGCTATGGCGGGGTGCGGGACTTGGTGCTGGGGATCGAGTTTGTCCGCGCCGATGGACAGGTGGCTAAGGCGGGCGGACGGGTGGTGAAAAATGTTGCCGGCTACGACCTGATGAAACTGCTGACGGGATCCCGGGGGCGCCTGGCGCTGATCACCCAGGTGACCCTGCGGCTCTATCCCCTGCCCCGGGCAATTCAGCAACAACTCTGGCTAGGAAGTCTGATGGAGGTGGGATCCCTGGCTGACCGGTTAGCCCAGTCAACCTTGACCCCAGCGGCTGTGGATCTGCTCTCCCCGGCGCTCCTGGATGGGCACCACTGGGGGATACAGGTGACTTGGCATGGCCTAGTCCCTGAGTTGGATAGGGACTGGATTGGTGCTCTGAGTGCGGGGGTGCCGCTGCCGGATTTGACCAGCCCTTGGCCCTCCCAAGCGGTGCTGGTGAAGTTTGGCATCCCCCCCGCCGCCGGGATCGGGATCCTGGGGGATTTGATTGCGGCCTACCCCCAGGCTTGCATCCAATGGCACCGGCGCCCGGGGCTGGGGCGGCTGGGACTGGCTGCCTGGGATCCCGAAAGTGTGGGAGTATGGCGGCGGCGGTTGCAGCAGGTGGGGGGGTTTCTGCAGGTTTTGGCAGCCCCTGACTGGATCAAGGAAGTTGACCCGGATGGGATCCCCCCCGCCCAACAAGCCCTGGAAGCCCGACTCAAACAACTCTGGGATCCCCAAGGACGGTTTGGGGAGTGAGGATGGGGAGCTCAGCCCAGGTAATCATTGTCGGTGCTGGGCCTACGGGGGCAGCCCTGGCTTGGCTCCTCAGCCGCCACGGGATCCCGGTCTGTTTGGTTGAAGCCAAGCCCATGGATCGCCAGCCTTTCCGCGGGCAAGCCCTGATGCCCAGCGGTCTGGCGGCCCTAGAGGCGATGGACATCCCCCTCAACCACATCCCCCACCGACCGTTGAGGGCTTGGGAGTTTTGGCTGGATGGCAAACTGCTGTTTCGAGCCCAGGAACCTTTGGGCTCCCCCTTCCCCTGCACCTTGATTGACCCAACTGCCTTGGTAGCCCAACTGCTACGACAAGCCCAAGGGAGCGGTTATCTCGTCCAACAGTTCGGGATCCCGGTGGTGGATCTGCTCTGGCAGGGGGAGCGGGTGGTGGGGGTAAAGCTGGCGGATGGCCAAGCCCTGACGGGGCAACTGGTGGTGGCAGCCGATGGACGTGCCTCCCCCCTGCGGCAACTGGCGGGCCTAACTGTCAAAAAATCGGGATCCCCGCTGACGGTGCATTGGTATCGGTTGCCGGTGTCGGCGGCCTGGCTGCGGGATAACGTTTTTTGTACGTGTTTGGGGGAGCGGCAACTGCTGGCAGTTTTTCAAGGAGCCGACCCCGAGTGCCTGAGCCTAGCCTGGGTGGGCAGGGGCAGCCTTGATCTGCAAACCTGGCTCCCCTACGTCCCCCCAGCTTTAGCAGAACATTTTCGCCACAGGGGCGACCAGTTGAGCGGGCCCACCACGATCACGGCCCAAGCCGGCTACTGTCCCCGCTGGTGGCGCCCGGGGCTGCTGCTGCTGGGGGACGCCGCCCACCCCATGTCCCCGGTGCGGGCCCAAGGGATCAACATGAGCCTACGGGATGTCATCGTTGCCAGCAACCACATCCTCAACCAATGGGGATCCCTAGCTTGGGATTTACGGGGTGTTGAGGCAGAGCGTCGTCCTGAGATTCGCCGGATTCAGCGGCTGCAGGCCCAAGAAACTCGCCAGGGGGAACTGCTGCGCACCCTTCCCGGCCTGCGTCCTGCCCTGCTGCCTTGGGGATCGGTTCTGAAACAGATTTGGATCAGGCGCCAGCGTCCCCTGCGCCAGGGCATTACCTCCCTCCAGCTCTTGTCAAAACCCTGAGGACTTTAGTAAGATAAAAATCTGCGATGCGGGGTAGAGCAGCCTGGTAGCTCGTCGGGCTCATAACCCGAAGGTCCATGGTTCAAATCCATGCCCCGCTATAGAAAGCCATCAAATCGCCCCATATAGCCCCCTACATGGCCACCCACATGGCCATAGTAAAGCCCTAACATAGGCCTGGTCAGTAGGTCTGGATAGGTTCTGGGAATAAGTCAGGGCTAGGGCCGATCTGCCGATAACAAGCGCGACCTATCCTGCCACCAATGCCCAAGCGCCAGAACCCAGTCTAAACATCGGCATCCCTGAGCAAGAGTCCTTTCCCTCACCCCTGACCCAAAGCGGCAGAGGGGGGTTTTACTACATTTGAGCTTTATTTGAGCTTTTGCAACAATGATTTTCCTCATGATTTGCCTTGGTAAACCCGACCCCCTACTAAAAGTAGGGAAGGAAGTGGCGTCGCACCCCTCATACTCCCCGATTGTTGGTCAGGAAAGGCTGAGGTAATTTTTCGCCAACAACTGCTGCAGGCGCAGGCGAGCTAGGGCTTGCATATCCGTCACCCGATCCGTTTCATCCACAATTTCCCCTGTCAGCACCTCCAGCACATCCTCCAAGCTCACCACCCCAGACACCCCCCCATACTCATCCACCACCACCGCCAAGTGCTCGTGGTTATCTTGCAAGCGCCTCAGCACGTGGTCCAAGCGCGCCACCTCCGGCACAAACAGCGCCGGACGGCAAAAACTCTGGATCAATCGCTCCCCCTGCTGCCGCACCAACGCTGCCAACAACTCCTGCTTCAGGGCAATCCCCACCACATGGTCAACATCCTCCCCAATCACCACAATCCGCGTATGCTGCGAACCCAAGATCAACTCCTGACAAGCCGCCACCGTCAGGGATCCCTCCACATAGGTCATCGCCACCCGTGGGGTCATCACATCCGCCGCCCGCAGATCATTGAGCTGAAACACCCGCTGGATCATCAACAGCTCGTCATCCTCAATCACCCCCTCCTGATGGGCAATTTGGGCTAGCAATTGAATCTCCGTTTCGCTGGTGGTGGGATGGGGATCGCGGCGGATCCAGGGAGCCATCAGTCGTTCTATGGCCACAATCAGGGGGGTGAGCAGCCAGGTGAGTAGATAAACCGGAGTCGCCAGCCACAGGGCTAGGGGGTCAGCAAAGCGCTCCCCCAAAGTTTTGGGGATAATTTCTGCCAGCGTAATAATCAGCAGCGTCAGCACCGCCGAAAACAATCCCACCCCCCAAGCGGGGAACAGCCCTGCCGCCTGTCGCCCCATCAAAACACTGCCCACAATGTTGAACAGATTATTGAGGATGACAATGGCAGCAATGGGGCGACTGATCTGCTCACGGATAGTGAGCACCAGCATAGCCTGGCGGTGGTTCTGAGCTGCCAACTGCCGCAACCGCAACGGCGAAATACTCAACAGCGCCACCTCCGTTGCCGAACACAAAGCCGACCCCAGCAGCACCCCCACCAAGGTTACCAGCAGCCCCAGCATAGGTTCCCCACCTCCTTCCCCCTATCCTAATCCCTGCGATCCCCAGCGATCCCCGCCACCCTTGACCCATGGGTAAAAATGCGTAATAGTAGGAATAATTAACAGTGATCCCCAGCGATCCCGTGTTTCCAAAACCGCTGGAAGGTTTCCAGACAGGAAACCGGTTGATCGGGGGCGCATTGGTTGGTGTCGCTCCTTACCTGATTGCAAAAATCAATGGCGACTGCTCAGCGGACAGACTGGCATCCAGATGGCTGTGGAAGAGTCGTTGTGTTGTTGTTTGGAGAAGCCCCATGACTCCAGATCGCACTCCCCTCGAGGAGTTAACCCTGCGAGAGCTCAGGCGTAAAGCCATGGAATTAAACATCTCTCGCTACAGTCGCATGACCAAAGAACAATTGATTAGTGCCATTCAGGAGGCGCTTATGCAAACCACCGGATCCACCGCTCGGGATCCCGAAGATAAAAATAAAGTGGAAGCCACGAAGTTTGATACTGGCGTGCAAACCGCCCCACCAAAGCTGACGGATGTGGATGCTGGGCTAGGGGATCTGCCCGCCGGTTATGGTGCCAGCCGAATTGTCTTGCTGCCCCGGGATCCCCAGTGGGCTTATGCCTATTGGGATGTGCCCAATGAGCACAAGGAGGAGTTACGGCGGCAGGGGGGGCAGCAGTTAGCGCTGCGGCTCTACGATGTCACCGACGTCAACATGGATACCCAGGGCTACCACAGCATGCAGGAGTTTCCCTGTGATGAGTTGGCGCGGGAGTGGTACATTCCCATTCCGGTCAGTGATCGTTCCTATGTGGTGGAAATTGGCTACCGCTGTGGGGATGGGCGGTGGCTGGTGTTGACCCGTTCGGCCGCGGTGATGGTGCCCCCCACCTATCCTTCCGACTGGTTTGAGGAGCATTTTGCCACGGTGACCATGGATCGGGATTTACGGGGTAAGACGATCTATCAGCTGACAGAGCCCTACAAGCGTTCGGTGATGGGTGGTTTGATGGCCGGGGCACCCGCGGTGATGGCTGGTGCGGCGCCGACCCTGACCGATGAGATCCTGCGCTTGGCCGGGGCCCTGCAAGCCCAGCACGTGGCGGGATCTTTGTTTGGCAGCCAGCATTTGGTGCCTGGGGCTGTGGGTCTGGCGGGTCGGACGGAATCTGGGATTGGTTTGGGGGCAGTGCCTGGCGAGTCCCTGTCCTCCTTTGCTTTGCCGGCGGCGGCTCCTTGGATGGCATCTGGCTCTGGGCTAGGGTTATTCTCCGGGGCTTCTGAGGTGGTACCGCAGCGGGTGCGCAAGTTCTGGTTGGTGGCGGATGCGGAGTTGATTGTCTATGGGGCAACGGAGCCGGATGCAACGGTGACGATTGCCGGGCGTCCGATCAAGCTCAATCCCGACGGCACCTTCCGCTTCCACATGGCTTTCCCGGATGGGAACATTGATTTTCCCATTTTTGCGGTGGCAGCCGATGGGGAACAAAACCGGGAGATCCACATGACCTTCGACCGGCAAACCTTGCGGCGACGTACCAACACTAAGGAAGAAGCGGTCGAGGAGTTGTTCTAGGCCAACCAATCCCTAGGGCTGTGGGGGGGCTAGTCCCCCTCTTTTTAGGGCTGATCCGACCCTCAATCAAGGCCAGCACATTGAGCATCATGGCCGGTTTCCAGAACATATATCCTGCTCACCCTAAGGGATCCCGAAAAATCTAGATCTTTTGAGTTGGTCAGTCAGCCCTGAGAAGTACCCCTCCCGTATGGGGACTGAAATAGGTCCCTCGTCCTTGGTCGAAAGGGGGGCCGAAAGGGGGAGAGGGGGGATTTGGCGGTCTGGTTAAACGTGTAATTGTCCTCTGCCTTTGCCTGTGGAGAAGGAGCCTGTTTGCTGCGGGCAACTGATCTGACAGCAATGGAACATGGTTCTTTAGGCAAGCAACAACAGTGCCGAGCTTGCCATCATAGATCCAAAACCATCACCGGTGCCTGTGACCCTCGACTGGCAGCGCCTACAAAAAGCCCTCAGCCTAGAAGCCGAAACCGGCTTTACCGACCTGCACGGCAAACAGCAACGCTTCTCCCAATTCCTCACCCATACCCTCAGCGGGGATCCCCCTCCAGAGCTAACTGAGGGGCAGCGGCAGAAGTGGCAGGAGTTGGGATGCCGATATGGGGAGTATGGGCAGTTGCCCTTGGGTGAGCGGCAGCATTTGGTGGCAGAGACTCGCCGCTGGTTGCAGCAGTTGCGTCAAAGTTGGGAGGCATCCTCCCTGCCCAAGGCTGAGGTGTTGGATCGGCCACTGGAGTTTTTGAAAGGGATTGGGCCGCGCACAGCTGCCCAATTGCGAAAACTGGGATTACAGACTTTGGGGGACTTGCTGCATTATTTTCCCCGCGACTATGTCAACTACAGCCAGCAGACCCTGATCCGCCATGCCCAGGTAGGAGACTCCATCACGATTGTGGGGACGGTGAAATCTGTTTCTTGCTTTACCAGCCCCAACAATAAAAACCTGACCATTTTTAATCTGCGGGTGGCAGATGCCTCCGGCTGGATGATCCTCAATCGTTTTTTTGCCGGCAAGCCCTTTAATAGCAAAGGTTGGCAGGAAAACCTGATCCGCCAATACCCCCGCGGTGCTACGGTCGCTGCCAGTGGCATTGTCAAAAAATCCCGCCAAGGCATCACCCTCGATAACCCTCAGATCGAGGTTCTAGAATCGGCGGACAGCGATATTCGTTCCCTGAAAATCGGCAAAGTCCTGCCCCTCTATCCCCTCACGGAAGGGGTAACGGCAGATCTGGTGCGCAAATCAGTTCATCTGGCCCTAGACCACGTGCAAGCTATCCCCGATCCCCTGCCGGCGGAGATCAAGCAGCACCACCAGTTGCCGGATCGCTGGTGGGCGATTCAGCAGATTCACTTTCCCGATTCTGGGGTTAACTTGCAAGCCGCCCGGCGGCGATTGGTATTTGACGAGTTTTTTCTGCTGCAACTGGGGCTGCTGCACCGCCGCTGGCACTACCAGCAGCGCCATAAGGGCACGGCCCGCTTCGTCCCCCAACAGGGATCACTGGTGGCAGCCTTTTATCAACACCTACCCTTTCAACTAACGGCAGCCCAACAGCGGGTGATTGGGGAGATTCTGGCAGATATGCAGTCCCCCCGCCCTATGAACCGGCTGGTGCAAGGAGATGTGGGATCGGGCAAAACCGTGGTGGCAGTGGTGGCATTGCTGGCAGCCATCGAATCGGGATGGCAAGCGGCTCTGATGGCACCGACCGAGGTCCTGGCGGAACAACACTACCGCAAGCTGGTGGAATGGCTCACCCCTTTGCAGGTGCCGGTGGAACTGCTGACCGGCTCGGTGACAGGGAAAAAACGGCAGGAGATCCTGCGCCAGTTGGCCACGGGAGAACTGCCCCTAGTGGTGGGCACCCATGCCCTCATCCAGCCAACGGTGACTTTTCAGCGGTTGGGGCTGGTGATTATCGATGAACAGCACCGCTTCGGGGTGGGACAACGCACAGCCCTGTTCCACAAGGGAGAACAACCGGATGTGCTGAGCATGACGGCAACCCCAATCCCCCGCACCCTCACTCTGACCTTGCATGGGGACCTGGATGTCAGCCAGATTGATCAATTGCCCCCTGGCCGCAAGCCCATCCGCACCACCGTGGTCAGTCCCCGGGATCGCCCCCAGGTGTATGCCTTGATGGAGCGGGAAATCGCCCAGGGCAGACAGGTCTATGTTGTGCTGCCCCTGGTGGAAGAGTCGGAAAAAACCGACCTCAAGTCCGCTATCGAAGAACACGAACGCCTGCAAACGAAGGTTTTTCCCCATTTTCGGGTGGGGCTCCTGCACGGCCGCCTACCCCCAGCCGCTAAAGAGGAAGTTATCCAAGCCTTCCGCCAGGGATCCCTGGATATTTTGGTGGCGACGACGGTGGTGGAGGTAGGGGTGGATGTGCCGAAGGCTTCGGTGATGCTGATTGAACATGCAGAGCGGTTTGGCTTGTCCCAGTTGCACCAGTTGCGGGGGCGGGTGGGGCGGGGGAGCGACCAGTCCTATTGTTTGCTGATGACGGCTTCTCGCTCTGAGGATGCCCGGCAACGCCTGAATGTGATGGAGCAGTCCCAAGATGGTTTTTTTATTGCCGAGATGGACTTGCGCTTTCGGGGGCCGGGGGAGGTGCTGGGGACACGCCAGTCGGGGCTGCCGGATTTTGCTCTGGCCAGTTTGGTGGAAGATCAAGATGTTTTGGACATAGCCCGGCAAAGCGCAGAAGATCTGATCCATCGGGATCCCGAGCTGTGGGGGTATCCGGAGTTGCGGCAGCAGTTGCAGGAGTACGTGCGGAAGCTGAGTGGCGCTAGTTTGGTGTAGGGAAGTGTAACTTTTATGTGACAAAAGGGGGGGTATTTACCTGTTCTTAAACTCACTTCGATAGGATCTCAGCACCTGAGCTTCCCGGTGCCTATGGACTTTAATGATAGCCCTGTTCTTGAGCAGATTCCTGAGACGATTACAACGGATTGCGCCGGCCTTAACTGGGAACAAGTCTCTTCTTTGTCCCCCCATCCTCCCCAGGATGCCAATCTAGCTGCGGATGGCTGGCTCTGGTTCAATAATGTGGCAGTCAATCATGAGGAGGGATCCCTATTATTGGGGTTTGACAATCAGCCTTTGCGGGGGCAGCAGCTGTTGGTGGTGGCTTTGGATGTGCATTGGCGCTATGGCTTTTCTTTTAGTACGGCGATTCGCTCTCCTTTAGGAAAAAATATGCCGACGCCTGAGGGTTGGCGGTTTCCGGGTTTGGCCCGTTATGGGATGGTGATTTATCAGGTGACTGGTCCCGATAGTTTGCGGGCGTGGCAAATCCATAGTGACCGGGTGGATAGCCCCCAGGAAATATGCCTCAATCCCCAAGAACGGATCTTTGTGAATATCAATGACCAGCGGGGCAGCTATAG
>JAUQVP010000055.1:0-18119 GCA_039794745.1 Thermostichales cyanobacterium HHBFW_bins_127 | reverse complement strand
TGGTTTGGGTTTCGGCTTGCAGGGTACGAATCAGGTCCTGCATGTCTTGGCGCAGGTGGGTATCGAGAGCCGACAAGGGTTCGTCTAACAGTAACACCCGCGGGCGCACCACCAATGCCCTGGCCAAAGCCACCCGCTGGGCCTGCCCCCCGGACAGGGAACGGGGATGGCGCTGGGCAAAGCCTTTGAGCTGCACTTGCTCCAGCATCTGTTCTGCCAAGGCTTCCCGATCCGGGCGGCTGACCCCCCGCATTTTCAGCCCAAAGGCCACGTTTTCCCCCACGGATAAATGGGGAAAGAGGAGGCGATTCTGGGGCACTAAACCCACCTGCCGCCGATGCATCGGCACGCCGATCAAGGACCGATCCCCGAGGGCAATATTGCCTTGGTCTGGGGTGATGATACCGGCGATCAGGTGCAGGAGGGTGGATTTGCCGGATCCGGAAGGGCCAAGGATGGCGGTGAGGCTGCCGGCAGAAACCGTGAGGGTGATTTGGTCGAGGGCAAGGGTAGGGCCAAAGCGTTTACTGACCTGATGCAAGCGTAGATCCGCTGTCATGCTGACAATTTTAGCGGAGAGGGTGGAACCAGGCTCTAATCCCTTATGGGTTAACCGTCAGGCAAGTGCATTAGCCGTGCTTCGCTTTTGGCAACCTCCCTCAAAGCATCGCGGGGTTTTCGTCTAGGGATTTCAAAAACTCGAGCCAGTAATCTAAAGCTCCTATGGTTAGGCAATTTCATTCTAGGAACTGAATTGGCAAAAAAGATAAGGCTTTTTACTATGTGTGTTTCTGTAAGATTGCAAAACTGACTATCATAAAAGGGGTCATTCTATGAAATCTATACCGCTCAACAGAACTATCTAAAGCTGATATGATGCTGACATGATAGTAAAAAGCCGGTTTGCCGGGGTGATTTTCAGTAAACCTCCCGGAAGTGGGGCCGGAAGTGGGGAAAGGGGGGGAGATCAATCAGATGCCAGCAGTTATAGAGGCTCAATCAACTAGCGGCGAGCGGGAAAACCTCAAATTAGCCCGATCACAAGGCCAATCCTAGTAAGGCCCAGCCACTGAGCAACAACAGGGCGGCGGGCACCAGGCTAATCTGCCCGTTGACAACCAACATCCAAAGGGCAATCCCACCACAGGTCAGACCCGCTACCCCTAAACCCAACCGTAGCCACAAATCCCGAAAACCCACTAGGGAACGCTTCAACTGCGGAAACCCTAATCCCAGCACCAGCCCCAAGCCAATCGGGATCCCTAAACTCCAGCGTTGACTCAAAAGGGCAATTGTGGTCAGAAGAACAACAAAGACAAAAAAACTAACCCGCCAGAAGGGATAGTCCTGCCGCAGGAGGGCTTTGCGATCCAGGGTAGGGGCAACCAGTACCTGCTCTGGCTCCAGGTGCAGCCGCTCCTGCCAGGTGATCTCGCCGGTTTGGCGACAGATTAACTGCACTAAAAAGTCCTGCTCTGGTAGTTGGGCCGCGGTCACCAGATTAACCAACAGGGCCTGCAATTCCGGCACATTGACGGTGTCCCCCCGCATGTACTCAATGCGAATCTGGATCCGGGATCCCTGACGGCGGGCCTGGCCAAACAGGTGCAAGGCGGCAAGCTGGTAGTTGAGGAGTTGATTGAAGGAACGGAGTTTACCCCACATTGGCCCTGTCCCAATGGGCTGACTCAACCCTAGCCTACTTGATCCTGGCTGTAGTAGTGGACTTCCACATCCGGGGGCAGTTCCTGGGAACGACCGGCAAAAGGATTGTCGGGGGTGAGAAACAGCATACAGTGGCACTCTTTGCGCTCCCGCATGGGAATGCAGGGGCAGTTCCAGTAGCTGGCCTTGACTTCCGCTTCTTTGTCCTCGTAAAACCGACAGGGACACAAAGGGGATCCCAATTCGTCTTTGTGTTTGGCGAGGCCCTCGATGACGGCAGCCGTGACGGTGGGGTCAGCGGCAAAGTAGGTGCCGGTACGTTTGGCATAGGTTTCGGCGAAGCTGCGCATTAACTCGAAGGATTTCTGAGAAGCTTTGTTGACCCCACGCTCGGACATAACCCACCACCGCAGCAGCAGTTATCATGGTATACCCGATTGCAGGGATCCCTGAGAATTGGGTAATTTTTGTGACGTTTTGTGAGGGTGGCTGTGGAGGTGATTCCGGCGATTGACCTGTTGGGGGGGCAGGGGGTGCGGCTCTACCAGGGGGACTATGCCCAGGGGGAAACGGTGGGGGATCCCTTGGTGTTGGCAACGGAGTGGCAGTCCCAAGGGGCGCAGCGGTTGCATCTGGTGGATCTAGATGGGGCTAGGACGGGTGAGCCGGTCAATGATGGGGTGATCCGGGCGGTGGTGGCCCGGGTGGGGATCCCGGTGCAGGTGGGGGGTGGGGTTCGTTCCCGGCAGCGGGTGAAGGAGTTGTTGGATTTGGGGGTGGAGCGGGTGATTCTGGGCACGGTGGCGGTGGAAAATCCCCAGTTGTGCCGGGAGTTATGCCAGGAGTTTCCGGGGCGGATTGTGGTGGGGGTGGATGCCAAGGGGGGGCGGGTGGCAACCCGGGGCTGGCTCCAGACCACCCCCTGGCTGGCAACGGATCTGGTGGCAAGGCTGGATTACCCGGGTTTGGCGGCGGTTATCTTCACCGACATCGAACGGGATGGCACCCTGCAAGGCATCAACCGCCACTCCCTGCGCCAGATCCTAGCCGTCAGTCCCGTGCCCGTGATCGCCTCCGGCGGCGTGGGATCCCTGACAGATCTGCTGAGCTTGTTAGGGTTGTCGGGGTTGGCGGGGGTGATTGTGGGCAAGGCCCTCTACCAAGGGGCCTTCTCCCTCAGGGAGGCGATCCGGGCGGTGGGCAACGGCCGCTGGCAAGACCTACCCCCCTCCAGTTTCTGCTAGCCAAGCCTGAAAGGCAGCCAAGGTCGCCGGAGGCATGGGGCGGGCATGCTCCGGAGCAGGAAAATGCCCCTGGCGCACCTCCTGGGCATAGAGCCTAAATGCCTGCAGCATCTGCTCCCCTACCTGGGCATAGGCTTTAGCTAAGCGCAATTGTCGCTCACTCATCCCCAATACATCCTGGACCACCAACACCTGCCCATCCGTCTGCCACCCAGAACCAATGCCAATGGTCGGGATCGCCAACTGGCGACTGATCCAGCCCGCCAATTCCCACGGGATTAACTCCAGCACCAAAACCACCACCCCCGCCCCCTGCAAAGCCAGGGATCCCTGCCAAATAGCCTGGGCTTCGGTCAAGGTCTTCCCCTGGAGCCGCCGCTCCTGCTGGGTCTGGGGCAACAAACCCAGATGCCCACACACCGGGATCCCGGCCTGGACGAGGGCTTTGACGGTGTCAATTTCTGGGCCTTCCAGCTTGACGGCATCGGCACCGGCCGCCATCAGGGCTTGGGCATTGTCCAGGGCAGCGCTGACACTGCTGTAGGTGCCATAGGGCAGATCGGCAATCACCGGCAGATCTGGGGATCCCCGGCGGACCGCCCGCAGGTGATGGAGGATATCGGCGAGGGTGACCTCCTGTTCGCTGCCATAGCCGAGGACATTGGTGCCGACACTGTCGCCGACAATGATCAGGTCCAGCCCTGCCGCCTGCACCAGCTTGGCTGTGGGGGCATCGTAAGCGGTGAGGGCGACGATTTTTCGTCCCTGTTGTTTTGCCTGTTGCAGACTGGCCCAACTTCTAGCCATGGGGCAACTTCAGCAGCCGAGCAGCAAACCCTTCCTGGCGCAACGCCCGCACCGTCCCCTCCCCATCGGCCACCCCATAGCGGCATCCCAAGCGTACCCAGCGGCAGTGGCTTCCCTGGCCCACCACCGCAATCACCGGGATGCGGATGCCTTGGTTATCCGGGGCGGTCAGCAGCGATTGCAGGCGGTGGAGGGTTTGGATGTGGCTGGCTTGTTCCGGCTCCAGATTCACCACCACAAAGGCCATGGTTTCCACCGGTTGCACCTGTTCCACGATCAATTGGCTATGTTCGTCCCGCTGATCCACCTTGCCCCAAAGGAACAGCCGTTGATCCACCGCCAGATAGGGGTGCAAGCGTTCATAGGCCTTAGGAAACACCACCGCCTCACAACTGCCGCTGAGGTCCTCCACCTGGAGGATGGCCATCCGTTCCCCCTTTTTGGTGGTGACCGTTTTTAAGCCCGTCAGCAACACCAAACACACCACCACCGTATCGCCGGCCGCCTGCCCCATCTGTTCTAGGGGCAAAGGAGCCATCAGCCGGGCCAAAGGCTGCACCCCCTTAAGGGGATGGTCCGACACATAAAACCCCAGCAATTCTTTTTCTAACTTGAGTTTTTCTGCCGGCTCAAAATCCTCGACCTGGGGCGGGGGCGGCAGGGTAGAAAATCCCCCTTGGGTCGGCCCCGACCCCAACAAATCAAACAAACTTCCCTGGCCCACAGCCCTGGCTTTAGCCTGTTCCCCTGCCCATTCCAGCAATGGCTCTAGGTAAGCGATCATCTGTTTGCGGTTGGCCCCCAAACTATCGAAGGCTCCCGCCCCAATCAGGGCTTCTAGGGCCCGTTTATTGACCGCACGGCTATCCACCCGCTGGCAGAAATCCGCCAATGACTGAAACGGTCCCCCCTGCTTGCGCACACTCAAAATGGTGGTAATAGCCGCTTCGCCAACATTTTTGATCCCCCCCAAGCCAAAAATAATTGTCTTGCCGGCAACCGTAAAATCCAGCTCCGAACGGTTAATATCCGGTGGCTGCACAGGAATACCCGCCGCCTGACAATAGGCAATATACTTCTGAACCTTATCGTGATCCCCACTCACAGAAGACAGCAGCGCCGCCATATATTCCGTGGGATAATGAGCCTTCAAATAAGCCGTCTGGTAGGTCACAAACCCATAGGCCGTCGAGTGGGACTTATTAAAACAATTGGAGGCCACTAACCCCTCAACGGTTAAAAAATTGTGATCCTGCGCCACCCCCAAATCGTACACCCGCCGGGATCCCAAGTGGCGGCGAGCAACAATTTTGACCATGGTGCGTTCTCCAGGCTACCGTTTTGATAGTGTAGCAAAGCTGCCTCCAACTCCCTCAAGGACGATTGCCTGTGCGTGCCAGCGGTATTTTGTGCCATCCCACCTCCTTCCCCGGTCCCTTTGGCATTGGGGATCTGGGAGTGGCTGCCTATCAATTTTTGGATTTTTTAGCCCAAGCGGGTCAGCGCCTTTGGCAGGTCCTTCCCCTTGGCCCTACGGGCTACGGCTACTCCCCCTACATGAGCTATGGAGCCCTAGCCGGCAACCCCCTGCTGATCAGCCCGGAAAAGCTCGTCGAACAGGGCTGGATCACCTCCGCCCAATGGCACCAACTCCCCGATTGGGATCCCTTACAAAGGACGTGGCCGGGTCAAGTTGCCTTTGACCTAGCCGCCCGCTGCAAGTGGCAAATCCTCCAGCTGGCCTACGCCGGCTTTTGTCAAAACGCTACCCCCCAGCAACGGGAAGCTTTCGCCCACTACCAACAAACCCAAAGCTTCTGGCTCGATGACTTTAGTTTGTTCATGGCCCTGCTCGACCACTACCAAGGCCAGGAATGGACCCGTTGGGATCCCCCCCTGAGCCAGCGGCAGCCCCAGGCTTTGGCCGAGGCCCGCCGGGCTTTGGCAGCCGGGGTGGAGTTGCATCAGTTTGCCCAGTGGGTATTTGACCAGCAATGGCAGGATCTCAAGCAGGTGGCCCAGAGCTACGGCATCGAGATTATCGGCGATATTCCCATCTATGTCGCCTTCAACAGTGCCGATGTCTGGGCCCAGCGGCAATATTTTCAATTGGATGCCACGGGCCAGCCCCTATTCGTGGCTGGGGTGCCGCCGGACTACTTCAGTGCCACCGGCCAGCGCTGGGGCAATCCCCTCTACGACTGGCCAGCCTTGAAACAAGACAACTACCGCTGGTGGGTACAGCGGTTTCAGCGGCTGTTGACCTGGGTGGATTGGGTGCGGCTGGATCATTTTCGCGGCTTTGCCGGTTATTGGGCCGTGCCCGCCGAGGAAGAAACCGCCGAACACGGCTCCTGGCAACCCGGCCCCGGCGCCGACTTCTTCCAGGCCCTGCAGCAACAATTGGGATCCCTGCCGATTTTGGCAGAGGATTTGGGGGAGATTACCCCGGATGTGCATCAGTTGCGGGAGCAATTTGGTTTTCCGGGGATGAAGATTTTGGAGTTTGCCTTTGGGGATGATGCCGGCAATCCCTTCTTGCCCCACAACTACGAACGCAATTATGTGGTCTACACCGGCACCCACGACAACGATACGGTGGTGGGTTGGTTTTACAGCGAGCGCATGGACGACTGGCAACGGGAGGCCATCAAACGCTACCTAGGGGGATCCCTGAGTCCGGATGGGATCCAGTGGGATATGATTCGTTTGGCTTTGGCGTCTGTGTGTCGTTGGGCGATTATTCCTTTGCAGGATGTGATGGGATTGGGTTCGGATTCTCGCATGAACACCCCTGGCACCAGCGAGAACAATTGGGGCTGGCGTTACACTGCTGAAATGCTGCATGGGGGGTTGAGTGAGCGGTTGAGTAGCCTCAGTTTGACCTATGGGCGGATTTTTTGGCATGAATTGGAGCGGATGCGGCGGGCGGTTCAAGAGCGGCTGCACCCCCCCGAGCCAGAACCTGACCCAGAATCTGATCCCCCCTCGGAAAAAATGCCTAAACCAGTGCTAAGTTGACCTTTAGGACAGGAGGCGCGGTCTATGAAGTTCTTGCAGAAAATTGGTGAGTATGTCAGTGATGCGGTCAACGCTGGCAAATACATCGCTCAGGGGGTGGGGGTTGTGTTTGACCACATGGGTCGCAAGCCTGTCACCATTAATTATCCCTACGAAAAACTGATCCCTTCTGAGCGGTTCCGGGGTCGGATTCATTTTGAGTTCGACAAGTGCATTTCCTGCGAAGTGTGCGTGCGGGTGTGTCCGATTGATCTGCCGGTGGTGGACTGGGTCTACAACGCTGAATTGAAGAAAAAAGAGCTGCGCAACTACAGCATCGATTTTGGGGTATGTATTTTTTGCGGCAACTGCGTCGAGTTTTGCCCCACCAATTGTCTGTCAATGACGGAAGATTATGAGCTGGCTGCCTACGACCGCCACGAGCTGAACTATAACCAAATTGCCCTAGGCCGCCTACCCGCCAAGGTGACGGAAGACCCAGCCGTTCAACCCCTGCGGGAGTTTGCCTACCTGCCCAAAGGGGTGATGGATCCCCACGACCTACCCGCCGATAGCCAACGGGCCGGCAAACGCCCGGAAGAGATCCTGGCGGAGTTGCGGGCAGCTAGCGGCAACCCCAGCTAGGGTCATACCACCTCTGCCGAGCAAAGGGGGGCGCAAAGCACAGCCCTGGATTATTTCCAATCTGAAAGGTATGCAAGGCAGGTAACCCAGCAAAGGCAGAGGGGATGCCGCCAGTGAGTTGATTGTGGCTGACCCGCAGGTCCCGCAACTGCTCCAACTGGGTCAAACTCAGAGGCAAGCTACCACTCAGTTGATTGTGATCCAAATAGAGATGCCGTAGAGAAGTCAGGGATCCCAGTTCTGCCGGGATGGAGCCAGTGAGTTGATTATGGCTGAGGAAAATCCCCTGAATCTGCCGAGAAGCCCACTCCCCAGGCACAGGCCCCGTCAACTGATTGTGATGTAGGGTTACATTCACCAAAGCCGATAACTTCGGGATCCCTGGGGAGATAGGGCCGCTGAGTTGGTTGTGGTCTAGGAACAGCCCTTGCAGGCGGGGGGGGAACTGCTGCGGGAGGGGGCCCGTCAGTTGGTTATAGTCCAGAAACAGGGTTTCTAGATGCTCCAGTCTAGCTAGGGAAGCCGGAATGGGGCCCCTCAGGTGATTTTGGGTCAGGGACAAGCCCTGCAATTGCCGCAGCCGACTGAGACTATCGGGGATAGTTCCCCGCAGGTTTTGCTGATCCAGCACCAGATTCACCACACAGCCCTGGGGATCCCGTTCCACCACCGTTGTGGGATCTAGGTCCGGTCGTTGCCATCCCCGCAGCAGTTCCCGCACCACATCCAGATCCCCGGCACAGGGGTGGGATCCCAGCAGAAGAGCCAACCAAGCCGGCATAGCACCTCCGAGAAAGGGTGTTTTGATCATGCCACAGGTACCCCAGCTTGCCCCTGCCTCAGTTTTAATTTAACTGTTTAACTTTCAGTAACAAACTGAAGGTTCATGGGCCAGCTTGATCCCTGATAGGCTGCAATTAAAATTAACGTGATTTTAGTTCTTTCAACTCCGCGAACTTAGTTACTTGCACACCATACTTAACCATAGGAAGGACAATCGTACCCCCATCATTGATAACATTCAGGTTTTGCTGCTGATTCAAATTAGGAGCCTGAATTGTGCCGTTGTCTGCCACGCGCAACTCGGAAGTGCCCCCCTGGGTAATGAAGCGGGTCAACCCCCCCAAATTCACCAAACTATTCCTACCCACAGCCCTGATGTAGCTTTCTGCAGAGACCCCTGTATGAATAATTTGGGTCAGGGTACTCAAATCAATTTCACCGCCGTTGACCGCACGAATCGTCACCCCTCCCCCCGGTTTTCGGCACAGAAAACTGCAACTCACTGCCGTTGTTGCTGGCGGATAAGGGGGGATCCAACTCGATGGGAGCGGGTGGAGGTGCGCCGGGAATGCTTCGTACTGCCGTTGGTGGCAAGTTAGTTCTCAAGATGCCATTGATACCTGCCACCAATTGGGTGGGGGTGAGGGTCACTCCTGGGTTGTGAAAGACGACTAAAACGGCAATTACATCTGCTAAATCTACTCCAGTTTGGTTACCTTCAATGAAGTTGCATAAATCACGGCTGGGAACCGGATTAAAGGATTGCGGTGGGATGACTTGTCCCAAAATACCACCAACCCCAGCAGCAATTTGTTCTGCTGTCAGGTTGACACCGGGATTCTGAAACAAAGTCAGACATACCAGAACATCCGTAAGGGTAACCTGATTGGGATTATTCTGGAAAATAGCTGCTGCCGACTTGACACCGAGGCTAAGGTGGCTATTGATGATTATTGATGACACCGGTTGCACTCTTGTGCTTGCTCGCACTGCTTGTTGTGCTTGTTGAACGAACGTTGGATTACGTTGGATTGGAACGGAACGTTTTGTTGGACGTTTGCGGACGCCTGCGCTACCTGTGTGCTACCTGGACGATCTTGCTTAACATTAGCTGCATGCATCTATGATTTCATTCTACTGAAAGAAGCTTTTGCTTACCTAAGCAATAGTGGGGGCGATAGTGGAGCGATGGTTGCCGGGTTCCTGAAGGGATGGGTTAAGGTGGATGAAGATCCGTTGCGGAGGTTTGGGCTGTGCCTCAAATCCCTGAGCATTTACCCACCTGGATTAACTTAATTTTACGGGCTGCTGGGACCCGGCGCACCAATACTCTAGATCAAGAGCGGGTGGAGACCTACGCCGAGGAGCATTTGAAGCTGCAAAAACTCACCTCTCTGCGGGATCGCCGCTCTGTGATTGTGGTGACCGTGGCCGGGCAGACGGTGCTGGTGTGGGGGGATGCCTTCAATCAGGTTTATACCCCCGGTCTATGGGAGACCTGGTTACAGCGACGGGTGCAGGAACTCTCCAATTCCTGAATAAGCTAGGGCTTCCAGGTAGTGATCCGCCCGCTGCATGGCTGACTCTAAATCGGCAGCCAAATCCATAACCCGAGACACCTTCACCCCTGGCAAAGCTCCCTGCCCCACTATCACCCAAAGGGGCTTGCCGTAGCGCTGGCAGAGGGCTTGGATACCCCCGAAAAGCTTGCCCATCTGGCTTTGGGGATCCAGGTGTCCTTCCCCGGTAATCACCAGATCCGCCCAGGCTATCCAGCGCTCCAGTTCCAGGGTCTGCAAGATAAAGTCCGTTCCCGACTCGATGCTCGCCCCCAGCAGGGCCACCAGCCCGCCCCCCACCCCCCCCGCTGCCCCCGCCCCCGCTAGATGGCGAATATCCACCCCAGCCTCAGCCCCAATCAGGGCCGCCCAACGGGCCAAACCCTGTTCCAGACGAGCCTGCTGCTCAGGGGTAGCCCCCTTCTGGGGCCCAAACACCGCCACCGCCCCCCGGGATCCCAACAGGGGATTATTAACATCACACAGAAGGCGAAAGCGGGTGTCCCACACCGCTGGCAGCACCTGGGAAGCATCCATGCTAGCCACCTGGAGCAACGATCCCCCCTTAGGGGGTAGTGCTTGCCCATCTGCCGCCAAAAAGCGAAACCCCAAAGCATGGGCAATGCCCATCCCCCCATCATTGGTCGCTGAACCCCCTAAGGTAATCAGCAGCTCCCGGCAGCCCCGCTCTAGGGCCGCCCGAATCAGTATCCCCGTCCCCTCCGTACTGGTCTGTTCCGGATCCCGCTCCGTTGGGAGCAGCCGCGCCAACCCCGAGGCCTGGGCCAACTCCACCACCCCCCGCCCATCGGACAAGACCCCATAGCTGGCCAGCAGCGGCCGACCCCAAGGATCCCGGGTCCAGCAGCTCACCTCCTCCCCCCCCAAAGCCCGCAGCAGCACCGCCAACGTCCCATCCCCCCCATCCGCCAAGGGCAACTCCCTCACCTCCACCCCCCCACCCCCCCGCCGCACCCCCCGCGCCAGCGCCGCCGCCGCCTGCCCCGCCGTCAGGGATCCCTTAAAGGCATTGGGGCAGATTAAAATTCGCATTTCACTTCTCCACAGCTTGTGTTATGATTATTGTCTTGGGTTGGGGAAGTGATTGGCGCAGCTAATTGCAACCTTGACTTTCAGATCACGACCGAAGACAGCAGGGGCTACGGCTTAATATCCTGCCGAGGGCGATGAGGGAACACCGTAACTTAGGCTGGTTGAGTCCGGCTGGTTATGGGTATTTCACCATTGACCTGCTGTCCCCGTGAGCGGGGCTTTTTTTATGCCTGCCTAGGGGTGGTTGTGAAACAATCATGCCCAGAAGGAGGTGAATCCATGGGTCGCCAATCCCTAGAGCGGAAGGCGGAAATTGTCCAGGAAGTACAGGACCTGCTGAAGCGGTCCCAGATGGTGATGGTGGTGGACTACAAAGGTCTGACCGTTGCCGAGATGTCGAGTTTGCGGGCGGAGTTGCGTCCTTTGGGCTGCGTGTTCATGGTGGTGAAAAACTCCCTCATGGAGCGGGCCATTGCCGGGCAGGCAGCTTGGGCGGGGATGCAGCAGTACCTGGCGGGGTCTTCGGCTTTTATCATGGTCCCGGATCGGATTGGGGATGCCCTCAAGGTCTATCAGGGGTTCCAGAAAAAGGTCAAAAAGACGGAACTGCGCGGGGCGGCCATGGCTGGCATGGCTCTCAACATTGACCAGATCAAGGCTGTGGCCGATCTGCCGCCCAAGGAAGTGTTGCTGGCCCAAGCGGCGGGTGCCCTGCAAACGGTGGCTACCCGTTTGGCGGTCAGTCTCAAGGGTGTTCCCACGCAACTGGGGCGGGGCATCAACGAAGTGCCCGCTTCCCTGGGGCGGGTGCTGCAGGCCCTGGCGCAACGGGACGCCGCCTAAATCCCGAGATGTTGATTTGCGTGATTTGTCCTGATTGGAGAATGGCTCATGTCTGAACGGGTGCAAAAAATCCTGGAAGAACTGAAGGCTTTGACCCTGTTGGAAGCCTCGGAGTTGGTGAAGGCTATTGAAGAGACCTTTGGGGTGAGTGCCGCTGCCCCGGTGGGTGGCATGGTGATGGCGGCGCCGGTGGCGGCGGCTCCCGGGGCAGCTCCAGCCGTCCCGGCCCCCGCTGAACCGGTGGAGGAGCAAACGGAATTCACCGTCATCCTGGAAGAGTTCCCTGCCGACAAGAAAATTGCCATTTTGAAGGTGGTGCGGGAACTGACCGGGCTAGGGCTGAAGGAAGCCAAGGATCTGGTGGAATCCGCTCCCAAACCCATCAAGGAAGGGGTCAACAAGGAAACCGCTGCCGAACTGAAGAAGAAGCTGGAGGAAGCGGGGGCCAAGGCTTCCATCAAGTAAAACCTCTAGCAAGACCCAGAAACCCCTCACGTGAGGGGTTTCCTAATTCAGCAGTAGGGTAGCCGTGGACTATCGTTCAGCCGGAGTCGATATCGATCTGGGCAACCGCTTTGTCCAGGGCATTGTCGCCTATGGACGCCGCACCCATCGCCCGGAGGTGATCAGTGGCATCGGTGGTTTTGCCGGACTGTGTGGCTTGCCGGCAGGCTACCGGGATCCCGTGTTGGTGGCAGGAACGGATGGGGTGGGAACCAAGCTGACCATTGCCCAGGCGTTGGGGCGGCACGACACCATTGGCATTGATCTGGTGGCCATGTGTGTCAACGATGTGCTGACGGTAGGGGCAGAGCCTTTGTTTTTTCTGGATTATCTGGCTACGGGCAAGCTGGATGCCCAGGTGCTGACTCAAGTGGTGGCGGGGATCACCGCCGGCTGTGAACAGGCAGGCTGTGCCCTGCTGGGGGGAGAAACGGCGGAAATGCCAGGGTTTTATCCCCAAGGGGTCTATGACGTGGCTGGGTTTGCGGTGGGAGTGGTGGAACGGTCGCAGATCTTGAACGGCTCCCAGGTGGCTATCGGCGATTGGGTCTGGGGGATCCCGAGTGCGGGGGTGCACAGCAATGGCTTTAGTTTGGTGCGCCAGATTGTGGCTAATGCCGGGGTAGGTTGGGATTATGTTCCCCCTGGTTGGCTGCGTTCTTTGGGGGAAGAATTGTTGTTGCCGACCCGGATTTATGTGGCGGAGGTGCTGCGGGCTTTGCGGGCCGGCGTCCCGATCCATGCTCTGGCACACATCACTGGTGGCGGCATCCCGGAGAATCTGCCGCGGTGTTTGGGGCCGGGTCAGGCGGTGCAGATTGAGCAGCCTTGGCAGGTTCCGGCGGTTTTTCGTTGGTTGCAGAGCCAAGGGCAGGTGCCGCTGGCGGAGATGCTACGTACCTTCAATATGGGGATTGGGTTTGTGGTGATTGCTGCTCCCGAGGTGCCGATGGGGGAGGTGTTTGCGGATGCGCTGTATTTGGGGCGGGTGGTGGCAGGGCAGGGATCCGTGCTGAACCTGGACTGCCTGAGCTAAAATCAGCCCAGGGATTTTAGGTATTTATGGCTATTAAGGGTCGGATTATCGTGGTGGAGCCGGAGCCAAGTTTGGCTGCCAACTTGGAAACGGAATTGACCTGTGCCGGCTACCAAGTCAGCCTCAGCCGGGACGGCGAATCGGCTCTCGCCAGCCTCACGGGCACTGCTCCCGATTTAATTCTCCTCGATACCATCCTCCCGGATACCTCAGGCTTGGAGCTCTGCCGCCATCTGCGCATGCAAGGGTTCGGGATCCCGGTGGTTTTGCTGACGGAGGGGGACAGCATTGCTGACCGGGTGGCTAGTTTGGAAGCTGGCGCCGACGACTACCTGGTCAAGCCGGTTCAAACCCAGGAACTGTTGCATCGGATTTACACCTACCTGCACCGCCGCAGTGGCCAGAGCGATCACCGGCTGGTTTTTTTGGATCTGACCCTGGATCCCATAACCCGAGAAGTCACCAAGGGATCCCAGCGGATTGAGCTAACGGGCAAAGAGTTCGAGTTATTGCGCTATTTGATGCAGCATCCCCGGCAGGTCTTAACTCGGCAGCAGATCCTGCAACATGTGTGGGGCTACGATTTTGCCGGGGATTCCAACATTATTGAGGTTTATATTCGTTATTTGCGCCTGAAACTGGAGCGTCCCGGGGAAAAGCGACTCCTGCAAACCGTCCGCGGGGTCGGCTATGTGCTCAAAGATTAGATGCCGCTGCCCCAGCCATTCACCTTTCTCAAAATAACGACAGCACCTGAAAAAAGCTCGCCCATATTTTCTTCTGAATCCCCCTCTGGGAGAGGGTCAGGGGGTGAGGGATCTGTTACAGTCTCATGCCCTAAGCTGTTTCCGGAAAAACCCAAATCTGCAAGCTGCCCGGCAAGTCCTCTGGGGTGAGGCTAAGGCTGGTACTGTCCAAAAAGCGAATCGACCCGGCTGGATATAAACTCAAAAATGCCGACAATTCAACCAAATCACATTGGTCATCAGCCGCCGCCGTGCGATACATGGTAGGAATCACCACCCGCGGCCGTAGCACCTCAATCGCTGCCCGCGCCCCCTCCGGATCATAGTTTTTCGGCCCACCGCCAACGGGCACAAACAGCAGATCCGGCCGCGCCAAGAGAATCTCCTGTTCCCGGGTGATCGGGGCCGCCGCCCCCCCCAAATGCACAATCTCCAACCCGGCTAAACGCCAGCGCCAACCCACATTGATCCCAAAACGCTCCCCCCGCGGTGTCGTGTTATCGTGGGCCATGCGCACCCCCTGCACCCGCCGCCCCTGAATCTGATAGTCCCCCGGACGAAACAAAATCTGCGGGGATCCCGGTAGGTCTTCGATGGCTCCCTCATCGAACAGGCGGCTACTGATCAAGACGAGGTCGGCCAGCACCCGCGGCGCCGGGTAGCCGGCAGTACAGCCGATGGGGCGGAAGGGATTGACCAACACCCGGTAGCCCTCCCCCTCAAACAAAACGCAACTGTGGAATAACCAGGTAATCTGCAAAGGCAGGGACTGAGCCCGACCAGGACCAAGGAGCAGATGGCTCCATGCTAACCCCGCTAAAGTCGCTCCCCCCTGTATCAGCCGCCGTCGCCGCATGCCCATCCCCCTTGACTAAAATTAGCCTACCCTATGGGTGCTCCTGACAAAATTGGCTAAAAGCTGTTTGCCCGTACTGGTCAGCACACTTTCCGGATGAAACTGCACCCCCTGCAACCAAGGATACTGACGATGCTGCAAACCCATGATCAGATCGGGATCCCCTTCCACCCAGGCAGTGACTTCCAGCACCGCCGGCAAACTACTGGCTTCCACCACCAAGCTGTGGTAGCGAGTTGCCGTAAACCCCTGGGGCAAATCCGCAAACACCCCCACCCCCCTGTGGGCAATGGCAGAAGTTTTACCGTGCATCAACGTTGGGGCATGGATCACCCGCCCGCCAAAGACCTGTCCCAACGCCTGATGCCCCAGACAAACCCCCAAAATCGGCAGCTGCGGCCCCAACTCCTGCCACACCTGCAGGGAAACCCCCGCCTCCTCCGGTCGCCCTGGCCCCGGGGAAATCACAATCCCATCGGGATCCCGGGCGAGGATTTCTGGGATGGTGATTTGGTCATTGCGGTAGACCTCCACCGGGCAGCCCATTTCCCCCAGGTACTGCACCAAGTTGTAGGTAAAGCTGTCATAGTTATCGATCACAATCAGCACAGGATTTTCCTCTCAGGCAAAGCGGTGCCCAAGCTGCATGGGGTCATGGACCGTGATTTTTTTCTTGTGGATAGAGATTTTTTTAGCCTTGCGCAATTCCACCAACAGGCGGGTAATCGTCACCCGGGTGGAGCCGATCGCTTCCGCAATCGCCTGATGGGACAAGCGCAGATCGATCATCACCCCCTGGGGCGTCGGCACGCCAAAATCCCGACAGAGGATCAACAGAAAGCTCTCTAGCCGCGATCCCATATCCCGGTGGGCCAAGGTTTCAATCATCATCTCCGTTTGCAAAATCCGCGAAGAAAGGCTCTTGAGCAAAATCGAGGACAACTCTGCATTTTCCTTCAGCGTTTTTTCCACCTGCTCAATCGGCAACGACAACAGCTCCACCGGCGTAAAAGCCACCGCATGGTAAAACCGGTCGGATTTTTGCCCGGTAATAAACGACAACACCCCAAAAATGCTATTCTCCCGCAGCAGGGCCACGGTGATTTCCTCCCCCATCTCATAGACTCGGGAGAGCTTCACCGCCCCCTTGACCAAAAAATACACCCGCTCCGCCGGATCCCCAGGGAAAAAAATGGTTTTTCCCCGTTCATAGGTTTCCACAACCGGCGGGTGAGTGCCACCCAATTGCTTGAACACAGAGACCAAAGACTTTTCCGGGGTCGCAACAGCCATACGGGCACGTACATGGGCGCAGTTGTTATGCTGACTACATTAGAACACAGGCTCAGGATTTTTGTATCAGTTGTAACTTTTTATTGGGTTTTCAGGGGCGGCTCGGGGCAAAGCGGATGGTGAGGTGGTCGGCTTCCATTTTGGCGCCGCTCGGCTGCAGGGCCGCCAGGGACTGGGGCAGCACCAGGTTGCGCCGGTGGTTGCCAATGCGGATATTCAGCTCATCCCCGGTTTTGCTCAACTCCACCTGCTCCTTGGGGATCCCGGGCAAATATAAATCCAACAGGTACTGGCCGTTGCTGCTGCTGACGCTGTAGGTCGTCTCTTGATAGAGAACTGCTGCCGGATCCTCATCCCCCCAGAGATCTTGTTTCAGGCGGGCGAGGGCTGCCCAACCCACCAACTCCTCCGCATAGAGGGGGATCTCCTTAACGGGCAGGGGGGCAAAGTTACTGTGGATCTCCCGGCGGTAGTGCTGCTGGCTAGCTTTCCAGCGATCAAAATAGGGATCCCGGACGTCTTCGGGAATGATCCGGTTGGCAATCACCAAATCCGTTGCCACCCCATACAAACTCAGGTAAGCATGGGCCCGCAGGGATTCCTTGAGCACCATCTTTTCCGGATTGGTGACCAGGCGAACGCTGGTGATGGTGTTGTCAGTAAGGATTTTTTCCAACCGCTCAATTTTTTGGTAGAACTCGTAGGGGGCATCCAGAACTTGATTGTTAGGCAGCGGGATCCCGGTCAGTCCTTTAACGATAGGTTCGGCGATGGGGCGAAGGATTTGTGCCAGGCCCTGCAGGGGCTTATAGAACTTGCGCATGTACCAGCCGGAGACATCCGGCAGACTCAACAGCCGCAGGGCCGTGCCGGTGGGGGCTGAATCGATAATCAGGACATCAAACTCCCGTTCATCGTAGTGGCGATTGACCCGCACCAGGGCAAAAATCTCATCCATCCCCGGCAGCACCGCCAACTCCTGGGCTTGCACCCCATCGAGGCCACGGGCTTGCAGCACCTCAGTAATATAGGTTTTCACCGAGCCCCAATTCTGCTCCAGTTCCACCAAAGCATCCAACTCTGCCCCCCAGAGATTCTCCTGCACCTGCCGCGGCTCGTGGCCTAGGGGCTGATCAAAGCTGTCCGCCAAAGAGTGAGCCGGATCCGTACTCAAGACCAGCGTTTTATAGCCCAATTCCGCACAGCGCCAGCCGGTCGCCGCTGCCATGGAGGTCTTGCCCACCCCCCCCTTCCCGGTCATGAGAATAATCCGCCGCATCGCTTTCACAGTTTGTTACAGTTCCTAGCCTAGCAGAGGGGATCCCCTTTGAGAGGGAAAACAGGGGTTTAGACTCCTTCAAGGGCCTGTTTCTAGCCGCACAAAGCCTCCCGCCAACCCCTTCTCGGGATACCGAAGTCCCACCTTGCCCTCAATATTTTCTGGGGTACAGGGTAGGGGTGCTGCCCAGCATAAGTCAGCAACTGGCCGATAGAAGCGTAGGGAGCCACTCCTAACGATAATCAACTTTGGTGAAGTTTCCAATGCAACCGGCAGGAGGACAGACCCCTTACCCAGGCCAAATAAAGCTAGTGATAGGGATATGGGAACCAGGAGAAAAAGTACGATAGCCAAAGTTTTGTATCTTTGCAGCCAGGTAGTTACTCCTGGGTACCTAGAGACCAATAAGAAACCTAGGATTGTACAGCTTAGTGCCAGACCAGATGCCAAATATCCATTGAGAAACCGCGTACTAGGTGAAAGGTGTAAAACGTAAGTTATTCCTGAGAAAATAACAAAAATAACATAGCTTATTCCTCCTATGGAAACTTTTAGAGAAGCTAACAAGATACAAGATACTAGAATGATAATCAGGCCAACAATAAGAACATACCTCTCCCTTAATTTTCCATGAAGAAGGGCATCTATTGGATTCCACTGGGCTAGATTGTAAATATCAACATTTTGAATATAGGATCTTCTAACAAATTCACTGCGATCCATTTCCCATCTTGATCTGTTGAGTCCTACCGTCAGCTTTTGGTAAGAAAAAGGTTTTGAATCATAGAATAGCAAAAGTAATCATA
>JAUQVP010000054.1:0-18339 GCA_039794745.1 Thermostichales cyanobacterium HHBFW_bins_127 | reverse complement strand
CCCACCCGCTCCGGCGGGTCAATCACGTTGTCCCCCGGTACCAATCTCAATGAGTATTTGCGGGCGGTAAATCAGCGGGTGCAGCGGTTGGGGCTGATGGGGGTGCGGGTGAATTTCCGCCCGGGACAGGTGCGGGGGCTGAATCTGGGCAATTCCCCTAGCCCTGGGGCGGAGTTGGATGTCACGTTGCAGGGCGATGACCCGCTGGCTTTGCAGCAGGCTGCCTCCCAGGTGCTGGCGGCTTTGGATCAAAATGTCACCCTGGCTAGCTTCCGTCCCGATGGGGAAGACCGCCAGCCGGAAATCCAAATCCGTCCCGATTGGCTGCGGGTCAATGACCTCGGTCTAGCCCCTACGGAGGTCGGGCAACTGGTGGCCACTGCCCTGCAGGGATCCCGGCCGATAGATTTTCAGGACGGGGAAAATCTGATTCCGGTGCGGGTGCGGGTGCGGCCTGAGGATCTGCAAAGTCCGGAGGATTTGCGGCAGTTGCCTATCCTCACCCGGGCAGGGGGGATTGTGCAGCTTCAAGATCTGGCTACGGTCTCTCTGGGGGTGGCACCCGCGGAAATTCAGCGCATTAACAAAAAACAGGTGGTGGTGATTGCCGGTAACCTAGCCCCGGGAGCAACCCTAGGCCCGGCTCTCGCCCAGGTGGATCAGGTGATGGCTCAACTCACCCTGCCCGCCGGTGTCACCCGCGCCCCCAGCGACGCCGCCAGCAGTGCCCGGCAACTGCAAACCACCCTGCTGCTGCTGGGATCCCTGGCGGTATTTTTGGTCTTTACGGTGATGGCGGTGCAGTACAACTCCCTTGTGGATCCCTTGGTGATTTTATTGACGGTGCCCTTATCGGTGACGGGTGGGGTGATAGGGCTATGGGCGACCAACACGCCTGTGGGAGCCACCGTGATGGTAGGGGGGATCCTGCTGGTGGGTTTGGTGGTGAACAATGCCATTTTGATGGTGGAGTTGGCCAATCAGATCCGCCTAGAACAGGGTATTGAGCGGCGTTTAGCGATTTTGCAGGCTGCCCCGTTGCGCTTGCGGCCCATCCTAATGACCACCATCACGACGGTTTTGGGTCTCTACCCGTTGGCTGCCGGCATCGGTTTGCAGCAGGGGGGTGAGTTCCTGCAGCCTTTGGGAGTGTTTGTGTTTTGGGGGCTGGCGGGGGCAACGGGATTAACCCTGTTTATCATTCCCTGTTTTTATGTGTTGGTGCATGACTGGGTTGCCGGCATCCAAGCCTGGCTCCTGCCTAAGACCCCTGTGGCTAGGGCAGCATCCTCCCCTGCTACCCAACAGGTGAGCCGGTCTTAATACCCCCCTACCCCCCCAGGCCCATAGAGGTTGAGACTGATGGCGGGGGATCCCGGGCTGACGTTGACTTGGTGGCAGGTTGTTGAGCTCATCAGCAGCACATCTCCTGCTGCCAAGGTGCAGGTTCCGGTTGGGGTGAGTTGATCTGCTGCCTGCTGCCAAAAGCGATGCTCCTGCTGACCCGCCATCAGGGCTACCATCGCCCAGGTCCCGTGACCATGAACCGGCGACCCCTGCCCCGGCGCCCAAACCACCGTTTGCAGAGTAAAGGGATAATCCGGCTCATCGTAAAGCAACACCGCCGACCAACCCACCTGGGGATCCGGCGGCGTCAAAACACTCCCCAACCATGGGGATCCCTGAATCAAGGCTAGGAACCTCGGGGCCAAAGCCTGGAGCAATGCCGGTTCATCGTGGAGCTGGCAACTGAGGTCTTCTAGTTCCGTCAGGAAGCGATGCAGCCGGTAAGGATGAGCCCGATCCAGCTTCGGGATCCCTAGGCTTTGGCATTGCCCTTGGGCATTTACGAACCAGCAGCGATTCGACATTGAGATGAGTATCAGGGGTTAATGTCCTTGTCTCTGCTTGGCAGCAGTAGCCAACGTGGGAGCAGTTAGGTTTGCAGCTTGCGAATAATGGCACTCAACTGGTCATAATCATCCCGCAACAACACACTCAAATACCGCCCCACCCGCACCAGCCACCCCCGGTCGCAGTGGCGGATACGCCAGCAGTAGCGGATCGTTGCCGCCAGCAACTCATCCCCCGGGATCCCGGGTATGCCCTTGAGGCTGCGCAGGAACTCCAGATTTTCGCTCCCCTGCAGGACATCTTCCCTGGTGCAGGCATAGATAGCTTGATGGATTTGGGGTGGGCGGGGGGGGAGGTAGTGGTGATGGCGCTGGCTATCATGGAAGCCGATAATGATCCCTTGGAACTCCGTTTTAAGCATGGCAAAGATCTGGGGTTGTTGCAGGCGCAACTCCTGGGTTGTCAGGCCGAGGGCCCGGGCCCGGTGCAACGAATCAATCGCAGCCATTCGCCCCTGGCCGACCACCCCATAGATCCAGTACCCCGTCTCCTCATCCGCAGCCTTGACCCAACTTCCTAAGGGCGGCAATTGGGGAAAGCGCAAATCCTCAGGCTCCAGACATTCCCCCCAGAACTGCCGCGTACTGCTAGCGATCACCTCCGCCAAAGGCTTATCCATAGCGCGGCTCCAGCCCGGCCAGGATCGATCCCGGTTTCACCTCCCCCCACAACTGGCGCAGCAACTCCTGGGGATCCCGGTGGTGCCACAGTCCGAACTGGAGGAGGCAGGAGCGCATTTGCCCTTGGATGTGGCGGCTGCCCCACCAGGCCAGCAGCAGATAGAGAGCTTCTCCCCCCCCCCACCAGCCCCAGCCCTGCAGCCAATGGGCCAGGGCAGCCACCCAGAGATTGAGCACCAGCACCTGCCCCATCACCCCCCACAGCCGCCTCCCCAGAGGCAGACGGTAATAGCGATGGCACTGCCAGATCAGCCCCAGATCCCCTACCAGACTCACCAGCCCATCTGCCATTGGCAGCAGCGTCCACAGCAGCGCCTTCATCCCCATCCATCCCCACATAGGCAACGGTGGTTGGGCCAGCAATCGTTTCACCTCTTGCCGGTGTCGCCGTTCCAGCCCCCTGAGCACATTGATTCGCAGCAAGCGTTCCCCTTCCCCAGCCAGGACCGTCGCCAAAGCCTGCCGCAGGGCATCCACCTGTGGGGGGGGAGCTTCCCACGTTTCCGTCACCCGCCCATCCAACCACACCTGCCGCACCTTTTGCGGGGGTGGGGCTGCGGCCACCAAAAAGATCTGCTCCGGCCTCACCCACCGGCGCAGCAGCGGACTTGTCAACTGCCCATAGATCAGTTCCCGGTCACAACTTGGGTAGAGATCCACCTTATTGAAAACCAAAAACACAGGCTTCCCCGCCCGCCGCAGCTCCAGCAGCGCCCCATACTCCAACTGACACAGATCCCCACTGATCACAAACAAAATCAGATCCGCCCGCTGCGCCTCCCGCCAGGCCAGCTGGGATCGCGCCTCCCCCCCCACCTCCTCCAGCCCCGGCGTATCCACCAGTTCCACCTGCAGCCGCGACCCCGTCCCCACCCAGCCCACCCGCTCCGGCCGCTGCGTCACCCCATTGAGGGGTCCCGTTTTCAGCAGCGGCACCCCCACCAAAGCATTAATCAGCGCCGACTTACCCCGATTCACCAAGCCAAACACCGCCACCCGCAGCCGGCGCCGGCGCAGCTTATCTGCCCACCCCTGCAACTGCCGGGATCCCGCCCAGCCCTGGGCTTCCTTAAGGAGATCGAGGATTTGCCGTTCCGAAACCGCCATAGACACCCCACCCTGCCCCACAAGATACCCTGGAATCAGCGATCCTGGAACTACGAGCAGCGATGTTGCATCCCCTGAGTGCCGCCCTGCAAACCTGGCAGAACCATCCCCAGCAACAGCAATGGCAGCAGTGGCAGACCATCCAAAAACTGTGGCCAGAGATTGTCGGTTCCCCCGTCAGCCAGCACACCCAGCCCCTGCGCACCCAGCACAGCACCCTTTACGTGGCCACCTCCAGCTCCGCCTGGGCCCAGAACCTACGCTTGCAGCGGCGTTTAATTCTGGCCAAACTCAACCCCCACCTCCCCCAGCCCCTCAGGGAGATTCACTTTTCCCCCCAGCACTGGCTACCTGTCCCGGAAGCCCACCCCCCCGCCCCCCCACCTCCCCACAAACCCCCTCCCCCACCCGCCCGCTCCACCCCCCCCACTCCCCAAGCCGCCTTCCAACGCTGGGCCGAGACCCTCAAAGCCCTCACCCGCCACTACCCCCCCTGCCCCCGCTGCCACAGCCCCACCCCCCCCCACGAACTCCACCGCTGGGGCCACTGCTACTTCTGCCACCAACACACCCAATGATTGTTAACTTTTATGAAAAACTTGCCAGCAAGCCAGCAGAATAGCTAATCTGGTTCAATACCTGGGTCAACCAACACCGAGCGTATATGAGTACACCCCTATCGTCGTCTGGATCGGAGCCAAAGCAGAAAGTCACTTTCTACCTCAGTTCCGAGTTGCATCACAGCCTCAAGGTTCGGGCTGCCGTAGAAGCAGAGCCAATGTCGGCCTTAGCCGAGCGTGCCCTCCAGTTTTATCTGGATCACGCCGAGCTTGTGGAAGGCACCTTGGGGTCCAGCCATCAGGTGCACCAGTGTCCGGCGTGTGCTCATCCCTTCATCATTCGCAGCGGTCAGGTGCAGTCCCTTCCCCAGGCTACCCAAGCCATCCTGGAAGAAGACAGCCTCAGCCCTTGGGATCCTCCCAAGACCCTGATCACCTGCTCCTAACCTTTTCCTGCACCCTCTGCACCCACAAGCATTGCTAGCCAGCGTTGCTAGTAGGTGTTGATTGCCATCCCCACCGGGGGGGTAGGTAGGGTTACGTTGTCCTTATTTAGGGTTCCCTGAGTGACTATGCAAGAGCTAGAGGTTCTCATTCAAGCTCAGTATCCGCTCATCTGCCTTGTGAGCCACGAGGAAGAGCGAGTGGAGGAGTCCTTAGCCACCTTAGTTCGGCAGCGTACCCCTCAGCGGCGGCTTTTGGTGTGGACCTCTACCCGGGGTTTAGTGGAATACGGCCAGCCTCGCCACGTCATTCAGCACAGCACCCAATCCTGTCAGACTGCCCTGTCTGCGGTCATTGACTACAAAGACCCGGCAGTATTTGTCTTCAAGGATTTGAACGACTACCTTGACAACACCGAGGTTCGTCGTTATTTGCGGGATGCCGTCAATGCCCTGCGGCGCAGTCACAAGACCATCATCTTGTTGTCGCCGGTGCCCAAAGTTCCCTATGAACTTGAGAAAGAAGTGGCTGTGGTGGATTTTCAGTTGCCTACCGCCGCCGAGATCGGTCGGGTTTTGCAGCGGCAGCTTGACACCATGGCTCGCCAGGGCAAACCACCCATAACCCTTTCCGAGACCACTCGGGAAAAGCTGATCAGCGCCGCCCTCGGCTTAACTCTTGACGAAGCCGAAAAGGTTTACCGCAAAGCTGCGGTGATGACCGGGCGTTTGAGCGAAGCGGAGGTGGACATCGTTCTTTCCGAAAAGCAGCAGTTGATTCGCCGCAACGGCATCCTGGAGTACCTAGAAGTGGACGAGACCATCGAAGCGGTGGGTGGGTTGCAGGAGCTCAAGCGGTGGTTGAACCAGCGTTCCGAGGCTTTTTCCGAGCGGGCCCGTCAGTACGGCTTGCCCCAGCCCAAAGGGTTATTGATCCTGGGGGTGCCTGGTTGTGGCAAGTCCTTGATTGCCAAGACCGCTGCCCATCTGTGGGGTTTACCCCTGTTGCGGCTGGATTTGGGTCGAGTCTACGATGGTTCGACGGTTGGCCGTTCGGAAGCCAACCTGCGCTCAGCCCTGAAGACGGCCGAATCCATTTCTCCGGCGATTTTGTTTATCGATGAGCTAGACAAGGCCTTTGGGGGAGCAGCGGGGTCGGCGGATTCCGACGGTGGTACCTCCAGCCGCATTTTTGGTTCCTTCCTGACCTGGATGCAGGAGAAAAAGTCTCCGGTTTTTGTCATGGCTACTGCCAACCGGATTGAGCGTTTACCGGGGGAATTTTTGCGTAAAGGGCGCTTTGATGAGATCTTCTTTGTGGATCTGCCCACCATTGAGGAGCGGGTGGAGATCTTTCGGATTCACCTGCAAAAGCGCCGTTCTGACATTTCTCGATTCGACCTGTACCAATTGGCGAAAACCTGCGAGGGGTTTTCCGGTGCCGAAATCGAGCAAGTATTGATTGCTGCCATGTACGAATCCTTTGCCCAACACCGCGAATTTACTCAGTTGGACATTTTGGCAGCAACGAAAGCAACTCAACCTCTGTCCCGCACCATGATGGAGCAGGTGACAGCGTTGAGGGAATGGGCTCAGCAAAGAGCTCGGCCAGCGGCGGCATCCGTGGCCGAGTATCAACGGCTTGAGTTCTAGTCTGTATAACCAACTACACAGGAGATCAAACCATGTCTCATTTTAGCACCTTGCGCACCAAGATCACCGATGCCCAAACCTTGCAGCAGTCTTTGCGCGACCTGGGCTTTACCGTCAAGACCCAAGCGGATGTGCGTGGCTACAACGGTCAGCGTGTGCGTGCCGACATCGTGGCGGTTTTGGAAGGGGATTACGATTTGGGCTGGTCTAAGAATCCCGATGGCAGCTTTGATTTGATTGCTGACCTCTGGGGTGTTGCCAAGAAGCACAACCAAACCGAGCTGATCAACTCCATCAACCAAAAGTACGCCATCAACAAGACCTTGGCTGATGTCAAGCGTCCTGGTCTGACCAACGCCAACGTCAAGCTGGTGGTTCACTAAGCCCATCACTCTCTTGCGGTTCTTGCCTGGGGGGGTTACCCATGGGGTAACCCTTTTTTACCCTGATTAGTTTTGTTTGGAAGATTGTGATTGTTTTCTTGGGTTTTTAGTTGCCACGGTTTTGGCTGCCTGTGCCTGGCACCGGTAGCTTGCGTACTGCGAGCGCTACCTGACGGCCCTGAATAGGTTGGCAACTGCAAGACAAGGGATCAGGTAAAACAACCAAAAAGCAGAATCTTACTGACTAGAGGTGCTTCGGCAACGCCGTTTTTATGGGCTGCCTAAGCCTCAGGCTTCAGTCGGGGGAGCGTTTGCAATTGCATCAGAAGCGGCATTCTCGGTGAGAACAGCCATCTTTAGCTTTAGTCTATCAGGGTCCTAGGTCTCTAGGTCTTGGCAGGTCATCTAGCTAGGATGCCGGCTCCGCCACCCCTCAAGGGAGACTCTAAGATTCCCTGGCCGATTCCAAGATGGGAGTTCTGAGTGACAGCTCATATCAATCCTGGAGAGTCCTGTTTGTGCCTGGCTGCTGGGGAGGATTCCTGGTCGAGGCTAAGGTGCTAAGTTAGCTGTGATCACCACCGCAACCCCACCATGCACTTTTTAGAGCGACAGTCTTGGCGTGACTTTGATATTCTCTTGCTGTTGACCGTCTTGGTTTTGGCTGGATTGGGTGTTCTGGCCATTCGCAGTGCCAACGACACGGTCGATTTCTGGCTACAACATCTGGTCATGATTGGCTTGGGCTTGATCCCCTGCCTGCTGCTGGCACGGATGAACTACGACCATTGGCTGCGCTGGCACTGGCTCACCTATGGAATTGCCTTACTAGGGTTGATCGCGGTCTTTTTTGTCGGGGTGTCGGCGGGAGGAGCAGAACGCTGGATCATGATCGCCGGCTTCCAACTCCAGCCCTCAGAATTTGCCAAGGTGGCTGTCATCTTGACTTTGGCTGCCGTTCTCCATCACTGGCCGATCAAGTACTTCAGCCAAATCTGGGTTGCTGTCGGGGTGATCCTACCCCCCTGGATCTTGATCTTTGTTCAACCCAACCTGGGCACATCCCTAGTTTTTGTGGCGATTGTCTTTGGCATGCTCTATTGGGCGGGTGCTAAGGGCAGTTGGTTGCTGTTGATTACTTCTCCGATTGTGGGGGCGGTGCTGTTTGGGTTGCACACTATCCCAGGCAAAGGCTTTTTCCTCACCCTCTGGCTGATCTGGTGCCTGGGGATGGGGGTGCTGGCCCTGAGCTGCCTCTCCTGGCGCTGGATCGGTGCTATGGTCTTTACCGGCTTGAATGTCCTCTCCGGACAATTGGGACAAGTGGCCTGGCACATCCTCAAACCCTACCAACGCGCCCGACTCACGATTTTTCTCGACCCCACTCAAGATCCCCTGGGATCCGGCTACCACCTGATCCAATCCAAAATTGCCATTGGCTCCGGCGGACTCTGGGGCCGCGGCTGGATGCAGGGATCCCAAACGCAGTTGAGTTTTATCCCGGAACAGCATACGGATTTTATTTTTTCGGCGATTGGGGAGGAACTGGGCTTTGTCGGGGCGGCGGTGGTGGTGCTGCTGATTTGGCTGCTGTGTGTGCGGTTGATTGCCATCGCCCAAACCGCCCGCGATAATTTCGGCTCCCTGCTGGCGATTGGGGTGTTGTCCATGATTTTGTTTCAGAGCCTGGTGAATATCGGCATGACCATCGGCCTTGCCCCTATTACCGGGATCCCGCTGCCTTTTCTCAGTTATGGGCGGTCGGCGATGCTGACGAATTTTTTAGCCATTGGGCTGGTGGAATCGGTAGCCAAGCACCGTGCCCGCACTACCTTTTTCAAGTGATGTTTTCAAGGGAGAGTTGTTGGGGCAGCAATGGCCAGCTAGTCTGCAAAGCCGGGGCTTGCGGGGATGGACGAGGTTAGCTGCCGAAATCCACAGATAGGTTCTAGCTGGTTGCCCTCCCTACCTCTGTAAGCCTAGCATAGATTTTTATCTATCTAAATAATTAAAAGAATTGAATTTTATCTATTTAAGATTGCATTTATGATAATCAGCAGGTTTGAACAGCCTAGTGGTTTAGAGAGGTTGTTTTTCGAGCCCTTTGCATTGCACTGCTGTTAGCCCTCTGTTGGTAGTTAAGTTACGGGCGAGGGTTGTTTGTTGATTCGGATCCGGAAGGGTTCGCAGGGGGAGTGCTGTCGTTTCATTTAATTGGGAGATTGGCTATGACTACGTCACGTCGTCGGTTTTTGGCATCGGCTGGAGCGTTTGCGGTGGGAGGGGCTTTGAGCGCATCGGCAGCTCGGGCTAGCTCTGCCACGGGCTATTGGGTGGCGCAAGCCTCCAGCCCGGAAACAACCCAAGTTCGGCTGGGGTTTATTCCGATTGTGGAATCGGCTCCCTTGATCATTGCCAAGGAAAAGGGCTTTTTTGCCAAGCACGGTCTGACTCAGGCGGAAGTGCTGAAGCAAGCCAGTTGGCCGGCAGCCCGCGACAATCTGGTGATCGGTTCTGCGGGGGGGGGGATTGACGGCGGGCAGTGGCAAATGCCCATGCCCTACTGGATACACACGGGAGCCATCACTAACAATAACCCCGTTCCTATGGCGATTCTCTGTCAGCTCAACACCCAAGGCAACGGGATTGCCATTGCCGGGCAGCACGCCGACAAGGGTTTGGGATTGAATGTGGCTCAAGCTGCCGACTACATCAAGAATTTCCCTACCACCAATGGGCGCAAATTCAAGGCTGCCTACACCTTCCCCGGCGCTAACCAAGATTTCTGGATCCGCTACTGGTTTGCTGCCGGTGGCATTGACCCTGACCAAGATATTGACCTGTTGGCCGTCCCCCCCGCCGAAACGGTGCAAGGGATGCGCAACGGCACTATGGATGCCTTCAGCACCGGGGATCCCTGGCCGTTCCGGATTGTCTCGGATCAAATTGGCTTTATGGCGGCCTTAACGCAGCAGATGTGGCCGTTCCATCCCGAAGAATACTTGGCGATGCGGGCGGACTGGGTGGAGAAGCATCCTCGGGCGACGCGGGCTCTTTTGATGGCGGTGATGGAAGCCCAGCAGTGGTGCGACAACCCTGCCAATCGTCCTGAGTTGATTCAGATTTGCTCGAGCCGCACCTATTTCAATGTGCCGGCCAATGTTTTGACCCCACCCTTTGAAGGGCGCTACATCCTTGGGGATGGCAAGCCGGATGTCAATGATTTCAAGGCCGGACCCCTGTACTGGCAAGATGGACGGGGTAGCATTTCTTACCCCTACAAGTCCCATGATCTGTGGTTTTTGACGGAAGCTATGCGTTGGGGCTACCACAAAGCCATCCTCACGGATCTAGACCGGGCCAAGAAGTTGATCGAAGAAGTCAACCGCGAAGACCTCTGGCGAGATGCAGCCAAAGCCCTCGGGGTAGCCAATATTCCTAATGCCACCTCCCGCGGCCCAGAAACTTTCTTCGATGGGGTCACTTTTGATGCCGCTGATCCCCAAGCCTACCTCAATCGTTTGGCCATCAAGCGCGTCTAGCCACCACCATGGGGATCCCTAGTCAGGCATTACTGCTACTTAGCATTGTGCTGATTCTAGATCATGAACCCTGGACATCGGCACCCCAGGTATTACTGGGTTTGGATGATTGTATTGTTAGTTCGCTGTTTTTGTTTGTGGATGTAACCTGAAACAGCTCCGCTACCTGCTACCGAGGTAGATGTTATTGATTGGACTGGATGGGCTTAACGATTCAAGGAGTAATTATGACAACAACTGTACCTGCTTCCCCTACTAATTCTGCTAAGTCTCAGATCAACTGGAGGCAGTATCGAGATCAAATTCTGCCGCCGATTGTAGGGGTTATAGGTTTTTTGGTTGTATGGCAGATTCTGGCATCAACGGGAGTGATTCGTCTGCCTGGACCGGTGGATGTTTGGCTGGATGAACGCAGCAACTACCTAATTTTGCATCCCTTTTACTACAACAGTCCTTTGGATCAGGGTTTGTTTCGTCAGACTTTAGCGAGTTTGCAGCGGGTGACGATTGGCTATTGTAGTGCCGGCTTGGTGGGGATGGCCCTGGGGATTGCGGTTGGCAGTAGCCTTTGGGTGAACCGCGCTCTCGATCCGATTTTTCAGTTTCTGCGCATGGTGGCTCCCTTGGCGTGGGTACCCATTTCCCTGTCCGCTCTGCAGCAGAATGAACCGGCTGCTTTGTTTGTCATTTTTATCACTTCAGTTTGGCCTGTTTTGATTAATACGGCTGTGGGGGTGCGACAAATTCCTGAGGACTATATTAATGTCGCCAAGGTTTTGAAGCTCTCCAGGGTTGACTTTTTCTTCAAGGTTTTGCTGCCTTCGGCTCTACCCTATATCTTTACGGGATTGAGGATTGCCATTGGTTTAGCTTGGTTGGCAATTATTGCTGCCGAAATCGTTATGTCGGGGGTGCCAGGGATTGGCTTTTTCATCTGGGATGCCTATCAGCAAAACTATGTCACTGAGATTATAGTTGCTGTGATTTACATCGGTGCTGTTGGTTTAATTTTGGATCGCTTGATGGCATTCTTGCAGGCTAAGATTGCCCGTCGCTAAGTAGCCAGTCACACTAGATACCTAGATATAAGGAGGAACAATCATGCCAACTTTGTTGAATGTCAACCAGGTGGAAAAGACTTTCTCCCTGCCCGGGGGCAAAATCTATGTCGCTCTCAAGGGAATTGATTTAGCAATCCGCTCGGGGGAGTTCATTTCGCTGATCGGTCACTCTGGCTGCGGTAAGTCAACGCTGTTGAGCATGATTGCCGGGCTGACGCTGCCTACGGGGGGGGTGGTGATGCTGGATGGCAAAACCATCACCGCTCCTGGGCCGGATCGGATGGTGGTATTTCAGAACTATTCCCTCCTGCCTTGGCTGACGGTGCGCCAGAATGTAGCCCTGGCGGTGGATGCGGTCTGTAAGGACTATCCGCCGCAACAACGCCGGCAAATCGTGGAATCCCATCTGGATTTGGTGGGACTGCGGGCGGCGGCGGATAAGCCCCCTGCCCAACTGTCTGGGGGGATGAAGCAGCGGGTGGCGATTGCCCGGGCCTTAGCCCTGTGTCCCCGGGTGCTGCTTTTGGATGAGCCTTTCGGGGCCTTGGACGCCTTGACCCGGGGTAATTTGCAGGAACAGTTGATGCAAATCTGCCAGGATCACAAGATTACGGCGGTGATGGTCACCCACGATGTGGATGAGGCGGTGCTGCTGTCTGATCGGGTGGTGATGCTGACCAATGGGCCGGAGGCAACCATCGGCGGGATTGTGGACATCGATATCCCTCGCCCCCGCCACCGTCTGGAGGTGGTCAACCACCCCAGCTACTACAGCTATCGCAGCGAAATTATCTATTTTCTCAATCAGCAAAAGCGCCTGAAAAAACTGCGGGGGCGCCAGGTGCATGTGGTAGCCCGCCACGGCCTGGAAAAAATCAATCTGGAAATCGGTTTTGTCCCTCTGAGCGCCTGTGCGCCCCTGATGGTGGCTAAGGAGAAGGGCTTTTTCGCCAAGCACGGTCTGGAAGAGGTGAGCCTAGTGCGGGAATCCAATTGGCGGGGGATTGTGGATGGGATCCGCAATGGCTCTTTGGATGCAGCCCAAATGCCGGCGGGGATGCCGGTATGGATGAGCCTGGGTGGGGGGGAAACTCAGCCAATTCCGATTGTGACGGCCCTGACCCTGACCCGCAATGGCAATGGCATCACTCTGGCCAAGCGCTTCTATAACCAGGGGATCCACACCTTGGCGGATCTGCGCCGCTACCTGCTAGACGGCCCCAGTCAGCAGCACACCTTCGGGGTGGTCCATCCCAGCTCTATGCATAGCTTGCTGTTGCAGTACTGGCTGGCAGCGGGGGGGATTCATCCCCAACGGGATGTCTCCCTCAAGGGGATCCCGCCGGCCCAGATGGTGGCAAATTTGCAGGCGGGCAGTATTGACGGCTACTGTGTGGGGGAACCCTGGAACTTCCGGGCAGCCATGGAAGGGATCGGCTATACGATTGCTACGGATTTGGAGATTTGGCCGGGACACCCGGGTAAGGTTTTGGGGGTGCGGGAGGACTGGGCCAATGCCTATCCCAACACCCATATTGCTTTGGTGAAGGCGCTGTTGGAGGCCTGTCGCTACTGTGCTGACCCGGCTAACCATGAGGAGATCCGCCAGCTTCTGTCCCAGCGGGCTTACCTGAGTACGTCGGTGAACTATATCCATCTGGGGGATCCCAATCATTTGGCTTGTGAGCTGGATATGCCGATGCGGGAGTATGCTCACCATCAGTTCTTTTTGGGGGCGGGGAATCGTCCTAGCCGGACGGAGCATCTGTGGATGATGACGCAGTTGGCCCGCTGGGGAGAGGTGCCGTTTCCGCGCAATTGGGTGGAGATTGTGGAGCGGGTGTGCCGGGTGGGGGTGTTCAGCACGGCGGCGCGGGAGTTGGGGATTGATGTTTCCTATGAGCGGGCGCCGATTCAGTTGTTTGATGGGGTCAGTTTTGGCAGCCAAGATCCGTTGGGTTATTTGCAGGAGTTGACCATCAAACATGATGTTTATGTGGCGGAAGTTGCTTTGCCCTCCCGTCGTTGATTGCTGTGGTTGTTCTCGGAGTTGGTAGGAGAGTCTATGTTAGCCTCGACCCTAGGTAAAACGGTGGCTGTGACTGAGAGCCGCCCAGGGAGTTACCTGGAAATTCGTAACCTGAGTAAGAGCTATCCCACCCCGAAGGGGGTTTACCCGGTGCTGGAGAATGTCAATTTGCAGGTGGAGGCCGGGGAGTTTGTCACGGTGGTGGGCCATTCCGGCTGTGGTAAGTCCACGTTGCTGAATATGGTGGCGGGTTTCAATACCCCCAGCAGTGGTCAGGTGCTGCTGCAGGGACAGCCGATCACAGCTCCTGGGCCGGATCGGATGGTGGTGTTTCAGGGGTATGCGCTGCTGCCGTGGCTGACGGTGTTTGAGAATGTCTATTTGGGGGTGGATGCGGTTCTCAAGCAGGAAACGGTGGCGGCTAAGAAGCAAATTGTCTGGGAACATCTGGCTTTGGTGGGGTTGACGGAGGCGGCTGAAAAATATCCTCCCCAGATTTCCGGGGGGATGAAGCAACGGGTGGCGATTGCCCGGGCTTTGGCAATCCGACCCCAGCTGCTGATCCTGGATGAACCTTTTGGTGCCCTAGATGCCATTACTAAGGAGGAGCTGCAGGAGGAGTTGCTCAAGATTTGGCAGGAACACCGCTGCACGGTGCTGATGATCACCCATGACATCGATGAGGCGCTGTTTTTGGCCGACCGTTTGGTGCTGATGACCAATGGCCCAGCGGCAACGATTGGGGAAATTCTTCCCATCCCCTTCGGGCGACCCCGGGATCGGGAGCGGATGATGGAAGATCCGCAGTACTACAAGCTGCGCAACTATGTTCTGGACTACCTCTACCACCGCTATGCCCACAGTGAATAGGCACTCAGTAGGTGGGAAGGTATGCTAAGATAATTAACCTGTGACTGGCAAGGCAGGGTAGCATGGCTCACAAAAAGGGGACAGGCAGTACGCGCAACGGTCGTGACTCGAATGCCAAGCGGCTAGGGGTGAAGCGATTTGGCGGTCAAGTGGTGCGGGCCGGGAATATCTTGGTGCGACAACGGGGGACAAAGTTCCATCCAGGCACCAATGTGGATATTGGCCGGGATGATACGCTGTTTGCCCTGATTGATGGGGTGGTAACTTTTGAGCGCTATGGCAAGACGCGCCAAAAGGTGAGTGTCTACCCGGTTGAGACGACGGTTTAGCTATTGCAGGGAGGAAAAGCCGGCTTGGGATGATCCATGGTTTTTCCTCTCCTAGCAGTTCTACATCTGATCGTAGGGGTCAGCTATTTGGTCTGGCGCTTGACGGAAGGGGTCGGCCCTGTCAAGCTCTGGTCTTTGGTGGTCTGGATGGCGGAGGTGTTTTTCTGGGGAGCTGCCCTGGGCTGGTCCCTGAGTTGTCTGGGGCGCCGACCCATCCCTGTCCACCCGGAACTGGCAGCGGATGTGGATGTGGATGTCTGGCTGATTCGCCGCTGGGACTCCCTCAGTGCGGTGCAGCAAAGCCTCAGGGCGATTCAGGGCCTAGATTACCCCCAGGAACGTCTCCATGTCCGCCTTTTAGATCTGGAGGACAATCAGCCGCTGCGCTCTGTGCTGGAATCCCAAGGGGTAGCTTACTTCCCCTGCCCAGAATTGCGGGATCCCTGGGAGGTGGCCTTGAGCTTGAGCATGAGTCCGGTGCTGTTGTTTCTGGAGCCGGGGCATTTGCCAGATCCGGATCTGCTGCGGCGGGGCTTACCGGTGCTGCTGGCCGAGGCAGAGGTGGCCTATGTGCAGGCGCAGTTGCGGGCCCTGGGGCAACCGCAGGTGATCCACCCCCTGCAGCAGATTACGGTGGTGGGACAGGATGGACATGGGGTAGCTCCTTTGCTGGGCACGGGCTGTCTGATCCGGCGGGAAGCCCTAGCCCAAATCACCCCCCTCGATAGCCGCCAGCCCCTCACCCTGGGATCCCGGTTGCATCGCCTGGGGTGGCGGGGGGAATTGCTGCCGGCCCAGGTAACAGGGGTGCTGCTGCCCCTGCGCAATCGCCGGGTAGCCCTCCTAGGGATCCTCAATGCCCTCAAGGTAAATCCCATCCTAGGAGGACAAGCCTCCCAACTCCAGCGATTCCAGTACCTCTGGCTGGGATTGTGGAGCCTCAGCGGTTGGGCAACTCTGATCTATTTGCTGGTGCCGGTGGTCTATTTGATCTGGGGGATCCCGCCCGTGCCCAGCTTCAATAAGGCCTATTGGCTGCGCTTCCTGCCCTATATTCTCCTGGGACGTCTGGCCTGGATCTGGGCCTTTTGGGGATCCCTGGGCTTGGCTTGGCAGGCGGAGCGACAGATGGGATCCCAGTTTTTTCAGTCTTTGCAGGCGGCGGGGCAGTGGCTGCTGGGACAAACGGGCTATCGGGAGCAGCCCTCCCAGTGGTCGATCTGGCCCCAGGTGGTGATGACCGGCCTGCTGCTCGTGGCGATTGTGGTCGGCTGCCTGCGGTTTGCCGAGGATTGGGAGATTTCCTGGGCGGCGCTGATTTTTGCCCTATTGTGGAGCATATACGGGCTGGCAATTGTCACCGCCCGCCCACCAGGTGTCTGGGATCCCTGATATGGAGACGATTTATGTTGCCATTTCTGGTCATGGGTTTGGCCATGCCACCCGCACCATCGCGGTGATCAACACCTGGCGTCGCCTGCTGCGGCAGCGGGGATCCCCAGATGTGCTGCCGATTTTTGTCACCGGGATCCCGATGTGGTTGTTTGAGCGTTCGGTGGAGGGGGAATTTCTCTATCGTGGTCGCGGTTTGGATGTGGGGGTGATCCAGTCGGACAGTCTGAGGATGGATTTGGCTGCGACCCACCGGGCACTCGTTGAGTTACAGCAGCGGGCGCCATCGTTAATTCGGGCTGAGGCTGATTTCATTCGTCTGAACCGCTGCCGCTTGGTATTTGCCGATCTGCCCCCTCTAGCTGCCGCCATTGCCCAGGCGGCCGGGATCCCTTGTTGGGTGGCGGGTAATTTTGGTTGGGATTTTATTTATCGGGGGTTTGGGGAAGCATTTGCGGATGTTGTGGGATGGATAGAGGGTTTGAATCAGCAATGTGACCGCACCTTTCGTCTGCCTTTTCATGAGCCGATGGCCAGTTTCCCCAACCGCACCGACATTGGCTTAACGGGAGCAGAACCCAAGTATGACCGCCAGACCATCGCCAGCAAACTACATCTGGATCCCGATCGTCCTACCATCTTGCTGACCTTTGGTGGTTTAGGACTTGAGACCGTGCCCTACGACAATATCCGCGACTTTCCTGATTGGCAGTTTTTGACCTTGGAAAGCAAGGCCCCCGATTTACCCAACCTCCAGTGCCTAAACGGGCAGATGTGGCGGCCGGTGGATGTCATGCCCCTGTGCCAAGCCATCCTCTGCAAACCCGGTTACGGCACCTTCTCCGAAGCCATTCGCACCGGCATTGGGGTGTATGCCCTGACCCGGGATGGCTTTGCCGAGGCTCCCCTGCTTCTCGAAGGGCTACAGCGCTACGCCCCCCACCGCATCCTCCCCCACAGCCAAGTCCTCACCGGCCCCTGGGACTTCCTCAACCAACCCCTCTCCCCCCCACGGGATCCCGGTGGCATTGATCTCGAGGGCAACCGGTCTTTGGCAACGGAGCTGGCGGATTTTTTCAGCTAGGGATTGCTGCTTCTCTCGCTTCAGGAGAAGGGCTAGGGCACAGCCATTTTGGGGTTTGACTTAAGAGGATTGTTCCACCCAAAATACTAAGAAAAATTTAGTTTCTGAATCCCCTCTCCCGCTTTGGGAGAGGGATGTGTCCAGAGCTGGGGTAACACAAACGGTAGAATAACAGCTAGCGTGGGGAGGGTGTCATGCGCCAACTTAACTTCGTGATTGTCTTTGCCGTCTGCGTGATGGTCGCTTTGTTTGCCATGCAGAATGCAACTCCCGTCGAGATTTACTTTACCCCAGGGATGGTGGTCAAAGCTCCTTTGGTGCTGGAGTTGCTGATTGCTGCTGGCATTGGGGCGGTGCTGGCCTGGTTTTACACCGTCTGGACCCAAGCCCAGTCCGCCGTGGAATTGGGCAAAAAAAATCAAGAACTGGCGGAAAAAGAACTCTACATCAATCAACTGCGGGAAACCGTGGTCAGTCTTGAAGCAACTTTGAAGCAACTCCCCCCCACCAAACGAGCCGAAGCGGAAGAAGAATCCCCCGCATAAGTTACAGAACTTTATAGAATAGGTATCTGGCTTGGAGAAGGTTATGCCCACCCCCCCACGCACCCACGGCTGTGGCCGGCTGCAGACCGGTGATATTGGTCAGACGGTGAGTCTTTACGGTTGGGTGGATCGGCGGCGGGATCACGGGGGTGTGATTTTCATTGACCTGCGGGATCGCTCGGGCTTGGTGCAGTTGGTCTGCGACCCGGTCAAAACCCCCGCTGCCTATGACCTAGCCCAAGAACTGCGCAGTGAATATGTGATTGGGGTACAAGGGATTGTGCACAGGCGCCCCTCGGAGTCCGTCAACCCCCGCTTGGCCACCGGCGAGATTGAGGTCTATGCCCAACACATCACCATTCTCAGTCGGGTGCACAAACAACTGCCCTTTAGTGTGTCCCGCTATGAGTCAGAAACGGTACGAGAAGAGATCCGCCTGCGCTACCGCTATTTGGATCTGCGCCGGGAAACCATGACCCAAAATCTCCTCCTCCGCCATCAGGTGGTCAAGGCCATTCGTCGCTTTTTGGAGGATGAAGCCGGCTTTATCGAGGTGGAAACCCCAATCCTGACCCGCTCCACCCCAGAAGGGGCCAGGGACTATTTGGTGCCCAGCCGCGTTAACCCCGGAGATTGGTTTGCCCTACCCCAATCCCCCCAATTGTTTAAGCAATTGCTGATGGTAGCCGGGATGGATCGCTACTACCAAATTGCCCGCTGCTTTCGAGATGAAGACCTGCGCGCCGA
>JAUQVP010000053.1:0-18631 GCA_039794745.1 Thermostichales cyanobacterium HHBFW_bins_127 | reverse complement strand
GACTTTAGAGCAGTTATTTTAGCTTTTCCCCAACAGCCTACAGATGCCCTAACCTGCATCAGGATCTTATAGTTAGGGGCTATACATCCCTTCAAAAAGGTTGCACCAGACGGGATCCCGGTTACCGATACTCTTATTGAAGGAGGCCGGAATAGCTAAGTCAGAAAAATCTCTGGCGTAAACATACCATGTAGGCCATAGGGTAAATGATGGGGCAGATCAAAACGACAGACCATCTCCAGATCCCGAGCATCGAGGATCACCACTGCCGAGGCTTCCCGCCCGGCATCAAAAAGGGTAACAATCACCCAACCCTCATCTTCCTTGTCCCCTTGGGGATCAGGGACAAAAATCGGCTCGCTGACAAAACAACGGGGGGCAAAACTCCGCAAAACTTCTGTCCCCAACTCCAGATCCCGCTTCAAGATCGCCTGCAGAGGAGCATTGCCAACCGGACTGTGGGTAGCCCCTAAATAAACATAACGATAGGCTCGCCCTTGGTAAGCCGGATGAATCGAGGGAAACTCCAATGACCGACTGATCAGGGTCTCTTCTCGCACACTGCCACTCCCTAAATTCAAGATATAGCGCCGGAGGGTCGCTGCCGGAACAGTGGCAAAATCAATCTTCCGATAGTCAACCCCAGCCTCTAAACCAGGATAATCCTGATAATAAAGGGCATCCACAACAATCTCATCCCCCACCTCAAAACCATTGACAAAATGAAAAATAAATCCAGGACTGGAATCAAGCTTAATCAGGGATCCCTGCCGGTCAAAGACCAAAATCTTGGTAGGGGTATTGGGGATCGAAGTCAGGCACATCCCCGCCGCCTTGAACCCCAGCACAAACGGTAAACTGCGAAACTGCACCGGATTCTGGAAAAAAATCCGATAATTGGGCGTCCAGACAAAATCATGCAAAAAACAAAAACCAGGGATGCTATGCTCCTGCTTTTCCACCAGGGATCCCTGGGGATCAACACGATAGAAACACAAAGTGGAGTTAAGACCCGTGCGCACCCCAAAAGCCCAAAGGTCCCCCGTTTGGGGATCCCGGCGGGGGTGGGCTGTGAAGGGCTGGTCGGGGGTGAGGGCACCTTGGAAGGTTTCCCGTCCTAGGGTTTCCAGGGTGGTGGGATCGAGGCGGTAGGGAGCGCTGGCTTCCCAGAGGGCCAGCAGTTTGCCGCCGTGGTAGATGACATTGGTATTGGCGGGATTTTTGAACTTGAGGTCGAGGCAATTGCGCCACCAACCCCCTGGTTTTTGGGTGCCAAACACGCCCCGATAGAGGATTGTGCCCGCCTGCTGTTCTGCGAGATATTCGGGGGTGCGCACAAAGCGATTGGCACAGTGGAGCCGCCCCCCCACAAAGGTCATCGCTACCACCATGCCATCCCCATCAAAGGGATGCCCATAGGCTACGCCACCGAGATCCAACTGCCCCGGCCCATTGCGAAACAGGGTCCCCTGCAACCGCGCCGGTAAAGCTCCCTGGGCCGGCTCCAGCCAATAGGCCAACTCCTGCCGCAAAGACCGATAACCCTTCTGCCAATCCTCAAGACGATAGACCACCGGCGTCGCCGTCACCATGGGGATCCCCCTGCACCTGCATCCCCCCTATTATCGCTTAGGAACTCTTGATTTTTCTTTATCTATCTTTACGCCCAACGGATCATGCGCACCTCATAGGGATGGAGCAGATCCGGGTGGTGGGGGAGGATGCGCAGGCCGAGTCCCTGTTGTCCGCTTTTACTGTAGTGGAGTTCCCCCCGGAACACGGAAACATCCCCCTGTTGCTCCACATAGGTCATGTCCCAAGGGTGACCAAGGGTCATCTCCCCCGTCTCATCCACACTGCCCTGGTAAATCTGCACCGTCACATCCTCCGGCCGCAGGGACTTGAGCCGGACATGGGCATAAACTGCAATGGGCTGGTGGGCCTGCAAGGCGTTGTCCTGGATCGGGGATCCCGTGGGGTCGAGGATTTTCACGTCCCCGAATTCCATTTCGTACCAATGGTTGAACAGGTGCTGTTGCCATTGGGCCAGGGCTTTGGCGGGGGCATAGTTATCTTGGTTCATGCGGGCGTAGTAGTCGCTGATGGGGAAATAGGCCTGCTCGCAGTAATCTTGCACCATGCGCCAGGTGCTGAAAAGTGGGGCATTAAGTTGGATGGCATTTTTCATGCGCCGGATCCATTCCCGGGGCAGATTATCCTTGCCATAGCGATAAAACAGAGGCACAATTTCTGTCTCCAACAGCTCATAAATGGCATTGGACTCCACCTGATCTTGGTAGTTGCGGTCGTTGTAATCTTCCCCCCGGCCGATGGGCCAACCGGTGCGATGGTAGTCCGCTTCATCCCACCAACCATCCAAAATACTGAGGTTTTGGGAGCCATTCATGGCCGCTTTCATGCCACTGGTGCCGGAAGCTTCCCGAGGGCGCAAAGGGGTATTCAACCACAGATCTACCCCCGCCACCATCATCCCCGTCACATGCATATCATAATCTTCAATGAAAACAACCCGATCCGTCAGTTCATACTGGCGGGCAAATTGAATGATCTGCCGGATCAATTCTTTGCCAGGGTGATCTTTGGGGTGAGCCTTGCCGGCAAAAATAATCTGCACCGGATAATGGGGGTTGGTCAAAATCTTGCGCAAACGCTCGGGATCCCGCAATAGCAAGGTGGCCCGTTTGTAGGTGGCAAAACGGCGGGCAAAACCAATGGTAAAAGCATCGGGATTGAGGGCTTCTAGGGTCATTTGCAGTTCACTGGCGTTGGCTCCCCGTTTCAGGGCCTGCTGATAGAGCCGCTGCCGGGTAAAGGTGACCAAACGGGTCTTGGCCCGCTCATGGATCCGCCACAGTTCCCCGTCGGGAATCGTATCCACCTGCTGCCAGAGGGGATCCCCGGGGTTGGATTCGGACCAATTGGGTCCTAGGTAGCGGTCGTAGAGGGCTTGCAGGTCTTCATCCACCCAAGTGCGGGCATGAACGCCATTGGTGACGGAGGTAATGGGGACTTCCGCTGTGGGAAGTCCTTGCCAGAGTCCACCGAACATGCTGCGGGAAACGGCCCCATGCAGCTTGCTCACCCCATTGACAAAGCTGGCAAAATTAATGGCCAAAACTGCCATACTAAAGGGGGCCGAAAAGTCGCCGGTATTTTCTCGTCCTAGGGCTAGAAACTGCTCCCGCGACAGGCCCAAAATCCCATAGTAGCGACCCAAATAGTAATCAATCTTGTCGGGAGGGAACAGATCGATCCCGGCAGGCACCGGGGTATGGGTGGTAAACATCTGGCTGGACTTAGCTACCTGACTGGCTTCTGCAAAATTGAGGTGGTGTTCTTGAACCAAAATCCGTAGCCGTTCAATGCTTAAAAAAGCCGAATGCCCCTCATTCATGTGATAGACCGTAGGCTGGATCCCTAGGGCGCGCAGAGCCTGGACACCACCAATGCCGAGCATAATTTCCTGATGGATACGCAGATCCAAGTCTCCACCATAGAGTTCATCACAAATATCCTGGTCATATTGGCTATTTTCAGGGATATTGGTGTCGAGCAAGTATAGGGGTACCCGACCGACATCAATGCGCCAAATGCGGGCCTGCACCTGCCGCCCCGGATACTCCACCTGGATACGTACCTCGGAACCATCTGCATGGCGCTCCAAGGTCATGGGCATTTGATAAAAATCATTGATGGGATAGCGCTCCTGCTGCCAGCCATCGGCGTTCAAATACTGGCGAAAATACCCCTTCTGATAGAGCAGCCCCACCCCCACCAAGGGGATCCCTAAATCGCTGGCGGCCTTGAGGTGATCTCCGGCCAAAACCCCTAGCCCGCCGGAATAGATGGGGAGACAATCTGCCAGGCCAAATTCGGCAGAAAAATAGGCAAAACAGTCATTGGCTCCCTGGGGGCGGTGCTGGCGGTACCAGGTATTGGTTTCCTGGAGGTAGGAGGTGAGCTGGTTGTACACCCGCTCCATGTGGGCGAGAAAGCCTTGGTTTTGGCTCATTTCCTCCAGAGTTTCCTGGCGAACCAGCCCCAGGAGTTGCACAGGATTATGGGAGGTTTTTTCCCACAGCTCGGGATCCAAACGGCGCCAGAGGGCCTTGGCATCCGTGCTCCAACTGAAGTAGAGGTTGTAGGCAAGGGTGCGCAGGGGTTCTAGAGCCGGAGGCAGATAGGGCTTGACCGTAAAAACACGCAGGGGTTTCATAGCCGTTTCCGAGCAGTGCTAGGACTACCCTATCCGCGATTGCTTTGGGGATCGCTGCTCTTCAGACTGTATTCATTTTTACTGCTGCTTTACTGCTGTACCAGGCGGACGGTGATGGTGCTGCTGGTTTGTCCCCCTTGGATGCCGGTGAGGTTGACTTGGTAGGTGGTGTTGGGGACAGGAATCGGTGGGCGCACCACGTAGCTAAACACCCCCTGGCTATCGGCGGTCACCAGCACGTCATTGACGATGGTTTGGGTGGCGGTCAGGAAGCCGCCGCCGATGGGGGTGGTGGCATCCACCCGGATCCGCACCTGGGCGTTGGGAGCGGTCAAGCCTTGCAAGGTGAAGGCGGCGCCGCTGATGCGATCCCCATCATTGAGGTTGGTGAGTCGCGGTTGCAGGGGATTGGCAACCGGGGCAGGGGTGGCGGTGGGGCCGGTCAACTGCTGCCCAGGACGAGCCCCCACCACCAGTCGGATCGGGCGCTGGGCGGTGGCAAAGCGCACTTGATTGCCCCGCTGCAAGCGAGCCACCAGGATCCCTTCCCGGGTGCTGTTGGCCTCCTGCACCACAATATTAGAGACGTAGGTGCCGGGGGCAATTTCCTGGGCATCCGGCAGGGGCTGCACCGTCTGTCCGTCCCGGATCAAAAATAGCTTCACCTGGCTACCGGGGGTGCCGTTGACGGTTACAGCCATCACTTCCCCGGGACGCAGGGGACGGTTGCCGGCATTGTGGGCAATGTCATCGATGGCTAATGGTCCGCTGCTGCCGACGGTGAAGTTCCAACCCACCCGCCGGGATTGCCCCTGGGAGTTATTGAATTGCAAAACAACTTGATAATTCCCTGGGGTCAGGGGGCGTTCCGGGCGGTAGCTGAAGAAGTCTTTGGTGATCACCGAGTCGTTGGTGATGTCGCGGTCGTTGAGAAACACCCGCAGGGAACGGGGATCGAGGGTAACCCCCATGCTGTCGGGACGAAAAATGGCCGAAATGGAGGTGTCGGCTTCAACGGCGGTAGCCCCCTGCTCTGGGCTGGGGTCGGTGATCACCTGGGCCAAAGCCGGTAACCCCAGTAAACTCGTCAGACCAACCAAACCAGTTAAGCCAGCTAAGGAGAGAAAACGAAACACCATACAGCAAGTCTCTGGGATCCGAATTGCTTCCCAAGACCGGCAATGCCAAGGAGATGTTCCAGGATAAAAGGTAAATTAAGGGGGGCACTCGTGACGTGGGCTTTGCCAGGGATCCTATGGGTTCTGGATCTAGTCAGCAGTTGCGGTTATCGCCGCCGTTGAAGTGGGCTGGGGGTAAGCGCTGGCTAGTGCCGTTGCTGCGGCCCCTGTGGTTGCCTTATCGGCAGCGGCGCTATGTGGAACCTTTTAGTGGTGGGCTGGGGATGGCTTTGGGCCTGGGGCCGGCGCAGGCCCTGTTAAGCGATATTAATCCCCATGTGATTGGGTTTTACCGGCATCTGCAAGCTGGGCTCGAAATTACTCTGCCGATGGCAAATGACCGGGAACTTTACTATCGCCATCGCCGGCGGTTTAATGAGCTGCTGGCCTTGGGGCAAGGGAACACCCAGGAGGCAGCCAGCTTATTTTATTATCTCAATCGCACGGGCTTTAATGGCTTGTGCCGGTTCAATCATAAGGGACAGTTTAATGTGCCCTTCGGACGCTATAAAACCATTACCTATCGCCGCACCTTTGCCGAATATCAAGACCGGTTTCGGGATTGGCAATTTCAAAACGGGGATTTCGCCACCCTCGATCTCGATCCCGACGATTTTGTCTATGGGGATCCCCCCTATGATGTGGAGTTTCGGCAGTATAGTCAGGGGGGGTTTTCCTGGCAGGATCAGGTGCGGACGGCGGAGTGGCTCAGTCGCCATCGGGGGCCGGTGCTGCTGTCGAATCAAGCCACCCCCCGGATTATGGAGCTCTATGAAAAGTTAGGGTTTCAACTGCGGCTAGTTCAGGGGCCACGGCTGATCAGTTGTACGGGGGAGCGGCAGCCGGCTTGGGAGGTACTAGCTTGGCGCCATCTTTAGGGTCTGCCAAACGGTGTCCGCCAAGGCTCGGTTGCAGGAGATGGCGGAGCGACCAAACAGGGTGACCTGCCCGTGCCAATCCCCATAGACGCCGCCGGCTTCCTGGAGGATCACCGGCAGGGGGGCGACGTCGTAGGGTTCCACCACGGGGTCAATCATGATTTCCGCCCGCCCACTGGCCACCAACAGATGACCGTAGGCATCCCCCCAACTGCGCACATAGCGGCAATCCCGCCAGAGATGGCGCCAGCCGGGCAAAGGGGCATTCACTTCCACATCCCGGGGGTCGGAGCAGAGAATCACCGCCCGCTGCAGTTGGTCAACCCCCGAGACCCGGACCTGGCGACCGTTCAAAAAACACCCCCGCCCCTGGGCGGCGGCCAGTTGCTCCCCTAGAGCAGGACAGGTGATCACCCCCACAACTACAGTCTGATCCCGCTGCAGAGCCACCAAGGTGCTGTAGAGGGGCACCCCATGGATGAAAGATTTGGTGCCGTCAATGGGATCGATAAACCAGGTATAACTACAGCCGGGGCGGGGCTCTTTGACCCCATATTCTTCCCCGTAAATGCCGTGGTCAGGGAATTGCGCCTCAATGGCCTGACGGATCAGGGCTTCTGCCTGCCGATCCGCTACCGTCACCGGAGACCCATCCTGCTTGTCGCTAATCTCCAAGGCCCGGGCAAAATACCCCAAGGTCAAGCGCCCGGCAGCATAACCAATCTCCTGAGCAAAAGCCAAAAAACGCTCCAACTCCATCGACATCCCCACTCAAAGGCGATAATCGGCAGCCGCCGGACAGCCCTGCCGCTGCCATAATCGTACCGCCTGAGCCACTAAACCATCGCTGACCTCTTCCGTCTGCCCCTCCAGGGTAAGCATCTCCACTCGCACCAACTGCCAGGGATCCCAATCCTGACGGCGGGCCAGAATCAGGCGAAAGAAAAAGGAACGCCGATCTGGCTTGGGGGGCTGGAGCCGCTGCTCCCAAGTGGTCAGGTACAGCCACGCCACCCTATCGGGGGTCTGGGGGATCCCGTAGGCGGCCAGTTCGGCTGGGGTGAAGGGGCGGGTTTCCGCTTGGCCGACCAGGAGGGTATAGCCGGACAAACCCGCTCGCCCCTGGGCCAGGTTAACAAACAGGGGCAGTTGCTCGCTGAGATGCTCAGCCCACAGCTCTAAGGGCAGATGGCAGCGGTTCTCCCGTCCCAAAGCCGGGATCCCGAGAGCCAGGGAGAGCAAAAGGGTGAGGAGGGAGGGGAGAGGTTTCACGGGTGGATTACAGCAGGGCCATCAGCCAGGGTGGGGGTAGGGGCAGGGGGCATTGCAGCCGTTCCATGAGCATAGCGGCAATCAGGTGCATGGTCAGGGCATAGATGAGGGAATTGAAGGCAATGAAGCCAACAATTACCCCCTGGACCAGCAGCAGCGGTGCCACCACCTCCAGCCCCAGCCAGGACAGTAACCCATTGGTCAGCCCCGTCAGTTGGAGGGTGACATAGCTCCAGAGGTTTTCTCCCACCAGTAGGGAGGAGAGGCTGAGCTGAAAGATCAAGCCCAGGGTCATGAGCAGGGTACTATCGGCTAGGGAACGGTACCAGGAGCGCTGCTGCCGCCACAGCCGCCCGCACTGCCAACCCAAAATCCCATAGGGCATACAGTACAACACACTGCGGGTAGGGCCGATCAACAACGTCAACAACAGGGTAGCCACCGCCACCGTCATCGCACCCGTGCGGGGGTCCCAGCGCAGCACTGCCAGGGCGACGGGCAAAGGAAACAGCAGTCGCACCAAAGGGAGCAGGGGGGTAAAGCTGAGTAGCCAGAGCAAAGCGGCGGTACTGGCCAAAAAGGCTGCTTCCACCTGCCGGCGGGCGACCGTTGCTGTCTCAGACTCAGGGGGGGTAGCCATCAAGAAGCTTTGTGGGGGGGATGCCAACCGATCATTACATCATAGAGGAAACTGCCCACCTGATCCCGCTGCCAAATTCCCAAGGTCTGGGGGGATCCCTTTTCATCGAGGAGGTGTTTGACGGCGTAGTAGGCGGGTTGGTATTTGTACCAGGGGATGCTGGGCCAGAGGTGGTGGATGAGGTGGTAGTTTTGCCCGAGCAGCAGGATATTGGTGAGCCAGCCGGGGTAGACCCTGGCATTGCGCCAGCGGTGGGTTTCTTGGAAGGGGCGATGGGGCAGGTAATCAAAAAACAGGCCCAACAAAAAGCCCATAATAAAGGCTGGTGGCAGCCAATAATTCATGACATAATCCGAATAGCCGAAATGAAAAGCCAGCCAAAAGGTCAGGATCACCACCGAGCGGCTCAAGGCCCAGGCCAGCAGTTCCCAGCGTCCTTTTTTCCAGAGCTGGCGCTTGAAAAAAAACACTTCGTGATAAAAAAACCGCACCGCAATTAACCACAATGGTCCGCCTGTGGAGACATAGTGATCGGGGTCATCTTCTGGGTCGTTGACATGGGCGTGGTGCTCCAGATGCACCCACTTAAATACGGGATAGACAAACCCCTGCAACAGAGCCGAGCCGTGGCCCATAGCTTCATTGAGCCAAAAAATCTTGTGGGCGGAACCATGGGAAGCATCGTGGATCACCGTCCCCAGTACGTAGAGGGCCACAAAGTTGAGCCAAAACACACACCAGTGGGGCCAGCCCCAAAAGGCATAACCGGCAAAACAACTCGCCGACAGCAGCACCGAAGCCAGAAACATCAGCAAGGTCGGATTCCAAAACTCAGCCGGCGGTTGAACAAACTCCCGAGGCACACTGCGCACCTGCCCGACCATGCCAAACCACTCCTTAACCTGGCGACATCACTGCTTAACTGTTGTTTACAGTACCATTGGATCTGGTCTAGGCACCACCAAATAGCCGCTGTCGGTATCCCCCAAGACTTGGTTGCGGGCCAGCCCCCAGTACCACCAGTGGGCAGCCACATAGGCACACACCAGGCTATCCAGTTGATCCTCAACGGCCTTCAACTGCCGCAGCCGCTCCGGGATCCCGGGGAGGGGCTCAGCTAGGGCCAAGGGGGGTTCTAAGGTGGGCAAAAGCTGCTGCAGATAGTCCCGCAGCCGACCCAACTCCGAGCGCCGCTGCCCCAGCGGGCCCTTTTTGTATTTGAGGATGCGGGGAAGCCCAAACAGACGCACCTGAGCCGGATGGGGAAAGACCTCAATCTGCCAGCGGGCGGGGTGGCGGGGGCGGAGGGTGGGGGCATGGACAAAGCCGCGGGCCAGTAAACTCTCCCCAAAGCCGACGGTACAAGCGGCAAAGGGACGAGCTAAATTGGCCGGATAACAGCCCGCATCATAGCGACCAAAATAGCGATGGGCCAACCGATCCGGTAACCGCATCCCCGTAGCATTGGGGATCAAGGTCGGCGCATCCACCCCCACTCCCCCAGGACTCATCCCCGGCACCTGAGCATCCACCCAAGCCAATACCGCCGGGATCCCCCAAAGGCGCTGCAAATCCGTCAGCTCCAACCGGGATCCCGACCAAGTGAGGCAGGCTACCCCGCTCCAGCCGCCGCTCCAGGACAAATCAATCCCCAAAAACTTCATGGTGTAGCCAGCCCTTGGCTTTTGTGATTCACTGGCTAAACAGGGATCATGGCACAGGTGAGCAATGAAAGCGAGCCGTCTCAGTCGCGGGATGTCATGGGGGGATGTGTTGACGGTGCTGCTGGGAATTGGCCTGGGGGTGGGGGCCGTTTCCGTGGTCTGGTGGCTGATCAGCCATGCCCCCGAATCGGTGCAGCTCTACTGGATCTCGGAGCAGGGGCAATTGGTGGCCGAACAGCGCTCCCTTTGGGTAGCCAGCCACGAACATACCCTAGAAGCCAGCCTGCGCACCCTGCTGTCGGGATCCCCGAAGGAGCCTTGGTTTTCTGCCATTCCGCCGGAAGTGGTGTTGTTGGGGCTGCGGGTGGAAGGGGGGGATATTTTTGTGGATGTTTCGCCGCAGTTTAGGGCTGACAGCGACGGTTTGAGCCGGGCCCATGCCCTTGCCCGCCTGCACCAGTTGGTTTTTACCGCCACCCAAGAATTTCCCCAGGGACGGGTGTGGCTGACCGTCGGGGGGCAAAGCCTGGAAACCCTAGGCGACCTGCGCATCCCCCAGCCCCTCACCCGGGAGCTGCTGCAGCAATTGGCTAAGCCACAGCCTGCACCATCTGCACTAAGCGATCCAACTTCGGCAGCAACCAGCGGGAGCCAGACTGACTGAGTAGCCCTTCCTGCTTGAGGCGCTCCAGCCCTTTCTCCACCACCTCCGGTGTGGTGTCCGCCAGATCCGCCAGATCCTGAGTGGGAATCGCCAGAATCTCTGGGGGATCCCCTTTGCCATAGGTTTCCGTCAGGTTGACGAGGGTAGCGACCAGGCGCACGGCGGGGGGGTGTTTTTGGAGGTAGCGGCGGTAGTTGGACTGGCGCAGGCGTTGGGCGAGTTGCCGGGTGAGTTCACAGGTAAAGGCCAGATCCGAGTGCCACAATTCCTGGAACTTAGGGGCAGGAATAATCAGGGTATGGACATCAGTAATGGCCAGCACATCCGTAGAACGGGGGACGGCATCGAGAATGGCCATTTCCCCAAACATCGCCTTCGGGCCCAGGATAGCCAGGGTTAGGGTTCCGGATTTACTGGTTTGGCGCACCCGCACCCAGCCCGACTCCAGTAAATAGACCGCATTGCCCCAGGTATCTTCCATGAACACCGCCCGCCCACTGGGATAGGTCTTACTGACAATCGCTTCATCCAGGGCAGCGAGCCGTGCCCGGGAAACCCCAGCAAACAAGGGATAGCCTGATAACCTCGACATGGCTTGGTTCCTCACCCTAGACCCTAGGATAGCGGCTCAACTGGGATCTGACGGCAGAGCTGATTCAAAACAAAATTGGGATCCGGTCTTTGCAACTATAAATCTTGACAAATCGGTCTTTTGTGATCTCGATCTAAGAACCATGATAGATAATAATTATTGTTCAGGAAGGGAAACCCCTGAGGGCAGAACTGCTAACCGGTAATCAAATCTTGACAACTTGACGGATGTTCAATCATCGCTCGAGCCTTATAAAATCCCTTGCCTATGAGATCAAGTGTAAGGCCGGCAACTCTATGACTATCTAGAATAAATAACTATCCAGATGTCAGGCCAGATGTCAGGCCAGATGTCAGGTGACACATGCGTTGGAGTTAAAGAGTTTTTGGAGATTTTCGAGAAGGCCCATAGCCACCAGCACTAGTAGGCCGTTGCGCTAATGGTGCCGATTCGATCTAGGCTAAAAGAAAGCCACCGGGGATCCCAGATGCCCGCTTCTCCTGCCTATATTTGCCCTTTGGATGCCACCTGTAGTTATTTGTTTCAGGCGGGGCAGCGGTTGGGACTAGGATCAGGGATTTTGGAGTTGCTCAGCCGCCCCCGCAAGGTGATCACGGTTTCAGTGCCGGTGCGCCTGGACAACGGCGAGATTCAAGTGCTGGCGGGACACCGGGTCCAACATGCGGATATTCTTGGCCCCTACAAGGGGGGGATCCGCTACCATCCCGCCGTCACCCTAGAAGAACTCTCCGCCCTCGCCATGCTGATGACCTGGAAATGTGCCCTGCTCGGGATCCCCTATGGGGGGGCGAAGGGGGGGATTGCTCTGGATCCCAAAAGCTACAGTGTGGGGGAATTGGAGCGGATTACCCGCCGCTTTACCAGTGAGCTGAGCAAGGATATTGGCCCGGCGGTGGATATTCCGGCTCCGGACATGGGCACCTCCAGCCGAGAAATGGCCTGGATGATGGATACCTACTCGATGAATGTGGGTCATGCGGTTCCTGCGATTGTGACCGGTAAGCCTCTATCCATCGGCGGTTCTTTGGGGCGGGAGATGGCGACCGGGCGGGGGGTGATGATTGTGGTGCGGGAAGCCCTAGCCAGCAAAGGGGAGCCTCTGGGGGGGCAAAAAATTGTTATCCAAGGGTTTGGCAATGTGGGGCGAGCGGCGGCCCAACTGTTCTGCCAAGCCGGGGCCAAAGTGATTGCCGTTTCGACAGCAGCCGGCGGCATTCACAACCCCCAAGGGCTTGATATTACTGCTCTGATTGCCTACCAAAAACATAACCAAGGGCGACTGCAAGGCTTTCCCGGATCGGTGCCCATCAGCAATGCTGAGCTGTTGACCTTGCCCTGCGATGTGTTGGTGCCGGCGGCCCTCGAGGCTCAGATTACGGAAGCCAATGCCCCCCAGATTCGCGCCCGGCTGATTGCCGAAGCCGCCAATGCCCCCGTCACCCACCGGGCCAGCCTGCTGCTACAGGAACGGGGGATCCCGATTTTGCCGGATATTTTGACCAATGCCGGGGGGGTGGTGGTGAGTTATTTGGAGTGGGTGCAGGGGTTATCTTATTTGCTGTGGGACGAGGCCAAAGTCAACCAGGAAATGGAGCATTTGATGGTGAGTGCCTACCGACGGGTGCAGGCAACTGCCCAGGGGGAGCGGATTTCCTGGCGGCAGGCGGCCTACAGTTTGGCGGTGGGGCGGGTGGCCCAAGCCCTGCAGGATCGGGGGCTTTACCCCTAAAAAAACTTCACGCCGGTAACGACACTCTTGAGAGATAATAAAAAAGGACTTAAGCGTCAGCGGGATTGAGTACCAGGAGCTGCCTATGACCGTGCGTCTTTATGCAGGCAATCTGCCCCCGGACGTGGAACGCGAGGCTTTGGAGGGGTTTTTGACCGCGGTGGCAGAGATCCTCTCGGTCAAGGTGGTGCGGGACCGCAAGACCAACCGCTGTAAGGGCTATGGTTTTGTGACGGTAGCCACTCCGGAAATCGCAGAAACCCTGATCAGCAAGCTCAATGGCACGGAATTTGCCGGCCAGACCCTGAAACTGGAAATTGCCCAGCCTAAGGAAAAGGAAGCCCCAGTTGAAGCAGCTGCGGAAGTTGGGGAAGAGGGGAGCGAAACCCCTGAAGCTAACGAGCGCCCCCGCCTCAATCCCAAAAAGCAACGCCCCAAGGGCAAATCCTCAGAGCCAACGGAAGCCAATGCCACCCCGGTGGAACCAGACCCCCGCTGGGCCAGCCAACTGCAACGGATCAAAGAACAACTCTTGGCCGCCGGCAAACTCTAACTTTGTTTGAAATTTTTCTGGACAGCCCAGGGATCCCCGCCATGATGGAACAGAGGATTCGGGGTGTGCATGCGGGTTTTATTTTCGGAGTGGATTGCTCGCTCCCGGGCCTTGGAGGGGGTGTATCGGGCGGCTAGGGCGCTGGGTCAACTGCGGCTGGATGATTTGCCCTTTGGCTATGGTCGGCAGCAGCAGGGGTTTCGGCGTTTGTTTTTCAGCCAGCGGCAGCTTCCTCTCTGGCGCTATCGCCATGGGAATGAGCGGGTGATTTTGTGGGCGGGGCTACTGCAGCACCAGGAGACTGCTATCCTTTGGTTGGCGGGGCATCGCCGGGAGGTTTACGAGCAGCTAGGGCGCAAGCTGGGGACGATCTACAGTTTTCCTGCCGATGAGGAAGCTTTTGAGCAGTGGGAAGAAGCCCTCGACCCCCCCCCTCAAGACCTGGATTACCAAGCTCTGGTGCAGACTAGCCCCTGGTTTCGGTTGCCGGAGCGGCTAGGATCCCCAGAGGCTTTGGCCAGCTATCTGCGGGAGGGGATTTTTCGCTTCCAGCCCCTGTTGACGGAGGCCCAAGCCGCTTTGGCCCGCAATGTGGATAACATTCGCTGGCGACCATTTGCTCCCTTGATAGTGCCGGTGCAGGGGGGAGCCGGGACGGGCAAAACCAGTTTGGCCGTGGAAATGGCCGGGGCTTTTCTGCGGGTAGCCCAGGAGGTTTACCCAATTTTGGTGCTGCCCACTGCCACCCTAGCCCGCAAAGCCCAGGCTGCCTTGCTCGCCCACCATCCCCACAGTCGCCTCGCCCAAACCTGGCCAGACCACACCCACACCCAAGCCCTGGTCACTACCCGGGATGACCTGATCCAAGCTCTAGCCGCAGCTGGGGATCCGCCGATGCCTTTGGGGGAATGTAATCGTCGGCTGCGGCAATACTTGACCCCTCGGCTGGGTTCCTGGGATCTGTCTGGGAATCTCTATGGGATCCTGCGGGGCTATAGCGATGATCCCGAAATTGCCTACCCCAGTAGTTACCGGGATGTTTTGACCGCTCATTATCAGCATCTTAAGGATCGGATCCAAAGGGTATGGGGCCCGGCGCAGGAGGGGATTTTTGAGAACCGGGATCCCTATGCCCAGGCGCAGGGGGCGTGGGCGGCGGTGCAGGGGTTACAACCGGCTCCTGGTACTCGCCGTTATGTGCTGATCCTAGATGAGGTGCAGGATTACTACTGGTTTCAGTTGCGGGTGCTGGTGGCTTTGGCGCAGCGTTTGAATGTGCAGCCGTTGCTGGTGCTGCTAGGGGATGAGAACCAGCGGGTGACGATTTCGGGATTTACCTGGGCAGCCCTGGCACGGGTGATGCAGGAGCAGGTGGGGATCCTGTTGCCGCAGCGGGTGCAACTGTGGGAAAACTTCCGCAATAGCCAAGAAATTGCCCGGGTGGCCCGCCATGTGCTTTTGCAGGGGTTCGGGCATTTGCTGCCGCTGAGGAAAAGTCGCCGTTGGTCCGATCCCGGTGTACCCAGTTGCACCCACGGGCCTAAGCCCCGCTTGCAGGTAATTGCCAAGGATGAGGAGTTTTGGCAGCAACTGCCGGCCCTGATGACCCGGGATCCCGAGCTTGACTGGGGTGGGGAGAGCTATATTTTTGTGGTCAGCCCCGACAGTGATTGGAAAGCCAAATTGCATTATTTGGATCCGGGGGAAGAGGTGCTAATCCCCTATACCGTTGTGGAGGCGAAGGGGCAAGAATTTGATGCCATTATTTGGGTGCATCCCTTTGCGGGTTGTGAGCATAAGCTGGAGCCAATACAGTTGTTTGAGTGGTACACCACCATCACCCGGGCCCGCAACTACCAGGTCTGGCTGCTGAGTGAAAGGGAGCGAGACTGGTTGCAGCAACAGGCCCAGCATTGGACGGAACCTTTGGAGGAGCTTTTTCAGGATCAATCTTTGCCGCTAGCCGAGCTGATCCAAGAGCTGCGACAAGCAGCCAGCACTCAACTGACGTTGGATCAGCGGCGGGAACGACTGATCCAGCAATGTTGCCAGGATCTCTATGCTTGGTTGAGCAACGGCACCCCACCCACCCTGCCCTCTACTCTCCCCCGTCTTGACTGGGATTTTTGGCAATTTTTGGCCGCTTTGGCCGCTACTGAACCGGATCTGGATGTCCTGGAGAAGTATTCCTTTTCCAGCGTCAGCCTGCCTGTTGGGGATCCCTTGGTGACGGTGATGGTGTATTGGGTGAGCAGGGCTTGGGGGGAGCAAACTGGCTTGGAACTGCCGGCAGGGTGGGAGGATCAGGGGCGGCAGGCTTTGGGGGACTATTTGCAGCAGCATCCCGAGCAACAACCGCTAGCTCTAGCTGCCGGGGATCCCGGTTGGCAGAGTTTTGTCTATTGGGCGCTGGGGCAGTCGTGGCAGGCGGCGTTGCATGTGCATCGGCATTGGGGTGGCAGCCACAATCGAAAAAACCAAGCTATCATTCGGGCTATCAGCCACCATTGGGAACAACAAGGGCTGGTGTTGGAAGCCCAGCGGTTGCGGGTGAGTTTGGGTCTAGAAGCCCCCCCTGCCGAGTTGCCATTCCTTTGGGATCCCCCTGGCCCTAGCCCTACGACTGCTACCCGTTTATGTCATCAGCTTGTGCAAACCCTTCAAGCCTTGAGCGAGCCAGCCCATGAACGTCCCCACTGACCGCACCCTCCTTGACGAGATTAGCCAGCTTACTGAAGTGGTACGGCAATCTCGGCAGTATTTTCAGGAGCAATTTCAGCAAGCCCAGACCCTAGCGGCCACGTCCCAAGCGATTCAGCGCCTGGCTACCACCCTGGAGCAGATGGGGGGATCCCAAACGTTCCAGGAATTGCTGGAGATTATTCGGGGCCACCAACCGGCGCACTTGGATCAGTTATTGAGGGAGGCGGAGCAGGAACGGCAAGCCCTGAGCAACCAGATTGAAACCGCTCAGACCCAACAGCAAGCCCTGGCCCACCATGCTCAAGAGCTGCAACATCGTTTGCAACAGCAATATACGGACTTGAGTGCTTGCCTACAGTCGTTGCGGGAGTCGGGGGCAGGGCAACTGCAGCAGATCCAGGCGGAAGCTTGCCAGCGGGTGGAGCAGGTTGCTACTGAGCTAGAAAGCCGCTTGCACAGTTGGCAGCAGGGTTTGACTGAGCGGGCCGAGGGATGCCAGGAAAGCCTGTTGGAGCGGGCAGAAACCCTCAGAGCCACTCTGAGTCAGCAGCAGCAGGAATTGGCCGAGCAGCTCAGGGAATTGGGAGTGGGTTTGCAAAGCCAGACAGAGCAGGCCCTTGGCACCGTGCAGCAGCAGATTCAGGGACTGGAGAGCCGTTTTCGGGAGTTGAGCCAAGAACTTGCTCACCAGGAAAGCCAGATCCAAGCAACTCTGGAGCATTACCGCACTGCCCAGCAGGAACTGCAAAGTCTGGTGAATCAACTCAGCCAGCAACTGGCCACGGAAGAATTGCACCACCAGACCTATCTGACCCAACATGCCCATACCTTGGTGGGGCAATTGCAGAGCCTGATAGCTGATTGGGAGTACCGCCATGCCCAGGCCCTGCGGGATTTAGAAGAGCGCTCCCAGGAATTGATCGGGGAGTTGCACAGCGTCAGCCAAAGTTTGTCCCAGCAAGTGCAAGCGGAGCTGGAACAAGCCACCGCCACCACCCTGGCTACCCTAGAAACCTACCACCAAAAAAATCTGCAACTGGAAGAAATCGGCCGGAGCATTCTGGAACGCCTCAATGGTTTTGGGGATCTGGAGGTTTTGGCGCGGTTGCCGGAGGTGGTGAGCCAGGCTCAGGGGGTGTTGGCGGATTTGCAGCAGGTAATTCCCCTTTATGAGGAAGCGCAGGCAAGCCAGCAGCAATGGCAGCAGTTGGCCCAGGAGATGCAGGTGGCTCGCTTTGGGCTGGAGCAGGCCCTGCGTCAAAGCCATGAGTACACCAACAGTGCCCAAAGTACCCTTGCCAGCCTGGAAGCCCTGGGACAGCAGATTGATCAGGAGCGCAGTAGCTTGCAGGATTTGCTGTTTACTTTGCGGCAACGGGCGGAGACCTATCAAGCAGCTTTGCAGGATGAGTATCAGCAGTACAGCAGTGCCCTCAGTGCCCAGACGCAGCGGCAACAGCAGGAGGTGGAGGGTTTGGTTGAGGAAGCCCAACGCCTGCGCCAGCAGCTAGAAAGCCTGGATCAAACTACCCAGACAACTCTGGCCCAACTGCAGCAGGACTTTCAACAGAGCCAGAACCTGCACGAGCAACTGCATAGCCACGTCCAACAACTCCAGACCAGCCTGAACCAGCAGCAGCAGGAGTTGCTCACCTCTGCCCAAGATACCCTGGATAGCACCTTCCGGCGGCACCAGACCAGTTTTCAGACTTTGCAAGAGCAAGCCAGCCAGGCCCTGCAGCGGCAAGCCAACCGCCATGAGGAGCAGTTGCACACGGCCCTACAGGCGATTCTGCTCGATAGCCAAAGCAGCCTAGAGTCTTTTCTGGAGCGGACCCGTGCTGATCTGGTGCAAGCGGTTACGGATGCCGCCATTCCTTTGGTGAGCGAAGCTGTCACCGCCGCTGCCCAAGCTGCCCTCAATCATCGCCTGGAGCCCTACCGCCAAGAAATGCAAGCCCTAGTCCAACAGGGATCCCAAGTGTTGCAGCAGTTGGTGCAGGAGTATGAGCAGCGGGTGCAGGAGGTGTTGGAGAGCCGGGTTGCCAGGGTGGTTGAGGAGTTATCGCAGCGGGTGCAAGCAGAGAGTGCCCAGCGGCTGCAGACTGAAGCGGAGCAGTTGAGTGCTACTGCATTTACCTTGGAGGCGCGTTTGCGGGAGGTGGGACAGACCCTGTTGGAGAGTCAGCAGGCCCAAGCCCGGCAGGAGTTGGAATTGCTGGTGTTGGCACAGCAAAATCGCCTAGAGACCTATTTGAGTGAGCAGATGGAGCCTTTGGTGCAGCAGTGTCAAGCGGCGGCCAACACTGCCCAAGCTAGCTGCGACCAAGTCCTGCGCTCTACTGAGGCCTTCGTCAGCAGGCAGGGGGCTTTGGGGGAACTAGATGAGATGAAAAAGCAACTGCTTTTACAAAAGCAACTGTTAATCAAGATTGTCAATTATTTGCGTAAGGTTTCTTCCAATCTTTCCAATTTATAGGGATCCCGAAAGAATCGGGAC
>JAUQVP010000052.1:14121-19218 GCA_039794745.1 Thermostichales cyanobacterium HHBFW_bins_127 | reverse complement strand
GGTTCCTGGAGGATAAATCCCCGGCAAAAGCTCCCCATCCACCCAACTGTGGGATCCCAAAATGGTTCCGGCAGGCAGGTGAGCTTGGGATCCCAAACGGCAGTGGGCGCCCACGTAGCAGGGGGAGTTAAGCTGGGCTTGGGGATGGATTTCGGCACTGTTATGAACCCAGATCCCTGGCTGAATCTGCCGGCAATCGGCTAAGGGAAAATCCGGCATTACCTGGGTCAAAATATCCAACTGCCCCTGATAATAACTGTGGGGGGTGCCCAAATCCCGCCAATAACTGTTATCAATATAGGCACTGACATAAGCCCCACTTTTGAGCAGTTCAGGAAAAACCTGTCGCTCAAAACTCAAGGGATCCCCAACTGGATAGCCTTCAAAAATCTGGGGATCCAAAACATAAGTACCGGCATTAATTGTATTAGCCGAGATGGATTGGGCTTCTTCAGGGCTAGGTTTTTCCCGAAAGGCCAAAATCTGACCGCTAGCGGTTGTTTCCACCAACCCATAGGCAGTAATGTCAGCCACCCGGGTCAGGGTGAGGGTAGCCACCGCCCCATGCTCAGCCTGCTGCCGCCGATGGTAGGCCATCAGCTCCGGCAAGGCCAGCCCCGTCAAAATATCGGCATTAAAAACCACTAAGGGATCCCCGGTGTAGTAGGGCTTGGCCAGCAGCATCGCCCCGGCGGTATCGAGGGGCGTGTCCTCCCGAATATAGCGAATGGTCACCCCATACTGGCATCCCGAACCCAGAAACGCCTCAATCTGGGATCCCAGGTAGCCGACATTGACAAGGATATCGGTGAGTCCTGCGGCAGCACAGCGTTTCACCAGCCATTCCAGAAAGGGAACATCCAGCAGTGGGATCAGGGGTTTAGGCTGTTTGAGAGTGAAGGGGCGCAATCGGGATCCCTTTCCGCCTGCGATAATGACAGCTTGCATACAGCAGGTGAGATATGATTACTCCGATACTACACCGGAAAGGATCGTGAGCCGGCCCATGCCCCTTCCCACCCGCCCCCCTAGCACCCTGCCGCCCTTGCCGCCTCGCCACCTGTATCCTTTGCCGGCGCGTTCCCGTCCCCCCCTGTGGCGTTTTTTTTGGGTGGGATTTTTATCGGCGGTGGCGGCGACTGGGGGGGGGCTATTGGCGTATCAGTTGCGCCAGCAGATTTTGCCGATTCCCATGACCGAGGATGAGCTAGCGGCCTTTCGTCCGGATGCTCTGCGGCAGGCCACCCTGGATCGCTCCTTGAATATTTTGGTTTTGGGAGTGGATAATCCCCTGCCCCAGCAGCCGCCGCAAAACCGGAAACAAGCCCTGCAAAACCGCAGCGACACCATCCTGCTGGTGCGCTTTGATCCCAAAGCAGACCGGATTACCCTGATTTCCATTCCCCGGGACACCTTCGTGCGCTATCCCAACCGCCAGATCGGGAAGCTCAACGCCGCCAATGCCGTTGGTGGGCCAGCTTTGGCTGCTCGGGCTGTGGGGGAAATGCTGAACCTGCCCATCGATCGCTACATCCGCCTCAACACCGATGGCATTACTGCCCTGATCGATGCGATTGGTGGGGTTGAGATTGACGTCCCCTATCGTATGAAGTATGTGGATCGCACCCAAAACCTCACCATCGATCTAGAGCCCGGGCGGCAATTTCTGACTGGGGATCAGGCCCACCAGTTTTTGCGCTTCCGCCAGGACGAACTCGGGGACATCGGACGGGTGCAGCGGCAACAAGAACTCCTGCGCGCCCTCAGCTACCAACTTCTCCAGCCCCAGAACCTCAGCCGCATCCCCAAAGTCCTGGAAGTGGTGCGGCAGCACTTGGACACCAACCTGCGTTGGGAAGAAGTGATTAGCCTAGCCCAGTTTTTGCTGCGGTCCGCCGGGGAGCGCCTGGATATGGTGCTGTTGCCGGGGCGCTTTGGCCAGGCCAGCGAAGGCTTAGCCGGCTACTGGATCCCGGATCGGCAAGCTACCCAGCGTTTGGTGGGTCAGATGCTGGGCACCGCCACTCCCCCCCCCATAGATCCGCGGCGGATTCGCATTGCGGTGCAAAACGCCACGGGGGAGCCCAGTCAAGCCGGTCACGTCCTGCAGCACCTGCGCCAGCAAGGCTTTAGCCATGTTTTTACCGTCGAAGACCACACCCATACTCTGGCAACGACCCAAGTGTTAGCCCAACGCGGGGACTTTAACGCCGCCGCCCTGGTTCACAGCGCCCTGAGGGTGGGAGAAGTGCGGGTGCAGTCCACCGGCATCCTGGAGAGCGACGTCACCATCCAAGTGGGGCAAGACTGGCTCTCCCAGGAAAACATGAGAAGATAGGATTAGATTTGCTGAGGCCCTGCGTGTCCCGGACTTTGATCATTGGCTCTAATCAGCCCTATAGCGGTAAGTCTGCCACCGTCCTTGGTCTGGCCAAGCTTTTTCGCCAACACCACTTCCAGATCATGTACGGCAAGCCCATCGGCTCCTGCACCCCCGGACACTGCCCTACGGAAGGCAACGACGAAGATCTCACTTTCATGATTACAGCCCTAGGGCTGCCTCCAGACCGGCTACCCCCTATGGTTGCCCGCATGGATCCCCAAACCATTCTCAACCACCTGCAACAGGATGCCCCCCCGGATTTGCTTGCTCCCCTGCGCAGCTATTGCCAAACCTACCAGGGGGATGTGCTGCTGCTGGAAGGCCCGGCGGATCTGCAAGAAGGATTTTTATTTCATCTGTCCCTGGCGGATTTGGCTCAAGATTTGGCAGCGGCAGTGCTGTTGATCACCCGCTTCCCTAGCCCGGCGGTGGTGGATAGCCTGCTAGCCGCCCAACATGCCCTGGGATCCCGACTGACGGGGGTGCTGTTCAACGATGTGGCTGCTGAGCAGGAGGAGATGTTGCGGCAACGGGTGATTCCTTTTCTGGAGGGGCGGGGGATGCCGGTGTTTGGGGTGTTGCCCAGTGACCGGATTTTGCGCAGCATTAGCGTGGCGGAGCTGGTGAATCAACTGCAGGCCCAGGTGCTCTGCTGCGGGGATCATGCCGACGAGATTTTGATCGAGACCTTTGTGATTGGGGCCATGAGCGTCAATTCGGCGCTTAAGTATTTTCGTCGTTCTGAGCACAAGGCGGTGATTACGGGGGGGGATCGCACGGACATCCAACTGGCGGCTCTGGAAACGGGCAGCGCCTGCCTAATCTTGACCGGTCAGCATAGCCTTGATCCCCGTATTCAACAGCGGGCGGAGGAGTTGGAGATTCCTATCCTTCTGGTGGAGTTCGATACCTTCACCACCAGCGAGCGGATTGAGCGGGTGTTTGGGCAGGTGCGTTTACAGGAGCGGGTCAAGGTTCAATGTATTGAAACGCTTATGTCAGCGAACTTTGACTTTTCTCGCTTTTGCCAGCACCTGGGGCTAACCCCATCCCTAGCGTCTGCTCGAGCTTAGGGACTGATGTTGGCAGAAGCAGGATTGGGAAGGGGTCTATATTTAGTGTCAATTCTGGCAAAAGTAACCTGTTTATTCCTATATGTATTTTGCTCTGAAAATAGCCCCTGCTAGCTCTAGTGTGGCTGATGTCTAAGGGTCGGGAATGTTGATTGAAAAATGGCTTGGCAGCGGGTTTTGCTACCGGATCTGGGTATGGGGGGAGTGGCTATACTGCAAGTATTCATCACCTCAACACACCACTCCTCCCCCAGTCCCCTGGGGGATTTTTCTCGCCCCTCAAATCCTTTAATTCTATAATAAGTACTTTTGCTCAGAGCTTCTCGGTTCCTCAGGGCTAGGATAGGGGAGAGTTGGCTGGGCTATGGCTGATCCCCTATCTGCTGATGATCTGCTCAGTGGGCATCGTTGCCCCCGTTTGCCCTATCTTCAGGCTCAGGGATCCCTGGCTTGCTGGCGGCAACCGGAGGATTGGGTGGAGGAACTGCGGCAGCAGCGGCAGCAGTGGCGGCAGCAGGTGTGGCAGCAGCAGGGGTTTGTGCCGGCAGAAATAGGGGCGGGGGGGCAGCGGATTGTGCCGGGCAGTTTGACGGCAGGGGGGCTGCACAGTAGCTGTGATGGCTTGGTCTGGACGGGGGCTTGGTATGAACCGGTGGAAATCCGCACCGCCAAAACCGTGAAACTGGAGTATGAGTTGCGGTTGGGGATTTTGGCGCGGATCCTGGGGGAATTGCAGGGGGTGGCACCGGGGCAGGGCTGGGTGATCCTTGGGGATGGGCGTTGGCAACGGGTCTGGCTCTGGCGGCGACAGGGGCACATCCAACGCCTGATCGAACAGTGGCACCACCTGCGTCAAGCCCAAACCCTACCCCCAGTGGTGATGTCCAAGCAGCGCTGCTCCGGCTGCGGCTGGCATGCCTACTGCCAACACCATGGGGATCCCCTCAGTCGGCTGCCGGGGTTGCATCAGCCCCAGTACCAAGCGCTGCTGGCGGCGGGCTGTGGGGGGCTGGAAGATTTGCTGACTTGGGATCCAGAGCGGGTGCAGGCAGTGACGGGTTGTAGTCCGGGGCAGGCGCGGGGGATCCTAGCTCAGGCCCGGGCCTGCTGGCAGCAACAGCCGGTGTGGGTGAGTCCCATTCAGTTGCCCCAGGCCCCCCTAGCCTTTTACTTTGATGTGGAAGCCCATCCCCAGGGGGTGTGTGTGCTGGGGGTGCTGGCAGTGACCCCAAGTGACTCCCGTTTTTTTGGTCTGTGGGCGGCAGATCCCAAGCAGGAACGCAGCCTCTGGTTCCGTTTCCTGAGCCTAGTCTGCCGCCACCCGCAAGCTCCCATCTATCATTTCAGCCGCTTTGAGGCGCAAACCTGCCAGCGCCTCGCCCAATCCTACGGGATCCCGGGCTATTCTTTGCGGCAGCTTTTGGCCCGTTTTTATGACCTAGAGACCTTGATCAAGGGCTCCGTTTATCTGCCGGTGCCCAGCTATTCCCTGAAAAATCTGGCCGGCTGGCTGGGCTTCCGCTGGCGCCCCCTGACCCTAGAAGCGGCCCCCACCCTCGGCAACGGCCTGCAGGCCATAACCTGGTACCAACAATGGCTCACCACCCGGGATCCCCGTTACATTCGGGCGTTGCTCACCTA
>JAUQVP010000052.1:0-14021 GCA_039794745.1 Thermostichales cyanobacterium HHBFW_bins_127 | reverse complement strand
GGCTAAGCAGTCAGGCAGCGGTGAGCTTGCTCGACCACCTCTGAGATGACCTGCCCCTCCAGAGCTTCGCAGCCCTGGGCCAGCCACAGCCAGTATTCGATATTGCCATTGGCTCCCCGCAGGGGCGACCAGGTCAAGCCCCGAAAACCCCAACCCAAACTCTGGGCTGCCCCCCAAACCCGGGCAATCACCTGCCGATGCACCTGTGGATCCCGTACTACCCCCTTTTTGCCCACCTGCTCCCGGCCCGCCTCAAACTGGGGCTTGACCAGAGCCAGCACCTCCTTGGGATCCCGGAGCAGGTGCCAGAGGGCCGGCAGCACCAACGTCAGGGAGATAAACGCCAGATCCAGCGTTGCCAAGTCCGCCTCCGGTTCTGGGGAGCCATAGAGATCCGTGGGGGTGAGGTAGCGGAGATTACAGCGTTCCCGGATCACCACCCGGGGATCGGTTTGCAACTTCCAGGCTACCTGCCCATAGCCCACATCCACCCCCCAGACCTTGGCTGCCCCCCGTTGCAGCAAACAGTCCGTAAAGCCCCCCGTGGAGATGCCCCCATCCAAACAGACCCGCCCCCGCACCTGCACCGAAAATACCCCTAGGGCCCCCGCCAACTTTTCCCCCCCCCGGGACACATAGCTAGGCAGAGAGCGCACCTGCACCGGCACCGTCCCATCCACCCAAGCCCCCGGCTTCACCCCGGGATCCCCATTGACAAGCACCTGTCCTGCTTGGATAGCCCGCTGGGCCTGTTGGCGGGAGGCAAAATAGCCCTGTTCCACCAGCCATTGATCCAGCCTAATTTTTGTCATCACAGACCAAACAACTTACGTTCTGCCGTTTCCAGCTTATTGAGCATCTCCAGGAACTTGCTAGGGGTCCCTTCCGCCTCATGGATAAACTCCCGCAGGGAGCGATACTTCACCAACAGGGCCTGCTTGGGATCCTGTTCCTGCAACTCCTCATCGAGGGCATTGCCCAATTCCGTCAGGATATTCTCAATACTGCTCATCATCTCCGTCAGGGAGCGTTTGATGTGCAGTTTAATCTGCTTGTGCAACTCTGGATGGTTGCCGAGCAGGGCAATCACCGCCGCCTCTTCTGCTGCCTGTTCTCTCACCTGAGGGGCGGCAGGGGTAGGAGCAGCAGCGGGGGCCGGCGCCTCGACCACCGGCGGCGGCAATTGCTCCAACCAACCCAAAGCCTCCTCCGCCGCCGGCAGCACATCCAAAGGCAGCCCAAGACTTGCCCCCCTATCCACCGGCGGCGGCGCCGGGCTAGTCACCACCGCTGGAGCCGCCGCCTGACTCAACTGCTGCATACGCTGACTAAACCAGGGCCGCAAAGACTGCACAATCGCCTCTGCCACCGGCTCCGTCTGGTCGGGATCCCCCAAAAAGCTGGCAGCAGTACGGATTTTATGTTCCATTTCCGCCTGAGTTTTACAGCGCAGAAACAAACTTTTTAACAGATCATCCAAGCTATGGGTTTTGACAATGCCCAGCCCCTGATCCGTATAGCCAATGGGATGATAGAGCGCCGAAAACAACAGGATTTTTGCCCTGAGGGGATTGGCTTGCCGCATCAGATTGAGTCGCAGCTCAAATATATCATATTCTGGGCCGAGTTCTGTGCTGGCTTCCCCCCCCGTTTCGGGATTCTGCTGATAGAGTCCTTGGATTTTATTGAGAATGATATTGGCAATTAACGAGTATTCTGTCTTTTTGCTGATGGTTTGGATGGCATGGCGAAAAGCCTTGATTAAGTCCTCATGGGTGGGAAAAGCCATCTGCATTTCCTGCAGCAAATCGACCATGGATAATTGATCCAGAGCAGCCGGATTATTTTCCCACTGTCGCCGACAGACATAGAAAATTAATTTTTTGATGCGTAGCCCATTGGCATCCTTTTCTAAGTCGCGGGCTAGCTTGTCCAGTGTCGGAGCTGTAAAAACACTCGCCTTCACACGTCAACCCAGGAATCTTTATCGCTATTGTAGGCCTTTCTATCCCACTAAGAAGGATTCTTCTGGATAATGAATGCGACTAGGGGAGGATTCTTTCAGGGTGGCACTCATTAGGGTCAAAATGCCTACGCGACCGATGTACATCGTTACAATAATCACCAATTGACTCCACCCCTGCAATTCGGCGGTAATCCCGGTGCTCAGCCCGACGGTGGCAAAAGCCGAGACCACCTCAAACAACAACTTGAGAAAATCCAAATCCTGCTCCAGTAAGGTGATCAGCAAAGTTGCCCCCATCACCACCCCCAAGGAGCCAAAAACCACTGCCACCGCCTTCAGCACCAAACTGAGGGGGATTTGCCGTTCATAGAGAACGACTTCTTCTTTACCCCGCAAGACCGCTTGGGTACAACTGGCCATCACCCGCATGGTGGTGGTTTTGATGCCGCCGCCGGTGCCCCCCGGACTGGCACCGATAAACATCAGCACAATGGTCAAACACAAAGCTGCTGTACTCAGGCGACTGGTTTCCACCGTATGAAAACCTGCGGTGCGGGTGGTTACGGACTGAAACCAAGCGGCCAGTAGCCGTTCTTGCCAGGGCATTCCCCCCAGGGCCTTGTTCCACTCCAGCACCCCAAAGGCCAAGGTTCCCAACACCAGCAATGCCAAACTGGTGGTCGTAACAATACGGGTGTTGAGGGAAAAAAACATGCGGTCCGTCAATTCTTGGGAGCGGCGGCGCAGGGCATCCCGCAGCCAGACAAACCCCTCCATAATGACCGTGTAGCCAATTCCCCCCAGGATCACTAGCAAAGTCACCCCCACGACAACAATCCCCGATCCCCGGTATTCCACCAAACTGTTGGGAAATAAACTAAAACCGGCATTATTAAAAGCACTAATACTGTGAAACAACGCCAGCCATAGCCCCTGGGACCAGCCATAGCGAGGGGCAAATCCCACCACCAAAACCAAAACCCCTGTCAACTCAATCACAACTGTCAAGGACAGAATCGAACGCAATAAATACAAGCTCCCCCCCAAGGTGGGACGATCCATGGACTGTTGCAAAGCCAGCTTATCCTTGAGGCCAAATCGCCGCCCTAGCAGCAGCAGCAGCAAAGTGTTGGCGGTCATGTAGCCCAAACCACCGATTTGAATCAGCCCCAAGAGAATCCCTTGCCCCAAAGCGTTGTAATAACTCCCCACATCCACCACCCCCAACCCCGTCACACACACCGCCGAGGTGGCCATAAACAACGCCGTTAACAGGGATCCCCACTGTCCGGAGGTGTGGGTGACCGGTAACCACAGCAGCAGGGTTCCTACCCCAATCACCCCCAAAAAACCCAGACAAATCGTCCGTACTGGGGTCATGTCAGCCACTGCTTGAGAATGGCCCAGCGGGGATCCCCGGTTTCCGGAGCCGGGGTAGTGAGAATGGGGGGTTGGCACTCGGGGCGGCAGGCTTGCCGCTGGGGCAGAGCCAGGCACAGGTGCTGGTACACCCAGTCGGTGGTATCAAAGCTCCCTTGAGGGTCAAGAGTCTCCATCAGGTCATCCTCTGGCGTCCCTTCCAACCAGAGGATTTCCTCAAATTGGGTGTGCAGGCGGTGGTTAAACTGCTGTAAGCAGCGATGGCAGGTCAGCGTAACAATCGTACTGGCCTCCCCCCACGCCTGCAAAAATTGCCCCCGATGGGTCAGCTTCACCCAACCCTGCACCGGCGTCAAACTCTCAAAATCCGGGATCCCCTGGCAAAACTCCATCAAGACCGTTTGTCGGGGCAACTTCAGCAGTTCCTTGATGGGGATAGCTCTGAGCATACTCCCCCCTAACGCTGCCGGATCACCAAATGTCGCTGGGGTTCCTTGCCGCGGCTGAGGGTTTCCACATCCGCATAGGCAGGGTCCTGCAAAAAAGTATGGATCTGCCGCCGCTCGGCCGCCGATAACCCCTCCCAAACAAACTCTCCCCCCCCCTGTCGCACCTGCTCCACCGCCGCCAAAACCGCCGCCTGCAAATCCGCCCAGCGCCGGGCCCGATACCCCCCCAAGTCCAACTCGTAGGACTGCTGCTCACTCTCGGGACGATGCAGATTCAACAAGGTATTAGCCAGATACTGCAGCGCATCCAAAGTGATCCCCTCCTCCCCGGGCAAAGGCTGCACAAACAAACTGTGGTGCGACGGCGGCAACCCATCCAACAACAACCGCCCCCCCACCACCTCCACCCCAACCGGGATCCCCATTAGGGCGAGAACCTGGGATAGCCATGCCTGGGCCCGTTGCAGATTGTCTGTACTCATGACAGGGGACAAGAACTAATTTTCAAAGGGGAGGGTTTCCCGTTCCGTTTGGGCTTTGACATTGATGGTTGTTGGGGCAGCACCTTTTTCATACTCGGCCACCAGTTCCTGCAGATTGGCCGGGAGCGGTTCCAAAGAGAGGATGTAGGTTTGGATCGTCTGGAAGATATTGGAAACCAAAATATACAATAACACCCCGGCCGGCAACGGGAAAAACAAAAACATCCCCGAAAACAAAATGGGCGTCACCTTGGACATCGCCTGACTTTGGTCGTTGCTGCTAGCTCCCTGCCCAGACAGAACCTGGTTGACATAGATACTGATCCCAAACACCACAATCATGGCAATGATGTCCCAGTGGATCGTGCCATCCGGGTCAATCGCCCCCACCTGCCCCAACTTGTCAATGAACCAAAAGCCCGTGTCCGAAGCCAAGCCGGGAATCGACGCCTGAACCGTCACTTCCCCCGGCTCCAAAGCCAGCAGGGTTCCATCCGGCTGAATCTGAGCCCGCTCAGAACCCTTAGTAATCGTCCAAGTAGGAGTCAGCTTGCCGGGATCCGCCCCCAACTCCTGCTCCAGCTCCGCCAAATCCTTGCCGGTGTCCGTCTGCAACAGCAACTTCACCTTGCTGCCCACCCCCAACTTGGTCCCCGTAGGGGCCGTCAACACCACCGGCACATGGGTATTTTCCTTGACAAACAAGTTCTTAGCAGGGGTTGTCAACGGCGCCGGCGTCACCTCCGCTGCCACCTCCTTGGGCAAAATCTGAAACGTCACATCAAAAGTGACATTGGCAAACGGGGATCCCCGCAGGGTGGCGAACAGGGCAAACAGCACCGGCATCTGCACCAGCAGCGGCAGACATCCCCCCAATGGACTCACCCCCAGATCGCTGTAGAGTTTGGCTTGGGCTGCCCGCATTTTTTCCGGATCTGTGGCATAGCGTTCTTGGATTTCCCGCATCCGTTTTTGCAGGATCGGGTTGACCACCCGCATTTTGCGCATATTGCGAATGGATCCCACATTGAGAGGATAGAGGGCGAAGCGCACCACCAACGTCAAAAACACAATCGCCAGTCCATAGCTAGGCACGATGCCATAGAAAAAATCCAGGATCGGCAGCATGACGTTGTTCGAGAGGAAGCCAACACCAAAGTCCATGGGGTTACGGTTGAGAGTCCGTCATTGATTTTAACGAAGAATGGTAAAGTCTCGCTACTGGTGAGTAGCACTGGTAACCGGCTAGGGTGGCTGGATCTGGGTAAGCTTCACGATATTCTTATGGAGTAAGTCCAGGTGGTTGTTCCCTGCCACGGCTGTTTCTGATGGATCCCGTTGTTTCCAGCAGTCCGTACTTGATTGTGACATCTCCCGACGGATGCCAACAACGCTATGAGCTGCAAGGGGAAACGGTGTGGACCTTGGGGCGGGATCTCAGCAATAAAATTGTCCTGCGGGATAGCAGCGTCTCCCGTCACCACGCTCTGTTGCAAGGTTTGGATAGCAACAGCATTTACTTAATCGATCTGGGCAGTAGCAATGGTTCCTTTGTAAATGAGCGTCGGATCACAATTCCGACTCTGCTGCGGGATGGGGACCGGATTACCCTGGGACAGACGGAGCTGACTTTTCGCAGTGGCGGGCATCCTCTCAGCAGCGACCAAAGCACACCGACAACTTCTGGGGATGAGACGGCTATTTTGCATGTGCGGCGGCTGATTTCGGTTTTGGTCGTCGACATTCGCGGTTTTACCCAGTTGACCCAAAGTTTGGATGAGCGGCTACTGTCGCGGGTGATGGGGGAGTGGTTTCAGGCAGCGGGGGAGATTACTCGCCACAATGACAGCCGGGTGGATAAGTACATTGGCGATGCGGTGATGGCCGTGTGGTTCGATAACCCTGTGGGTGCCGCCCACCCTAAGACGGCGCCGATGGATGCCAAAACCAAGCAGGTCTTTCGGGCTTTGGGGGAGTTGTTTGCCATGACGACGCGCCTGAGTCAGAAGTACGCCCTGCCGGAGCCGATGCGCCTGGGGGCGGGAGTCAATACGGGCTATGCCATCGTGGGGCAAATGGGAAGCGCTGAACGGCAGGAATATACGGTTTTGGGGGATACGGTGAATGTGGCTTTTCGCCTGGAAAGTGCCACCCGCTTCCTGGATAGCGATATCGTCATCAGCGAGGAGACCTTCGCCAGTTTGCCCCCTGCCTATCAGGGCATCTTTGCGACGACCGAGGTGCTGCTCAAAGGCTATGAGTCCCCCCGGCGGGTGTATCATACGACGCTAGCTTGCTTTCAGCAGATGCTGTAGCATATAAGGCTTAGCAATGGGGATCCCGATGCAATCGAAGGGTTCTGGGTGGCTTTATTCTCGGCAGGCGGCGTTGGTTTTGCCGTTGGTGGCACTGCTGGTGTTGCTGGTGGTGTGGGAGGCGGTGGTGGCTTTGAGACCGGCCTTGCGCTTGTATTTGCCGGCGCCGACCCAGGTGATGGCGGTGTTTTGGCAGGCGGGGGATGTGATGGCTATTCATTCCCTCCGCACCCTGATGACGACGATGATTGGGTTTTTGCTGTCGGTGGTAACGGGGGTGGGGCTGGGGTTTTTGATCGGCTATTCCCGGCTGGCCTATGTGGTTCTTTATCCGCTGCTGGTGGGGTTTAATACGATTCCCAAGGTGGCTTTGGTGCCGTTGCTAGCTCTCTGGTTTGGGATTGGCACGGTGCCGGCGATTCTGACGGCGTTTTTGCTGGCCTTCTTTCCTATTGCCGTGAATGTGGCCGTGGGGCTGGAGACGGTGGAACCAGAGATGAAGGATGTGCTCAAGTCTTTGGGGGCTAGCCAATGGGAGATCTTTGTCAAGGTGGGCTTCCCCCATACGCTGCCCTATTTGTTTGCTTCTCTGAAAATTGCTATTTCTACGGCTTTTATCGGTTCGGTGATCTCGGAAACCGTAGCTTCCAATCGGGGACTGGGCTTTTTGATTGTCAGTGCTAGCTCTACTTTTGATGTGCCTTTGGCCTATGCTGGCTTGGTGGTGCTGGCGGTGATGGGGATCGCTCTCTACGGGCTGGCGGTGGTGGCCGAAAGGGCCATGATCCCCTGGGCTCGCTCTTAATACTCTTGAAGAATCTGCTGGAGACAATCTGTGAGCTGGGACTGGATTGTGGTTGGGGGCGGGGTGACGGGGGCGGCGGCGGCCTATGAGCTGAGCTGCCAAGGGTTGCGGGTGCTGCTGTTGGAGCCGGATTCCCCCCTGCGAGGGGGCACTCGCTTTGGCTACGGGGGACTCCCCTACTGGTCGGGGCAAAATGACTGGGCCCGCCAACTCTGTGAGGTGGGCATCCAACGCCATCGCCAACTGAGCAGCGAACTCGACTACGATACGGAGTTCCGGGAGGGATCCCTGTTGATGTTGATCCCACCGGATCGGCAGCGGGAGCAGGTGTTGGCTCAGCACGCTCTGTTGGGGATTGTGCCTACCTATCTGGATGAACGGGAGACTCAACGGGCAGAACCGCTGTTAAATCCGGCGGCCCACCAGGGGGCGTTGCGGGTGCCCCATGCCCATGTGCGGCCAACAGCGATGGCAGCGGGGTTGGTGCAGGGGTTGCTGCGGCAGGGGGGCAAGCAGGTGCCGGAGCGGGTGGTGGCTTTGCAGCGGACGGGGGAGCGCTGGACGGGGGTGCAGACAAGTGGGGGCAGCTATGAGGGGGGGGAGATTCTAGTTTGTGCCGGGGCTTGGAGCCGGGGGTTGCTGCGCCGGGCGGGGATTTGGGTGCCGCTGTATTTTACCCATGCGGAGTTGCTGGAAACGGATCCCTGGTCGGAACGACTTAACCACTTTATTCAAACGGTGGGGGTAGCCCGTTTTGAGCTGGAGGCGGCTTCCTGTGCCCCGGACAAGCTCCCCCTCTGGGATCAGCCGGGACAGGAACCGGCACCGGCAATTCTCGATCCGGGGATTTTTCAGATGCGGGACGGCAGCTTGCGCCTAGGACAAATCAGCCGCACCCTCACCGACGCGGATGCCGATACCCAAGCCCTAGGAGGAGCGGAGCAGATCCGCCAAGCGGTAACCCATCTGCTGCCTGCTCTGGCATCGGTGCCGGCCCGCTGGTACCACTGTTTGGTAGCCTTTACCCCCGACAGTTTGCCCTTGATCGGGGCTATTCCCGACCAGCCGGGGCTTTATATTTTTTCCGGGTTCAGTAACCCCCTGCTGCTAGTGCCCACCTTAGCCCGCTGCTTTGCCAAAGCTATCAACGGGGATCCCCAACCTTGGCTGGAACCAACCCGGGTAGATCGATTTCCAATACCCCAGACTGGGATCTTTGGTTAGGAGGGGGTGGTGGCAGGGCTTTGGAGTCATGCTGGGTTTGTGCGGCCATATGCAGCTCAGACGATCCAATGCTGGGGGATGCCCTGACGTGGCTGGGGTTGGGGTTGCTGAGCTAGGAATTGGCGGGGGAACAAGCTGGGGGGCTGCTGGCGGTTGACCTGACCCTGTGGGTGATGGTTTATGGGCTGCGAATCGCTGGCATCGTCAAATGGTTGGTTTGTTTGTTACCGGTTGTCAGTCAGCCTTGGCAGCTCTATGGGGTGGTGCTGGTTTGGAATGGCTGTGCTGCTGTCTTCCTACAAGGCTGTTATTCCTTCCCTAACCAAGGGGGAGGAGTATTCCCAAGCTATTGCCCTCTTTGGGGCTACTCAGCAGGTGGTGGGGGTGTTGGGGCCGGGAATGGCCGGGGGGGTGGCGGCGCTGCTGGGGACACGGCAGGTGTTTTTTCTGGATGGGCTGACGTTTTTACGGGCGGCGGTGCTGCTGTTGGGGCTGCCCCGCCAGGGGACTCAGGTGACGAACCGCCGTTCCCCTTGGCAGGATCTGGGGACGGGCACCCTGTGTTTGCTGCAGGATCCCTGGCTGCGTTTTGGGCTGGCGAGGCAGGGGGCGGCGGCGGTGGCGGCAGCTAGTGTGCTGGTCAATACGGTGGCCTATGTCCGCGGGACTTTGCCCAGGGGGAGTATGGCTGGGTGATGGCAGCTTTGGGGCTGGGGGCAACCCTGGGGGCAGTGCTGCTGCTGGTTGTCAGCCTGGGGACCTTGGCCATGGCTGGGGGACTGATCCTGGCTAAGGGGGCAAGGTTGACGGCGTTGCTGTTGCTGTGGCTACTGGTGGGCATGGAGCAAAGTCTGGTGAATATCCCTATGCAAGCTTGGATTGCAGGACGGGTGGCCGGGGAGATGCAAGGACGAATGTATGGGGCCCATTTTGTCTGGAGCCATCTGGGCTGGCTAGGAGCTTATCCCCTGGCCGGCTGGCTGGGCCTTTCTCGGGGAAGGCTGGATGACTTTGACACTCGGGGGACTGGTGGCTTGACCCCCCACGGGGATGGCAACGGGGACAATGGCATGAGCGCTATAGGGTAGTCGTGACGCTGCGCAGGGCTGTCACCATCAAGGTGGCAGTACACAACACGCTCACCCCCCAACTGAGGGAACGCCAAGCAGCCCGATCCAAAATATAGGCGGCAGCATAGCTGAGGCGGGCCAGGACAAACAGTAAAGAAATCACACCATTGGCCACCTCCGCCGGGATCCCGAAGATTTGGAAGGGGTAGGGGGCAGTGATAAAGCTCATCAGGCAGGCGGCAGCAAAGGGGGGGAAAACTTCAAAGGAGTTTTGGTGGGCCCAGCTAGCCCGTTTGGCGTAGTCCGGCAGCCGGTCAAAGGCAGCCCGGGGAGCTTTGAAAACCTCCGGGTCAAAACCACCGGCAAAGCGCCCGTATGCCACAAGGACATAGGGCACATAAATCGACATCGCCGCCCCCACCAAGGCATACAACGGCACCGCTACCCACGGGATCCCTAAAAATGTCTCCATAGCTCCTCCGGTCAACCTTATGAACAAATGTTACGACACCTGTCTATAATTGGGCTAGAGGAATGTCAGGGGGGTAGGTTATGGTGTGGCAGCTGCCCAAGTGGTTGGATTTGGCCTTGCCATTTTTTCATCCGCTGTTGATGTGGCTGACCTTTGGGGTAGCCCTCTATGCCCTCTATTTGGGGATGCAGTCCCGGCGCGTGCGCAGCAGTGAAGGGGAAACCAAAAAAGCGTTGATCAAAGGTAAGTTCGCCCAACGCCACTACCAGTTGGGATCCCTATTTTTGGTGTTGATGGTGGCTGGTTCGGCGGGGGGGATGGCAGCCACGTACATCAAGAATGGCAAGTTGTTTGTGGGGCCGCACTTATTGGTGGGGCTGGGCTTGACGGTGTTGGTGGCCTTGGCAGCGGCTTTGGCCCCGGCCTTGCAGCAGGGGAAAGCCTGGGCTCGCTCCCTCCACATTGCCCTGAATCTGGTGGTGCTAGGGCTGCTGGGCTGGCAGGCAGCCACAGGGGTGCAAATTGTCCAGCGGATCGTGGCCCAAATGACAACCCCGGTGGCCTAAGATGCAGGTGGGCGACCAGGTCACGGTCATCGCTCAACCCCCCTATGTGAAAACCGCTGACCCCATGCCCATGCTGCGCCCGGGAGCTTTGGCGCCGGCGGGATCCCGGGGGCAGTTGTTGGAACAGCGGGCGAAGGGGTATTGGGTAGTGCGGTTGGCCACGGGGGTGTTTCTGATTGACGAGCGTTATTTGGCGCCGGGGTGAATGGGGATGCGGATGTTAAAGGCCACCGCTGGGTCGGGGCAGTTTTCCACAGTGACGGTGGCACCCAGGGTTTGGCAGATTTGTTTGACCAAAGCTAGACCAAGGCCTGTCCCCCCTTGTTTCCAGCGATCCTGGCTAGGGATGCGGTAGAACTTCTCGAAGATTTTCGGGGTCAGCTCCGGTGGAATGGCAACCCCAGTGTTGATCACTCGGATTTGCAGGTGATCTCCCTGTTGCTCGACCCGGAGATGGATAGATTCTTGGGGGGGAGTATATTTACAGGCATTGGTGAGCAGTTCCCGCACCACCCGGTCCAACAGGTAGGGGTCGCTGACCAAAGGCGGCAGGGATTTCGGGCAATCGACGATCAAAGCTTGTTCCCGGCTTTGGGCCCGCAGGCGAAAAGCCGCGGCTATTTCCTCAATCCAAGCATAGACATCAATACTTTTGATCTGGCTATCGGCCCCATAGGCAGATAATCGCTGCAGATCCAGCAAGTCATTGATGATGCTAATTTCCCGTTCACATTCAGTCTCTAGCATCGTCAAATACTGAAGCTGCTTGTTGGTCAAAGCAGATTCACCTTGAGTACTCCGCAAAAGTTTGATGGCCATTTTCATCGTGGCCAGGGGAGTGCGCAATTCGTGGGATACCGTAGAAATAAAATCATCCTTGAGATAATTCAGTTGTTCTAGGGCCTTCACCTGGGCTTGAGCCGCCGCATAAAGGCGAGCTTGGCGAACCGCAATAGCACAGTCGGCAGCAATCTGCTGCACAAAGGCCACCTCCTGCTCCGTAAAAACAACCTGCTCAGCCCGAACACACCACAAATCCGCCCACGTCCCCTGCTCATCCCGAATCGGACAGGCTAATTTGAGAAAACCCTTTCGATGCGTCCGAAAGTCAAGCCCCTCTAGCACCGAAACCTGAAAGGGGATCCCTTGGAAAAGTTGCCGATAAATCGGTGGGCTATGGCTAAAGGGGATTTCTAGACCTAGCCCCTGCTCAGACAGGGTAGAATACTCATAGCTAATGGTGGAACATTGGCGCTCTAGATCATAGATGCCGATATTGGCAAAAACCAGCCCCAATGCCGGCACTAATTCTTCCACCACCCGTTGCAGGATCTCCTTTTCATCCAAAGAGGATCTGAGATGCTCTGTAATTTTTTGGGAAAGGGACATCAAGCGCAAGGATTGACTGAGCTGTAACGTACTGCTCTCCGCTAAAGAACTTAACGCCAAATTGTGCTCCTTGAGAATCTGTTGCGCCCGCATCCGCACACTAATATCGGCAAAAGAGACCAAAACCTCCTCTATCTCACCCTTCTCATTTAGCAAGGGATCCCCATTGACGCTGAGCCAAATGGGTTCATCTTCCTGGGGACGATAAACGCCCATGACCACATTGTGGACTGGTTGACCGGTGGCAATCACTTGCGAAACCGGATGATCCTGGGGGAGAAAAGGGCTGCCATCTTCGTGGATGACTCGCCACTGGGGATCAAAGGAGGTTTTGCCCAAAAGTTGCTCAGAAGTCAGCCCCAAAAGTTCTAAGGCAGCGGGATTATGGAACAGGATCCTGGTTTTCAAATCCTGCACCACCACCCCAATATTGAGGTTTTCCAAAAGGATCCGAAATCGCTGCTCACTCACCAACAAATCCGTCTGCAAAAGATGGGTATCCGTCACATCAATAGCCACCCCCAAAATCTCCGCCGGGGATCCCTGAGGGTGGCGGCGAAAGACAACTTCGTGGATTTGCAGCCAGCGGTAGGATTGATTGTGGTGGCGCAGGCGCAGCACTAGGCTCCAAACTTGGTTGTCGGCGGCAGCTTGCAGGGCCTGCCAATGCCGTTCCCAAATCGGTCGATCGTCAGGATGGACCTTATCAAAAAGGCTCTGAAAATCTTGGGGATTCTGGTAGCCGAGAATGTCCTTGAGGCGACTATTGATGTAGAGGATTTGCTGGTCAGGATAGGCACTGCGGTAGATGAGGCCGGGGATAGTATTGGTGATTTGTTCAAAGGAGTTGGAGATTTTGCCCAGGATCATCTCAAAGGCCTCAGCCATCTGCTGCAATTCTCGAATTGGCATGGGGCTAGCGGGGGTCGGCGCCACCGGTGCTCCCAAAGCCAGACAGGTAGCCTGCTGCATCATCCCCTCAATACTCCTGCCGATGGAGCGACTGAGGGCAGTCCCAACTCCAATCACCCCCAGCAGCAGCAGCCCAATCCCCCCCAATAACCACCCCAACCCCGGCAAACCCTCCCAAGCCTGCCAAGGAATCCAAGCCACCGCCACCCCCTCCCACCCATAGGGATCCCGCATCGGCAGCACCAACACATAGGCCTCTTGCTGGCGCAGGGACAAAGGGATCCTGGTTGCTAGCCACTGGGGGGGTATCTGCCCTTGGGGATCCCCAGAGGAATCTGCCAGGATTTTGCCGCCCCGATCCAGTAGCACCAGCCGCGCCACCGGGGTATGTTGGATCACCTGCTGCAAGGCTGTTGGTTCCAACTCACTCAGCAAAACCCCTTGGGGCAGGGGCAAAACCGCCACCAGATCCTCTGTGGGTAGCCATCCGGCCTGCTTCAGCCCCTTGAGGTCCAGCCCTTGGGGATCCCGAAGGATGGGGTTGCCTGAGCGGGTAGCGGCAATCATTCCTCCTTGCCGGGGTAGCCAAGCCACCTCCTCCAGGACCGGAAAGCGCTGCAGTTGACGGCGAAAATAGCCCTCCAGAAACTGGGGATCCTGCCCGACCACCTCTTGGTTAAGTTGGTTGACCTGATGGGGGATTGCCAACAGGTCTTGCAAATCTTTACGGAGTTCCTCCTGAGTCTGTTGGATCAGCTCCTGTTTTAGGGTTGCCTGTAGGTGCTGTTCATAGCTAGTAAACAGACCCACCGTGACCACAGTCACCGTAGAAACCCCGAGAACAAAGGGTAGGGTCAAAATGGACCGCAAAGAAAAGCTCAGCTTCGACATAGACAGGGGCTATTTTTCCCAGGATAAACCCAGCCAGCAAAAATGTTCATAAGTTAACTTTTATTAGACAGATAGAACGGGCTCAATCAAGCTGGCAAGT
>JAUQVP010000051.1:0-19323 GCA_039794745.1 Thermostichales cyanobacterium HHBFW_bins_127 | reverse complement strand
GGCCGCACCCCCGGCACCCCCCCCAGCAGCACCCCCCGGCCCCCCTGCTGCCGCGTCAAATAATGGGCGCCAAACTGCACCGACAACCGCCCGGCAATCACACTCATCGGCACCAACAAGGGCAGGGATCCCTGGGGGGAGGTGACAGTTTCATAGGCAATACAGGTGGCCCCCGAGCGCATCAATGCCTCTGTCAGCCCCCGATCCGCGGCCAAATGCAAATAGCAGAACAACGTCAAATCCGGATGCAGCAACCCATACTCCTGGGGCAGGGGTTCTTTGACCTTGACCACCAGTTCCTGGGCATATACCAGCTCCGGCCCGGGGACAATCTTGGCTCCCGCCCGTTCATAATCCCCATCCTCAAAACCAGCCCCGGCTCCCGCCTGCCGCTCCACCACCACCTCATGCCCCGCCGCCACCAAACTGGCTACCGCCGCCGGCGTCAACCCCACCCGAAACTCCTGGTCTTTAATCTCCTTTGGGATCCCAATGCGCATGGAGGCTACCTGGCCAATGTTTTTATTGTACCGAGAGAAAAACCCCTCCATCCGGAGGGGCAGGAGGGGCTAGGTTCAGTCTGGGCAGGGGATTTAGCCGAGGGCTGCCTGCAGGCGTGCCTCCGCCGCATCCCAATTCACCAGATGATTCAGGAAAGTTTCAATGAAATCCGGGCGGCGATTTTGGAAGTCCAGATAATAGGCATGCTCCCACACATCCAGAGTCAGCAGAGGCACCTGACCCGACACCGTCAGGGGGTTATCAGCATTGCCCGTTTTGGTCACCTTCAGGGTATCTCCCTCCAGCACCAGCCAGGCCCAGCCACTGCCAAACTGGGTCGCCGCCGCCGTCTTGAAAGCCTCCCGGAAGGCGGCAAAACTGCCGAAAGCAGCCTTGATCTTCTCAGCCAACAAGCCCGTCGGCTCCCCACCGCCATTGGGCTTCATCGACTCCCAAAAAAACGTGTGGTTCCACACCTGAGCCGCATTGTTATATACCCCCACCTTGCCGGGATCCCCGGCGGTGGTGCGGATGACCTCTTCCAGGGGCAGATCGGCGAGGGGGGTGTCCTTGGTGAGATTATTGAGATTGGTCACATAGGCGGCGTGGTGCTTGCCATAGTGAAAGGAGAACGTTTGTGCCGACATATGCGGCTCGAGTGCATCCGGTGCGTAGGGCAGAGGAGGTTGTTGAAATGCCATGATGCCAGTCCTTTTGTCGTGTTCGCAACATCACCCTTAACAAGCTTCAGCTTCATCGCTGCTTAAAGTTTGTTAACGGTTATTTCTTTTAGCCTAGCATTGTCTGGCTACGGGGTTGAGGCTCAAGAGCAGTCGCCATTCCGCCGGAACTGGTTTACCCTGGCTTTAGGAACTATTGGCGTGACAGAGTTTTTATGGCCGCTGCTGCTGACCAGTCTGGATCGATCCCCCCCGATCTACAACTGCAAGCTTGTCTGGAGTTGATTCAGAGTTTGCGGCAGGAGAAGGCGGAGCTTTTGGCCCGCTCCGCTGATTTGGAGCAACAACTGGCTGCCCGCCAAAAGCTCAACGAACGTCAGCGCCAGGACATTGAGTCCCTCCAAGAACACATCGAGCAACTGCAACGGCAATTGGCCCAGGAGCGGCGCCAGTGGGAACAGCGCCAGCAAGACATGCAGGCCAATTGGCTAGAAGCTCAGGATCTAGCCCAGAAGCGGGTTGATATGTTGCAGCGGTTCAAGGCGGAGTTGTCCCTGGCTCGCACCCAGGTGAGCGAACTGCAAGCCCAACTTCAGGCTCTGCAGACCAGCTATGCCCAGCAGCAGCAGCAGTGGCAACAGGAGCGGGAGCACTGGCAAGCCCGCTTGGCTGGCTATGCGGAAACGGAAGCGGAATGGCAGCAGCAGTGGCAGGAGGAACGGCAGCAATTTCAGCAACTGCAAGCGGCCCATGCCCAACTGCAACAAGCCTATGAACAGTTAAGCCAACAGCAGCCCCCCTCCCCGGATTGGCTGGCCAATTTCCAAGCCCTGCAGCACAACTACGAACAACTGCAGCAGCAACTGACCCACCTCCACCAGGAAAAAGCCCGCCTGCAAGAAGAACTCCACCACCTGCAGGAGCGCTGCCAAGAACAAACCATCCATATCATGCACCTGAAAGCTGCCCTAGAAAAATACGGCGAAGACAAACCCGACAAACCCGCCGACCCCCCCCAAAAAACCGCCCCCGTCCGCCGCACCGCTCCCGATCTGCCCCGTTTCCTTTCCCGCTAACTGCTACCCTAAGGGGATGAATGCCATCCCAAACCCCTATGCAACACCGCCCCTGGGCCCATCTCATTCGCCCCGTCCCCGATTTCCCTAAACCCGGCATCCTCTTTCGCGACATCACCCCCCTGCTGCGGGATCCCCAGGGGATGCAGGCGGTAATCCACGAGCTAGCCGGGGTAGTGGCCAGCCTCCCCATCGAAGCGGTGGCCGGGATTGAGTCGCGGGGATTTATTTTTGGTTCGGCGTTGGCTTTTCATTTGGGGGTGGGGTTTGTGCCGATTCGCAAGCCCGGTAAGTTGCCCCCACCCACCCTTGGCCAGTCCTACAGCCTGGAGTATGGGGAGGACCGCCTGGAGATTTCCCAACAGGCCTTGACCCCAGGACAGCGGGTGCTGCTGATTGACGATTTGATTGCCACCGGGGGTACTGCTGCCGCCGCCGCTACCCTGATTCAACAAACGGGCGCCCTTGTCACGGCTTTTGCCTTTGTGATTGAACTGCTGCCCCTAGGGGGCCGCTCCCGCCTCCCTGACCAAGTCCCCGTTCACACCCTGCTGTGTTTCGACTGACCTAAGAACTTCACAAAACTTAGTAACATTTTTTGTGTTGTATTCTGGGTCCGGCCGGGCCCTGGGAGGCCGGGATCCCTGATGGGGCAAGGGTTTGGTGTTTTTTTACCCTGGGGGATTGAGTTGCTGCGGCGGTTAGCAGCCTTGGTAAGCTAAAATTAAGGACTTAATTACGAAAAGCTTAATTTTTTCCAGGTAGGCTTTCTTCTATGCTTAGTCGCCGTAGTGCTCCTGTTGCTTTGTGTTGGTCAGCGTTGGATTTGGCCTGGGATGCCTCGGCGGCGGGGGTGGCAACGATTTATGACCGAGGGGCACAGCAGTTCCATGTCTTGCTCCATGAGGAGTCGGTGAATCAGGGGGGCAGTCGGCTGTTATGGCTGGAGGTGTTGCCGGATCGGCTCACCCTGACGATGCAGGGGGATGGGCAAAGTCATTTCCGGCATCTGTTGAGGCCGGGGGCGACGGGCAGTAGCCATTTTTGGGTGGGGGAGCAGCGGTTGGATGTGGCTAATTTCACCCGCTCCCTGCTGATTGACTACCCATCGCCGGCCCGCCGTTTGCCCTGTCGCGTGGAGGTGGTCTATGAACTGTGGCTGGCCCATCAACGGCTGGGGGTCTATCAACTGGATGCCAGAATCGCCTGTGACTAGGGTTCGACAAGCTGGTATGGTTGTGACAATCCTAGGATGGAAGTAGAGTTTTGTGTCGGCCATGGGTTCCCCGGATAGTGCTGCTGCAGCTCAGCCCCATTTGTTGCAGAACAGTAACTTCACCCGTCTGTGGATGGGACAGATTTTTTCCCAGGTGGCCGACAAGGTCTTTTTGGTGCTGATGATCGCCCTCACCACCGGGCATGTGCAGGCCCAAGCCCAGGGGGCTGATTCCGTCAGTGCTTGGGTGGCAGCAATTATGGTCAGCTCCACAATCCCAGCGGTGTTGTTCGGAGCGGTGGCGGGGGTGTTTGTGGACCGCTGGGATAAAAAGGGGGTGCTGGTGCTCTCCAATGTGCTGCGGGGGGTGCTGGTGCTGTTGGTGCCGCTGTTGTTGCCCCTGCTGGATCATACCCCAACCGTACAAGGGATCCCGGCGGGATTTGTGTTGCTGTTGGGGATTACCTTTGGGGTTTCGACCCTGACCCAGTATTTTACGCCAGCGGAGCAGGCGATCCTACCGGCGGTGGTGCGCCCCCACAATCTTTTGGCGGCTAACTCCCTGTGCACAACCACGATGATGGTGGCAGTGATCATGGGGTTTGCCCTAGGAGAACCGCTGTTGACCCTGGCAAATCATTTGGCCTCCCCCTGGTTTGGGGACAGTGATCTGGGGGCTGCTCTGCTGGTGGGGGGATCCTATGTGCTAGCGGCTCTGTGGGTGGTGACGGTGCAGGCACGGCGCTGGCAAGGAGAGCCGGAAGAGGCAGAACAGGGATCCCCGCTGAGTTTTGCCGATCTTTGGCAGGATTTGCGGGCAGGTTTGGCGTATTTGGGGCAGCAGCCGGCGGTGCGGGCGGCGATGGTCTTGATGATTAGCCTGTATTGTGTGTTTGCGGCGCTGGCGGTGTTGGCGGTGCAGATGGCGGAGGAGTTGCCCTATTTGCGGGCTTCCCAGTTTGGGGTGCTGCTGTCGGCGGCGGGGGTGGGGCTGGCTGTGGGGGCTTTTGGCATCAGCCACTGGGGATCCCGATTGCCGCGGCGGCAGGTGAGTGTGGCGGGGGCGACGGGGATGGGGGTTTTGTTGCTGTTGTTGGCAGGGGCAGTGCATTCCTTGCCGATGGCTTTGGGATTGATTGCTGGGGTGGGCTTGTGTGGTGCCTGTATGGGGATCCCGATGCAGACGTTGATTCAGGAGGAGACGCCGCCGGAGTTACGGGGGAAGGTGTTTGGCTTGGTGAATAATCTCACCAATGTGGCCTTGAGTGTGCCGTTGGTGTTGGCTGGGGTGGCAGAGACAATGTTTGGGTTACAGCCGGTGTTGTTGGTGTTGGGGGTGGTGACGATGGGGATGGGCTGGCTGGCGATGGGCATGAAAGGGGGGGATGCCTGATGCACATTGCTTGGTTGGGGAAGAAAAGTCCTTTTTGTGGCAATGTCACCTACGGTCGGGAGATTACCAATGGTTTGATGGAGCGGGGCCATCGGGTGAGTTTTTTTCACTTTGCCAGTGAGGCAGAGGAAGGAGAGGGGGGGGAGGATGATGTTTCCTTGCCCTGTTTGTACAAATCCCAAATCTACACTATCCCCAATCCTCGGGCCAGTCGGGTGTTGAGCCAGTCGCTCCAGAAGTTGCAGCCGGATCTGGTGCATGCTTCTTTGACTTTGTCGCCGATGGATTTTAGTTTGCCGGATTTGTGTCAGGAGTTGGGGTTGCCGTTGGTGGCGACGTTTCATCCGGCTTTTGATCGGCGGCGACATTTGGCGGCCCAGACCCAGCAGTTGGCTTATCAGTTGTATGCGCCATCTCTGGCTCATTATGACTGTACGATAGTGTTTTCTCAGATTCAGCGGGAGGTGCTGCATAAGCTGGGGGTTCCCTGGGAGCGGCTGGAGGTGATTCCCAATGGGGTGGATGTGAATCGCTTTTGCCCTGGGCCTTCCGGGATCAAGGAAGAATTGGGGGTGGAGCGTTTGTTTGTCTATCAGGGGCGGATTGCTCCGGAAAAAAATGTGGAGGCGATGTTGAGGGCATGGCGGGCGGCTCGCATGGGGCCGACGGCGCGGCTGGTGATTGTTGGGGATGGGCCGTTGCTGCCGACGCTGCGCACGTTTTATCACGAGCGGCATGGGGTGACTTGGTTGGGCTATGTGGGGGATGAGCAGCGGCGGATTGAGATTTTGCGGGGGGCAGATGTGTTGATTTTGCCTTCTTTGATTGAGGGGCTATCGTTGTCCCTGTTGGAGGCGATGGCCTGCGGGGTCGCAGTGGTGGCAACGGATGTGGGAGCCGATGGGGAGGTGCTAGCGGGGGGGGCCGGGATTCTCATGCAACCCCAGCGGGTCACCCAAGACCTCCAGACCCTGCTGCCCCTGTTGCGGGATCAACCGGAGTTCACCCAGCTTTTGGGAATGAAGGCCCGCCAGCGGGTGCTAGAACGCTATACCCTCAGCCGTAACCTCAGTCGCCTCGAACAGCTTTACCAGCGGCTCTGTCAGCCTAAGCCGGTCGCCCATTGATCCCCAGCGGGTGGCAGAGGCTGCAACTGCTCAGGGAATCTCCGGGCAGGTAGAAGAGCCCCTCTCCCAAGGGGGGAGAGGAGGATGCAGAAAATGTCAATGTGTCTTGCTGATTTGGAATGACTATAATCTCAATTTTGCAAGTGCCCATAGGATATCTTTTATCAACATCTACTGCCATCAGCACAGGCATTTTGTCCGAGAAAAATTATCTCAAGTTAGTTTGAAATAACTGTGCCTTTGTCTGGCTGCCCTCACCCTCGGCCTCTCTTCCAGAGGGGGAGAGGGGATTCAAAAAATGTAATGACTCTCCAGTGCCGATCTATTGCTTAGCAGTCTTTTTTTCTTGTGGGGGTTGAGGTTGTTTCTGGCTTTCTGACCAGTAAATGTCTTAAATTATCTGAAATAGTCACTCAAACGAGACTAAAACCCATCCCTCACCCCCGGCCCCTCTCCCAGAGCGGGAGAGGGGAATATCTTTGTCTCAAAAATCCTGCCCATCATTGCTGCTCTACTTCTATGACTCCTGAAAACCTCAAAACAAACATCCCCTATGGCTGCCAATCCTGCTGTACAGCTTGGCAACTCACTCTTAGATAAATAATTAAATCGAGAGGGTATTTTGCCAGCATACTGATCCCTCAGGGGTATAAACCTGCACCCAAACTTTGCCCTGCATCTGCTGTTGGCGGAGCTGATCCCGCAGGTCGCGAATGATCGCCAGGTGATCCTGGTCGGCTTGGGTCAAACTCACATCCAGTTGGATTTTGTCCTGCTCCTCTTTGGGAACAATCCGTACTTGGTGCTTTTTCTCAAGCTCAGCTAAGGTAAATAACACCGGTAACCCCAAGGTCAAAGGCTGGGGAACAGCAACCACCGGCACCGGCGAGGGCACCGGCGACAAAGGCGGATCTGTGAAAAAATCCCTGGGCACTTCTGGAGCACCTACCTCAGGAATCGGGGGATCCCGATGGCTTTCTAGGAGGTTGAGGCTGCTAGGACGGGTATGGGCTTCAATGCGGCTGAGCAAATCCACAATGGCAATCATCCCCTGGGTAGCTAAATACACAGCCCCCACAATCAAAAGGGCACTGACCGAACCCATCAACAACACCGTCCCATTGCCGGAAAACAGGGATCCCAACAGCAGGATGGTGCCCAAGGTATAGCCCAGGTATTGAATGCCGCGCACCACGGCCAAAAACTCTTGGTACAGACGTTGGGGCGGTAGCATAGGGATGCCTAGAAGAATGGATGGACGAGGGTTTTGCTGGTGGTGAAGGCGTGCAGGTCTGGCCAGCCGCGCCAGGGCAATTTGCTGGCCGCCACCCCGAGGGGATCGCTGCCAAACTGAGCCGGAAAGGCATTGACATAGATAACAGGGCTGTCTACCTCTTGAATAAAGCGTTGACAAGCGCTGAGGGCATCGGAAAGAATCACATGCACCCGCTGGGAACTGTGTTTGTGGAGCCAGCTAATCGCCTCACTAAAACTGGGGATCACCATCAGCCTCAAGCTGCTTCCCTGAGCCGAATCCACCACAGCCGGCACCGGCGGCAAACCGGGAAAATGCTCCGGGATCCCTTCGGCCACCTGGATGGGGTACTCGAGGTCCACCAGGGTGTAGAGGAAGTCCCGCAGATACTGGGTAGCCCAGGTTTCATGGACCAGGATCCACAGCTCCGGTAGCCGGTTGAGGGTCTGGGGTTTTTCCAGCAAAATGCCCTTGACCAGGGTCCAACTGGCTGCCTGATCGATGTAAACAGCCCCCTGGGGGATGTGGGCAGCTAGCAACGGCAGGGCTGTTTGCTCCCGGATCTGCTCACACCAAGCCCCCCGTCCATAGGCAAACACCAGATCCACCCCCCGCTGTTGCCGTAGCCAGAGAGGTTCTGGGGGCAAGCTCTGAATCGCCCCCTCCGGGATCCCGGCTCCATAGGCGGCGGTACTGAGGATAGTGAGGGTGGTTTGGTGGGTGGAGGTGAGTTCGGGGCTGGCGGCACTGAGGATGGCATTGCCGGTTTTGCAGCCCATGGCCAGGGCTTGGATGCCTGCTTCGGGAAAAATCTCATAGATAATGCCGATCACCCCCAAAGGGACGCGGTAGCGCTGTACAGTCAGCCGTCGTTCTAGGCGCCATTGCCGATCCACAGCCCCCAAGGGATCCGGCATCGCCGCCAGGGCTTGCAGGCGTTGGGCCGCCCCGTGTAGCCGTTCTGGGGTCAATTTCAGTCCTTCCGCCAGCCAATCCGGGAAAATGTGCCCCCGCAGGTTTTCCAGATCCAGGGTATTGCTTTCCAAAATGGCATCCATGTGCTGGCGCAGGGCAGCAGCCATCTCCTGCAGGGCGCGACTGCGGATCCCTGGAGAGAGACGAGCGACTGCCGGAGCTACCCGTCCCGCTTGGCGCAGAACCGTACCGAGATCAAAATCATCCACAGGCCTTTCCAGCAGACACCCTCTACGATACCGCTCAAATGAGAACCCGCGGCAAGCGCTCCCCAAAGCCACAGCAGATCTCATAGGGGATGGTCTGGAGTTTTTCAGCCCAGGTACAGGCAGATTCCTGCGCCCCCCACAGCCGCACCACATCCCCCACCTGCACCGGCACCGGCACATCCGTCACATCCCACATGCTCAAATCCATGCAAATCGTTCCCACCTGCGGGATCCCAAACCCATGTAGGTACCCTTGAATGCGCCCGGACAGGGGCCGGGGTAGCCCATCAGCATAGCCGATGCCAACGGTGGCGATGCGGCTTGGGCGCTGGGTGACAAACCGATGTCCATAGCTGACCCCCGTGCCCGCTTCCACCTCATGGATCTGCAGGATGCGGGCGCACACCTGCATCACCGGGCGCAGGGGCAAGGGCTGCACCGGACTGATCCCATAAAGGGCCAGCCCCACCCGCAGGGCATCGTAGTGAATCTGGGGGGACAACAGAGCCACCGCTGAATTGCCCACATGCAGCCGGGGACGGGGAACCAGGGCCTGCACCACCCCAGCAAACCGCTCCAGCTGCATCCGGAAAGCAGGATGGTGGGGATCTTCTGCCGTCGCCAAATGGGAATAAACACTGTGACAACGCCTCGCCAAGCGGGGCCAAATCCCAGCCACCTCCTGCCAGGGGATCCCCAGGCGGGTCAGGCCCGTATCCACCTGCAGATGCACCGGCACCTGGGGACAGGCTTCCAGCCAGGGCAATTGCTCCCAGTCTGTCAGCGTCACCCCTAGATCCCAAGCTTGCGCCAGTTGCCATTCCGGCAAACTCAGCAGCCCTTCTAGCACCAAAATGGGGATGCTGATCTCCTGTTGGCGCAGGCGGATCCCTTCCTCTAGGGTTGCTACACATAGCCCTTGCACCCCCGCCTGTTGCAAAAGGGGCGCGATCAAACTGGCATCATGGCCATAGGCATTGGCTTTGACTACCGCCCAGAGTTCCGTTGCAGGTGTCAAGTAGCGGTTGAGTAGAGCCAGATTGTGAAGCAAGGCCCCACGACTCACCTCCACCCAAGCCCGCCGGGTCAACAGCTGACAAGGCACAAGGGGAATCGCAGTAGCAGCAGGAAGGCCAGTCATGGGGCGATTGTATCCCCTTTCTTGAAAGGCGAAAACTCACCAACTACCTTGTTTAGCTTGGTAGGGAGCAAAAGCCCATGGAAAGGCCCTAGCTGCAATTCAAGGAAACCTCAGGGATCCCTGAAGCTATCAGATTTTTTGCAGATTTTTCGCAGAACCCATGCTTTGAGATGTTTTGAGACAGAACGGGAGATGCCTTGGGGATGAGTTCGTCTGCCCTACCCGTTGCCGTCGTCAGCTGTCGTCAATTGAGAGAGATACGTGTCAGATAACTAAGCTTGAAATCGAACTCGATCCAGATCTATTACAGGCGAGTGGCAGGGCGATAGACCGCATCAAGTTGCACCCGGGTGGCTTGGGCGTACCAGTGGGAGGGAGTTAGGTACCACACCGTCAAAATCACACCAGCGGTCCAGAGGATAGGCTGCAAAGAGAACCCCTTCCGGGTCGCCTTAGCAGTGGTGGACTTGGTTTTGGCTGGCATAGTTGCTCCTCATTGCTGACACCTCCTACTATTCCGCGGACCCCGGCCTTCCTTCTCAGGCAGATCTCGTAACCAGTCTACGCAGAATGTCGTAATCTTCCTTAACTACAAATAGGGGCGCACATCTTCCTTGCACTCTTCAGCTAGGTAGTTCAGGGCCCGAAACCGCAGCCCCACCACTTGGTCGTAGAGGGGGTTGAGCTTGCACATGGGGGGGATATGAAAAATCTTGCGGTTAAACAACACCACATCCCGCTCAAAGGGGCATTGGGCCGGGATCATCCGGCACAGGAAACGAGCCACTTTGGGGTTTTTCACCTCGACGCCATCCAACCAGTGGCGCAGAGGATCGAGGAAGTCATGTTTTTCTGCTGATTTTTCTACTGAGGGTGGCGGGCTAGGCTGACCGGGGGCAACAACGGTGGTTTGTAAGGCAGCAAAACCGGGAATCTCCACCCCAAGGGCTTGGGCAAAGGCTTGCACCAGCTCGGCTTCGCTGGCAGAATACACCCCATCCGCTAAACCCACCATTACCAACACCCGCAGCAAGTTCTCCGCCTCCTGGGGATCTAACCGCTCGGCTACCTCCGCAGGGGTAATCGGTTCCAAACTGGTCGGGGATCCCAAGGTCTTAAGATCCTCCTGCAGCAGGGATTCGATCAGGGCTTTTTCTTCCGGGTCGTAGTGGCCGTCGGCCCAAGCCATGGTCAGCAGGCTGCGCAACCAAAGTTGAGCCTGTTCCCCTCTGTGGCCGGTCAAGGTTTCCATAGGAGATGTCCCCCGCAACACCTGGCTTTACTGTAACTCTCAACCCCAGGAACGAACCTAGGAACGGGGTGGCAAAGACCTTTTGGGAACCGGACGAGATAAGCCGGGATCCCGACGGGGGCGGGAGGGGCTTTTTTTGCTTTTGGGTCGGGGTTTGCGCAGCACCGAGCCAATGCGGATCCCCTCTTGGATCACCAGGCGCGAGCCTTGGCGCCGTACCTGCAGGTCCCAAAAATCATGGACGGCCCGGTAGCTGGTGGGTAGGGATCCCAACAGGCGCAGGCGGAAGTAGCGGGGACGGCTGGTGGGTTTGGGGGGTTGGATGCGAATCCTGACAAGGACGTGGGCTTGCTCTGGGGGCAGGGTGGGGTCATGGCTGGTGATCTCGCCGCGGATGGAAAAAATATCGGGGGGGACATTGGGGTCGGGAAAGGGGCCCCAAACGCCCACGATTTGTAGATGCAGCCCTTCGGGATTGTCCCGGGTGCGGGGATAGACGACCCACAGATATTCTTGCTCGCTTTGGGTGTGTTTGCGGACGTAGTTCATTACCTTGCCGAGCAAAACCGCATCAATCGCCACACCATCGTCGGTAACGAGGATGCCCCTGGTGAATTGTTCTTCCGAGGGCAGGTAGCGCCCGGCAACAACCCCAATAGCCCGATACTGCATCGGTTCGGTGACCGGCTGGATGGGGTGATGGATCAGGCGGGGGGGCGGGGGGGGCGGTTCGTTAGCCTTAGGCGGCCGGATAGATAAACGACGGCGAGGAGGGGTAGGATTCATCACAACAAACCACTATTCTGTTTGATGATACCCGATGCCACCTGGCCGACAGGGATCCCAAACGGCCCGGCCCGACCGTTTCAGAGGGCCAGCAACCGGGATCCCTTAAAGGTCCGTCTGATGGATTGGCAAGAAAGAGAGCTAAGGTTTGGAGCAAGCATGGGATAAACAGGCTTTTGGGATCAACAGCAGGCCAGGGAAGATCTCAAGGTTCGGCTGTGTTCTAGTTCTAGAGTCAAGGATTTTGAGTAAACTATCCGACACCCTACACGCCAACACCTAGTAGAGTGGCATCTCAGTAGCCCTTAGCATCAGACCCGGCAAAGAACAGGACATTAATTTGCCCCAAAGTCGCCATCCATGCTCACTATTCTTCCCAACCCAAGCTAGATTCAGGTGCTCAAGCTTTTTGCCCTATCAATCGGCAATGGCAAGCTCTCCACTCTAGCAAGAGTCCATCAATGTCACGGTCACGGTTCCCGTTCGACCCCCATGGGCGAGCCGATCCCAACCAGAACGGTGACGGGGGGAGGGTCTAGAGACAATTTCAGGTGGGCAGGAGAACGTGTCACAATGCCCTCAGTAGGGAGCAGGTGGCCCATGCTAGACGAACAGGCCAAAAAAACGGTTTTACGCAAGATTCCCCATGCCCTCTATGTCTGTGGGGTGCGGGAGGGAGAGGATCTCAATGCTTTTACAGCCAGTTGGGTGATGCAGGCCTCGTTTAAACCCCCCTTGGTCACGGTTTGCATCCGCCAAGACTCCCGCTCCCATGGTATGGTGCTCAACAGTGGTGTGTTCGCCCTCAGTTTTTTGGCCACGGGACAAAAGGCCATCGCTGAACACTTCTTCCAGTCGGTGAAGCGCATCGGCAACCGCCTAGGGGACATTGAGTTCTACACCGGCGTCACCGGCTGCCCGATCATTCAGGCAGCCCTAGGCTATGTGGAATGCCAAACGGTGGGATCCCTAGCCCATGGGGATCACACGGTGTTTGTGGGGGAGGTGGTTGCCGCCGGGCTCCACCAGGACCAAGAGCCGCTGTTGCTGAAGGAAACCGGCTGGACCTACGGGGGTTAGCCGGGAAAGATGGTTTGGATCACTTGGTCGGGGGTGATGGTTTCGATGGCCCCACCGTTGGCTTTGACATAGCGGTAGGGACCCTCCTTGGGCAGCAGGCGGGCCGGATCTGTGGGCCCAAACAGAGCCACCAGGGGGGTTTGGGTGGCAACAGCCAAGTGCATCGGAGCACTGTCGGTACACAGCAGCAGGGAAGCTCCGGCAATCAGGGCGGTCAACTGCCCAATCCGAGGCGGACTGGTGACCGGCAGATCCGGCAGTTGCTCGCGAAACTGGGCGGTCACCGCTTGGTCATCAGGCCCAGCAATCAGCACCAGGGGGAGCTCCGGGCGGCGCTGGCGAAAAGCCTGGATAATCTCCACCCAGCGCCCCACCGGATAGATCTTGCCCAACCCCAGACGCACGGACAGCTCGCTCGCCCCAGGATGAATCAACACATAGTCCTGCTCCAAACTCCCCAACAAACGTTGCCGCTCCTGTTTAGCCCAGTCCAAGGCCGGTTGCTTCACCCGTACCTGCAGCGGCGGCACCGGCCCCCGATAGCCAAACCCCTGCAACAAATCATGGTAAAGACTGGCAGCATACTGATCCTCCTTGAGGGGCACCGCATCCGTCAAACCAAAACCCGGCTCCCCAAAACCCACCCGCTTCGGGATCCCGGTCAGCCAGAGCAAAAACCGCACGGGCCAGCGGCGACCTAAGGAGAGGACGGCATCGTATTGGCGTTCGCGGATCCGCCCCACCAAGTCGCTAATATCCCCAAGGCTAAAGGCTTCTTTGAAGTTGAATAACAGCACATCATCCACGTAGGGGCAGACCTCATAGGCTGGAGCGGATCGCGGCTCCACAATCACATCTAACTGGGCTGAGGGATAGAGGGTGTGCAAGCTGGTCAGTGTCGGGAAAAATAAAATCTGATCCCCGATGCCCCCTGGTACCAATGCCAAAATCCGCAGCATAGCCATCGCCGGCAACTACCGTCTGATTGTATCGCTTCGCCGAATCGAGAACGCCGCGGGTGATAAACTGCCTTAAGCCACACCTAGCCTCGCCATGATCCCCCTGGTTGACCTCACCCAGCACTACCAAGCCCTCGCCCCTGCCTTACTCCCCCGACTCCAGGAAGTGCTCGCCTCTGGGCAATACATCAATGGCCCCTATGTCAGTCAGTTTGAGCAGGAGTTTGGCGACTGGCTGGGGGGGATCCCGGTGGTGTCGTGCAATTCTGGCACGGATGCTCTCTATTTGGCGTTGCGGGCGTTTGGGATTGGCCCGGGGGATGAGGTGATCACCAGTGCTTTTAGTTTTTTTGCCTCGGCGGAGGTGATCAGTCTGGTGGGGGCAACGCCGGTGTTTGTGGATATTGACCCGGCAACTTTTAATTTGGATCCGCGGCAGTTGCCCCAGGCGATTACCGCCAAAACCCGGGCGGTGATCCCGGTACATTTGTTCGGGCGACCGGCACCGATGACGGAAATTATGGCAATTGCTCGCGCCGCCGGCCTGGTCGTGATCGAAGACTGTGCCCAAGCCACCGGGGCCTGTTGGGGCGGACAACCCGTAGGCACCTGGGGGGACTGCGGCTGCTTTAGCTTTTTCCCCACCAAAAACCTCGGCACCTGCGGCGATGGCGGCGCCATTGTCAGCCGGGATCCCCAGGTTGTGGAGCGGCTGCGCAGCTTGAAAAACCATGGGCAGACCCGCCAGTATCAGCATGGCTATATCGGGGTGAACAGTCGTTTGGATGCCCTGCATGCGGCGATTTTGTCCGTGAAACTGCCCTATGTGCGGGAGTGGAACCAACGCCGGGAAGCCATTGCCCTTGCCTATGATAAGCTCTTGGCTGGGATCCCCAATTTGATTGTGCCGAGCTGGCCGGTGGGGGGGCGGTCCGTCTGGAATCAGTACACGGTGCGGGTGCAGGGGGGGCTGCGGGATAGGTTGCAGCAGCGGTTGCAGGCTTTGGGCATTAGTACGCGGGTGTATTATCCGCTGCCTTTGCCGGATCAGCCGGTGTATCAGGGGTTGGCGGCGGGGGACTATCCCCAGGCCCAGCGCTGTGCTCAGGAGGTGCTGTCCCTGCCCTGTTATCCGGAGTTACGCCTAGAGCAGCAGCAAGAAATTGCCCGCCAAATTCGCCTGCAACTGCAAGAATTGACTCTCAACTGCAGTCCCCCGATTGGGGTATCCTAGACGAACTAGGGGTTGGGGATCGAACCATGGAGCAGCAACAACTGGGACTGGGCAAAACCACCCGGCGGGCCTATGGGTTGGATGAAATTGCCCTCTGTCCAACGGGACGGACGATTGATCCCCAATTAGTGGATACCTCTTGGACCATTGCCGGCATCCGCAGGGAAATCCCAATCCTGGCCAGTGCTATGGATGGGGTGGTGGATGTGGGGATGGCGGTGCGGCTGACCCAGTTGGGGGCTTTGGGGGTGCTGAACCTGGACGGGATCCAAACCCGCTATGCTGACCCGACCCCGGTGCTGGAAAAAATTGCCAGCGTCGGCAAGGAGGAGTTTGTCCCCCTGATGCAGCACCTCTACAGCCAGCCAATCCAACCGGAACTGATCAGCCAGCGCATCCGGGAAATTAAAGAGCAAGGGGGGATCGCGGCGGTGAGTTCGGTACCGGCCACAGCCGCCAAATATGCCCATTTGGCAGCGGAAGCAGGAGCAGCCTTCTATGTGGTGCAGGCGACGGTGGTTTCCACCCAGCATGTCTCGACAACCCCACCTTTGGACCTGCAGGCTTTCTGCCGGGATTTGGGGATCCCGGTGATTTTGGGCAATTGTGTCACCTATGAGGTGGCGTTGGGGCTGATGCGGGCGGGGGCGGCGGCGGTGCTGGTGGGAATTGGCCCCGGGGCTGCCTGTACCTCCCGAGGAGTGTTGGGGGTAGGGGTGCCGCAGGCGACGGCGATTGCCGACTGTGCCTACGCCCGGGAGGTCTATGCCCAGGAGAGCGGGCGCTACGTGCCGATTATTGCCGATGGCGGGCTGGTGACGGGGGGGGATGTGTGCAAGTCCATTGCCTGCGGGGCGGATGCAGTGATGATGGGATCCCCGATTGCCCGGGCGGTGGAGGCGCCGGGGCGGGGTTACCACTGGGGTATGGCTACTCCGAGTCCGGTGTTGCCCCGGGGCACCCGCATTCGGGTGGGGACCACCGGCACCTTAGAGGAGATTTTGCGGGGGCCGGCACGCTTGGACGATGGTACCCACAATTTTTTGGGGGCTTTGCAGACCAGTATGGGTACCCTGGGGGCGCAGACGATCCGGGAGATGCAACAGGTGCCGGTGGTGATTGCTCCCTCTCTGCTTACGGAGGGGAAGGTCTACCAGAAGGCGCAGCAGTTGGGCATGGGCAAGTAGTTAAAAGCGGGTTTCCAACTCCAGGGCCAGGGTGCTGTCCCCTTTCAGGTCGGTGCTGGCCCGCAGGAGGAGATGATCATTGAGGCGATAGCGGATGCCATAGCGGGTGCGGGCCTGGGGATCGGTGAGGTTTTGTTGTAGGGAAACCGAAATCGCCGGGCCTAGGTCTTTGGCGACTTCCAGCCCTAAGCCAACGCTAAAGCGACCACTGCTGCCATCCCGGGTCGGCTGCACCACCGGACCCAAACGCACATCGTCCAAGCCAAAGGTTTCAATCAAGGTGTCTTGGATGGTGAAAAAGAGGGCTGAACCCGCTAAGCCCACCAACCCATTGTCGGCAGCCAGCCCGGCAATGGCATTACCCCCCATCAAACCGATAATTTCATCCCGGCTGCGAAAGGGAGTACTGCTGAGCTGAATGATGTTGGTGCGGGGGTCGTTGGCCGCCAAATCACTGGCCCGCCCCTTCACATCCGCCCGCACCTGAATTGTCTGCTGGGATCCCAGTAGGTTGCGGTTGGCATCAAAGGCCAGACCGGCGGCGGTGGGGCGGAAAAACTCCGTCAGTTGGGTAGTCAGGCGCAAATCCAGCAGTGGATCGAAGTTGCGGTCGAAGGTGACGGTGTTGGGGCGGGAGCGATCCAGGCGGAAGCTGGTGGCAAATAGGTTGACTTGCCCCCGATCCAGGGTAATGACGCCGCTGGGCTGGGGTTGCGCCAAGGGACCAAACAGGGCCACCTCACCTCTGGCAATAAAGCGAAACAGGGGATGACGGACATCCGCAGGACTGCCCAAACGCAGGATCAACCCATTCCACTCCGGCTGAAACACCCCAGCCTCTGCAGATTGCCCCGGTTGGGGCTGGGGCAGATTGCCCAAATCCACCACCCCCTGATCCAAAATCACCTCCCCCCCAAGCAAAGGATTGAGCAAACGCCCATGCACACTCAAAGCTCCCCGCGCCTGCCCCTGATAAAGGGGGGTATCCAGACGCAGATTCTCTAAAGTCAGGGTCAAGGGCTGCTCCGGTAGCTCCTCCTGGCCCTGGGCAGCAATGTTGATCGGCAGCACCCCCTCCGCTCTCAAAGATCCCTGTTGCCAGGTGCCGGTGAGGCCGGTGACATGGATTTGGTCGGCGTTGAACTGGATTTCCCCGGCAATGTCCTGGATGGGTTCGGCAAATTGGGGCAACCTCAGGGATCCCCCCCGTACCCGCAAACTGCCGAGCAAGGTGGGGTTGGTGAGGGAGCCGCGGATGGTCAGATCCAGGTCTTCTTGTTCCCCCTCCCAGCGGATGGCGGTGGTGAGGAGATTGACCAACTCTAGCCCATCGTTTTCCAGTTTCAGACTGAGATTGAGGGAGTCGGGGTTGGGGATGTCTTGGCTGAAGGGCAAAGCCAGGGGGATTTGACCGTTGAGGCGGATGGGAGCTTGGGGGTTGAGGAAAAAGGTGCTGTCCAGGTTGAGTTGGGCATTTTGATACTGAAAACGGGCTGTACCCGATTCCAAGGGGATTTGGTTGAGGCGCCCGTTGCGGAGGCTGGCCTGACCGGTGATCTGGGGATGGTTGAGGCTGCCACTGACATCGGCATTGAGATCCAAATCCCCACGAACCCGCACCAGTCTCGGCAAGAAGGGCTGCAGGATCTCCAGCGGCATCCCCTCAATCACCAGGGATCCCTGTTGTTGATCCGGGGCAAGGCTGCCGCGGAAGCTAGCCCGGCGATTGTCATAGCGCAGCTGCAAAGGTGCCAGGACAAGGGTGCCGTTGCTGAGGCTGCCGCTCGCTTGGACCTCGTCGAGGGCAAAGCTGCTCTGGCGATCGGCTAAGCTCCAATCCTGCCCCCGCACCGCAAAGGTCAAACGCGGGTCATCTAGGGATCCCGAGAGGGTGGCTTGGGCTTGGAAGGATCCCCGCAGGCTGCGCAGGGGGGGGAGGGGCAGTTGGGATTGTTGTTGGGCCAGCTCAGCCAATTGGGCCAGGATCTGTTCGTAGCGTTGGATTTGCTCTAACAAAGCCAGCCCCAGCACTGACAGGGGAGTGACCTCCAGTTCCCTAGCAGGGCCCAAGGCTGGCAGGCTCAGCCCCCGTTCCCGCAGGTCCTGCCAGTCCCGCCAGCCAAAAGTCTGTACCCAGTCCTCCAAAGATCCCTGGCCCGAGAGCAAGCGCAGGTTGAATTGGGGCGTTTGCCCAAGCATTACCTGTCCGGCCAACTGATAGCGACTGTTGAGCAGGCTGAGGGACAGATCCTCGAGATCGAGCTGCTCTGGTCGGTAGCGAAATTGCCCCTGCAACGATTCAGCCTGCAATCCACCCCAATTGACCCTGGCCACCGCCACCCGCCCCGCCGCACTCTGGGATCCCCAATCCCAGTCCACCTGTCCCTCTAGATCCCCGTCCAAGGGGGGCAGTTGCGGCACGATCCCCTGCAGCCAAGCCAGGGGTACCCCAGTCAAGGTCATCTGCAACCGCTCCCCATCCCCCCGTCCCTCCGCCAGGGTTGCCCCCCGCTGCACCAGAAACTGCTCCGGCCGGGATCCCTGCCACCGCAGGGCCAGGCGGTCCTTGCCCCCTCGCAGATCCACCACAGCCTGCCCTAGCCCCTGATCCCAAGCTAGAGATCCCTGCAACCGGGGATGAAACCCGACCCCAGCCACCCGCAGATCCTGCAGTTCCGCCCTTCCCTCCCCTCGCAATCGCTCCAGGGATCCCGCCACCGTACCGGCCCCATTGAGAGTTCCGCTCAGGTCTAAGGGGATGGGCAGGGCTTGCAGAGGCAGTTGGGTGATTTGCCAATTGGCCTGCACCGCTCCCAGGCTGAATCGCTGCGCATCCACCTCCACCTGTCCCTGCACCTGTCCCCAGGGGTGGTTGAGCTGACCCGTAATCCCCTTGCCGTCCCAAACTGCCCTCACCTGTAGGGGATCCCGGAGTTGTTCTAGCTGCAATTGTCCCTGGGCCTGCAGCCGAGCTGCTCCCAAAGTTAGATTGCCCGTCGGTACCGTCCCCTGCACCTGCCCGGCCAGTACCCCCCCCGCCACCGGGATCCCGGCGAGGTCTAAGTTGGCTTGGATGGTTTCCGGATCCCAGAGCACCTGTGCCTGGACTGAGCCTTGGGGGAGTTGGGTTGAGCCAGAGAGGCTGAGTCGTCCTTGGTGCCAGTCCAGAGCTCCTGTCCCCGTCAATTCACCCCCCTGGAGGTTCCAGGTTCCCTGCACCTGTCCTGTGCCCAGATCCACTTGTCCCTGCCC
>JAUQVP010000050.1:0-19609 GCA_039794745.1 Thermostichales cyanobacterium HHBFW_bins_127 | reverse complement strand
GCGGTTTCTAGGGCTTTTTCGGCGGCGGCTTGCTCCGATTTGGCCTGTTGCAGATTGATCGTGTCGCCCCGCTCAGCCCGATTCACCAGCACCGACACCTCATTGGCTTCCACCTCAGCAAAGCCACCCATCACTGCAATACTGGTCCACTGATTCTCCACCTTCACCCGCATCACCCCCGTCCCCAAAGCCGTCAGCAAGGGGGCATGACCCGTCAAAATACCCAGGGATCCCGAGGTAGCGGGCAGGATCACTTCATCGGCGGGGGCATCCCACACCACTTTGCCAGGGGTAATGACACGCACCGTCAGGGTCACAGGGGTTCCTCAATGCTCCCTTAATAGCCTACCGCAGTTCGGCCCCTGAGAGCTCCCCTCGAGGTACTTCAAGTCCCTGGGCCAGGCTCAGATGAATCCACAAGCGTCACAAACCTGCCCTCCCTCAGCTCAAGGTTTGGGGACAAAACAGTATCCCTAAACCTGTGTTGTGGACAGGGACTTACCGGCGAGGCAACCACATGGGAGTCCAGCAAAACCCTGGAAAAAGGCTGTTGAATCCCCAGGTACTCACCCCTGTGAGTCCCCTTACATCATCGTTGCTCGAGTAGCGGAAACCCCCTGACCGGGGACAACAGTGTTTTGGGATCCGGCCGCCGAGGGCTGCCATGAATCCCAAGCTTTGCCCTCGGATGGCAACGGGGCTCAGCTAGAATGTCGGTGGCGGGGTGGGAATCCTGAACAAACTCTCAATCGGACCGCTAATCTCCACGGTCTCCAGGGAGTCGGGGATCCCGAACTGGAGACGGAAGCGTTTGGTATCGAAGTTGAGGGCAGCGGGATCAGGGGGCAGGATCGAGGCATCGGGAATGGCGGTGGCGGTGCTGTCCAAGAACTCCAGAATCAAAAACCGGGGCAGCAGTTCTCCAATCGGTTCTCCTATCAGGTTTTGGGCTAACACACTGTAGCGACTGCTGGTCAATGATCTGATCAAGCGAATGGTGCCAGGGAAATCGGTGGTGAGTTGGTAGCCCTCATCCACCTCTATTAAAACTGCTATCAAAGCCTCAAAGGTAGCCTCAGCACTGGTGCTACCGGCTAGGGGCAGGGTATTGGGATCAAAAGTATAACCACCCCGCACCACCTGTCCCGGGCTAAAGTTATCGGCAAGGGCTGGATGCACCTCCTCAACTACCCCTTCAAAAGTAATGCTCACCGGATCCTCAGTCGGCGGCACTGTCGGCGTTGGGGACGGGCTGGGGATCCCGATAATTTGCAAATCCACGCTGCCGACCCCGAAGCCCTGCCCATCTAGGGCAATTACCGGTCCGGAAACGGCACCAAGGGGCACCGGCACCGGGATCACAGAGGGGTTACCTTCCACAACTACGGGCAGACGGGAGTTGGCTGGGCCGGTAAAGATGACTTGGCTCACCTGGTCAAGATTTTCCCCCACCAAAAGGATAGAACCCCCAACCGGCACCGGGTTAGGGATAATCTCCTGCAACAGCGGCAGAAAACTGGCTGGGATCAAACGCAGCACCACTGGCCCCCGGGACTGGGGCGGCACCACCGCACTGGCCGTAGCCAACACCAGCCGCTCCCCACCACTGCGTTCCCCCAGCATGCCACTGAGGGCTTCCACCTGCACGCGAATGCTGGCCTGGGGCGGCACCGCCTGCAACACCCCACTGGGACGCTCCCGAGTCAAGCTCAAGCTCCCTTCATAGGCAATCCCGGGGGTTTCTGAGCTGGCCTCAACCTCAATCACCTCAGTGCCGAAGGGGATACTAGATCCCTGGCTGCGGTCGCCGGCTAAACGAGGGGGAAACTGCACCCCAACATTCCAAGTACTGCCCTGAATCGCCAGGGCAAAATCCCCCTGGGGGATGGGGGGATTGAGAGCCGTGGTCGTCCCGCCGGTGCCGCAAGCAGTCAAAACAACCAGCCAGGCAACCAGGAGGAGTTGCTGCAACCAGGAGTGCATTTTCATTAAGGATTCCTCAGCTGTTTCTGAGCCGATGGTACACGAAAGCGTCCGAGAACTTGTGATCCTGGTCCCTGGAGATGAGCTAGAAGATATCTTTTTGTAACAATTGGGCCAGGCGCAGCAGGCCTTTTTTCACCTGTCTTGAGACGGTCACCGCACTGATGCCCAAGCGTTCGGCGGTTTCCTTTTGGGTCAGGTCATAGAAAAACACAAACTCCAGAATTGTGCGAGTGCGTTGTTCCAACTTATCGAGAGCTTCCCGCAGCCGCACCTGATCTTCTTGGGCCAGCTGAAAGCTACGGTAGCGCTGGTCCGGCACCACATCCCCCAAGGCTTGGGACTCCTGATCCCCCGACTGAATCGGCGCATCCAGACTCAACAGGGAGGTATTTTGTTGGGCTAGGCGCATTTCCTGCCATTCCTGGGGTGTCAGCCCCAGCTTAGCCATCAGTTCCGCCTCCGTGGGCGTCCGTCCCAGGCTTTCCCGCAGTTCTTGGATGGCCCGTTTGATCTGCCGCTCCATACCCATCCAGCGGCGGGGGATGCGCATGGCCGGGCTTTTGTCCCGCAAATAATGCTGGATCTCACCGCGGATATAGGGGACCGCAAAGGAACTAAACGCCAGCCCCCGGGATAGGTCAAAGCGCTCAATTGCCTGGATCAATCCCAGACAGCCGATTTGCACCAAATCTTCATAGCTTTCCTGACATTGGTGCCGCCAATGATGGGCTTCCTTGCGCACCAAACCTAGGTTCAACTCCACCAAGCGATTGCGCAGCTCTGGGGTGGGGTGGCGGTGATATTCCCGCAGCAGCATCGCCGTCTGATTTTTGAGCGCACTGCCCATGGAAAGACCTACTTCGATGGGAATTGTCGGGGCGGGCGGCACAAGGGACACCTCAACCAGAACTACGGCAATTTTACTGAAGGGGAGCCGGGCTTTTGACTAAGAATACGTTAATAGCACTTGACCCGGGTTGCTATTCGTGATTTCTCTCACCCTGCCACCTCCTTCGGGCCGAGCCCCGCGATCTCCCTAAGTGAGGCGTTGGCGGGCCAGATCAAGGGCCAGGCGCACCTGCTCAAAGCCGGTGCCACCGTAGCTTTGCCGGGCCGCCACCACCGCCACCGGATCAATCACCTCATAAATATCGGCTGCAAAAACGGGACTAAAAGCTTGCCAGCGCTCTAAAGGCAGATCCTGCAAAACTATCCCTTCTTCCAGACAGGTGCGCACGATTTTCCCCACTAAATCGTGGGCCGTCCGAAAAGGGATCCCTTTGCGCACCAGGTAATCGGCCACATCGGTGGCATTGGCAAAATCTTGTCGCACCGCCGCTGCCAGCCGCTCGGTTTGAATCTCGATGCCGACGGCCAAAAAGATCTGCATGGCTTCCAGGCAAGCTTGTACCGTCTCGACGGTTGCAAACAGGGGCTGCTTATCTTCCTGCAGGTCTTTGTTGTAGGCGAGGGGCAGTCCTTTGAGGGTGGTCAGTAGGGCTTGCAAATTGCCGAACACTCGCCCACTTTTGCCGCGGATCAATTCCGGGACATCGGGATTTTTTTTCTGGGGCATCAGGCTGGATCCGGTGGCACAGGCATCCGTAAGGGTAATAAAGCCAAACTCCTGGGAAGCCCACAGGATCAGTTCTTCGCTGAGGCGACTGAGGTGCACCATGATCAGGCTGGCCGCACCATGAAACTCCACCAGATAATCCCGGTCGCTAACGGCATCTAAACTATTGCTGGCAACCCGCTCAAACCCCAATAAATGGGCTGTCAATTGCCGATCAATGGGCAGGGACGTTCCCGCCAGGGCTCCGGCTCCCAGGGGACAAACATTCACCCGCCCCAACAGTTCCTGTAACCGCTGGTGATCCCGCTCCAACATCTCCACATAGGCCAGCAGGTGGTGGGCTAGGCTGATCGGCTGGGCCCGCTGCAGGTGGGTATAGCCAGGCATCACCGTGTCGAGATGCTTTTCGGCTAAATCCACCAAAATCCTTTGCAGTTGGCGCAGGGATCCCTGAATCTGATGGATCTGATCCCGCAGGTAGAGGCGCAGGTCGGTGGCCACTTGGTCGTTGCGGGAGCGTCCGGTGTGGAGCTTTTTGCCCACCTCGCCGATCAGCTCAATCAGGCGTTTTTCCACCGCATAGTGGACATCTTCGGCCAGAAAGTTGCCGTCCCTATCCCGCTGCTCAAGGGGATTAAAGCTGCCCTCTTCCCATTCCTTCAAAATCTGGGCTAGGCCCTGTTGGATCTGCTCCCCCTCTGCTGGGGTGAGGATGCCGCAGGCTGCCAACATGCGGGCATGGGCTTGGGAACCGGCAATATCGTAGGGCAAAAGGGCAATATCAAAGCTGAGGCTGGCATTAAACCGGGCAATCTGAGGATGCAAACGGCCAGCAAAACGCTGGCTCCAAACGGGAGCCGATTCCGAATGGGACATGGGTACAGGCTCAAATCACACTCTTAAAAATGTAGCCTACCGCCGCCCCAATCAAGGCTGCCCACAACTGACCACTCTCGTAAAAATGGGTCAGACCTTTGCCGATGTCTCCCATGACGTCTTGGTTAAACTGCTGGGCTAGGATCACCTGCCCGGTGACCGGCTGGGATGGCAGTGATAAATAGGCGCTGGGCATATAAGGTATTTCTCCAGGAAAGCTTTCTTCTCCCCATACTGCCCAAAACTGACGGCAAAGTCACGATCCCAAGCGGGTTCAATGCTGTTCAGTAACTCGGAGCCACCTCGCTAAATTGCTTAAACTAAATAGGAAGTTGCAGCAGTTTAGGGATCCCGGATGGCGCGGTTGGTACTTTTGGGGGGGGCTGGCCTGATGGGGCGGCTGGCGGTGCGGGATTGGGTGGAGTTGGGGGCAGCAACGGATACCCTGGTGGTGGCTGATCGGCAGGGGGAGTTGGTGCAGCACATCTGTGGTCAGTATCGGGAGCGGGGGAGGAGTTTGTTGCCGGCGACGGTGGATGTGCGGGATGTGAAGGGGACGGCGGCGCTGCTGCAGGGGGCGGATGTGGTGATCAATATGACCCCCTATCGTTTGAATTTGCAGGTGATGGAGGCGGCTTGGCTGGCTCAAACCCACTATGTGGATTTGGGGGGGCTATTCCATGTCACCCGCCAGCAGTTGGCATGGCAGGAGCGGTTTCAAGCTATTGGGAAAACAGCTCTGCTGGGGATGGGGGCGGCCCCTGGGATCAGCAATATCCTGGCCCGCTATGGGGCTGAGGAGTTGGTGGGGGTGCGGGAGATCCATATTTTGGTGGGCCATCTGGATAAAACCGTCTATGACCCGCCGCCATTGTTCCCGGTGAGTTATTCTCTGGCAACGATTTTGGAGGAACTGTCGGCGCCCCCGGCCATTTTTACGGAGGGGGAATGGCGCTTCCTGGAACCCCTGGCGGGGGGAGGAGCGGTGGTGTTTCCCCGCCCCATCGGCCGACAAAACCCCATCTATACCCTGCATTCGGAGGTGGCCACGTTGCCCCTCAGCTTTGCAGAGCGGGGGATCCAGGAGGTGAGCTTCCGCATCGCCCTCGACCCGCTGTTGATCGAACGGGTGACGTTTTTGCAGCGGCTGGGGCTGACCCGTACGGATCCTCTGCCCCTGCCCACAGGGGAGGTGATCCCCCTCCAAGTCCTAGAAGGGTTGCTCGCCTGCCAACAGCCCAGTGTGGTGCAGGGGGCCTACGACCAATATGAGGTGATCCGGGTGGTGATCAAGGGATCCCAGCACTTGACTCGTAAGGGGCAGACGAAGGGGCTGGCGCGGGTGACGGTGATTGCCGATTGCCATGTGCCGGGGGTGCCGGAATGGGGGGTAGGGTCAGATGTGGATACGGGATCCCCGGCCATGATTGCGGCGGAGATGTTGGTGCAGGGGTTGATTACCCAGCGGGGGGTGGTGGTGCCGGAGGTGGCGGTGCCGGTGCAGCCGTTTTTGGCCGCCCTGCGCCAACGGCACATTACGGTCAAACTGACGCGACAAACGGGCTGGTGAGATGGGCTGGATCTTGGTGGCAGCGGGACTGGCGATGGGCCTAACCCCTTGGCTGGTGGTGAAACGGGAGTTTGGCGGGGCGGGGGTGCTGGTGACGGTTTGGAATTGGGTCAATCCCCAAGGGCTGCCGATCCCGGAGGGGCTGGATTTTGCCTGGTTGGGCTGGTGCTATGGGCTGATCTGGGTCTGGCTGGGATTGGTGTGGGGATCTCGCTGTTGGTTGTCCCCGTGGCGGCGCTGGCGCTGGCGTTTGGGGCTGGGGCTGGGGGGGTTGTTGTTGGCGGTGGGGATAGGGGTGGTTTTTTGGGCTCAGGTGGGGGCGGTGAATCAAGCGGCGCTGGCGGCGGGGGTGGCGGTGAACCGACTGCCGCTGCGGCGATCGAGTTTGTCGCTGGGATGGGTGATCCTGGTGCTGACCAGTGTGGGGGTGATGGTCTGGGGCCGCTGGCAATTGGGGGGGGGCAAGGCCCTGCTGGTGCGCTACCGGCAGGTGCTGATCCCGCTGGTGGCCTTGGCTTTGGCGGTGGGGGTGGGGGCGGGGATGGTGTGGATCCTGCGCCCGGGGCTGGGGTGGCAGGAGGGGCTAGATGGCTGGACATGGTGGATTCTCAAGTGGGATCTGGTCACCTACACCTATCAATTGCTGTTTCAACCCTTGACCCAAGGGGCCGGCTGGCTGCAAAGTTTGGTGCTGGCAACCCCTTTGATCTACACCGGCTTGGCCGTGGCCCTGGGCTTTCATGGGGGGCTGTTTAACATTGGTGCCCCCGGGCAACTGACCCTGGGAGCCATAGCGGCAATGCTGGTGGGGGTGTATTGCCCGGGGCCGGGTTGGCTGGTGTTGCCCCTGGCGATTGCTGCTGCTGCTCTGGGAGGGGCGCTGTGGGGAGCCATTCCCGGCTGGCTCAAGGCTCACTTCGGCACCCATGAGGTGATCAATACCATCATGCTCAACTACATTGCCGCTTCCCTGTTTTTGTTTCTCCTCGGTGCCAACCAATACACCTTCTTTGGTCAAACCATCACCCTCCCCTTCAAGGCTCCCGGCAGTGAAGCCCGCAGTGCAGAAATCCAGCCCACAGCCCAAATCCCTATGCTCCTACCCCTACTGGGGATCCGCGAGGGGGTTTGGGATCCCACCTTGGTTCTGGTGGTGGCCGGCTTGGGGCTGGGCTGGCTACTCAGCCGCCAACGTAAAATCCCAGGACTCATCCTGGGCGGGATCCTGGGGGGACTGGTGGGTTGGCTCCTGCCACCGATCCCGGTCACGGTACCCCCAGCTATTGCCACGGTGCGCTTGAATGGCTCCTTTATCCTGGCCCTGCTGGCGTTGCTGGCGGTGCATGTCTACCTCTGGCACACCCAAGGGGGCTACGAGCTGCGGGCGATGGGATTTTCCCCCCCTGCCGCTGCCTACGGCGGGGTCAACCTCAATCGGCAGATTGTTTGGGTGATGGCCCTGTCGGGATCCCTGGCGGGGTTGGCGGCGACCCACTATGTCTTGGGGGGTGGCATTGATGAGTACCGGCTCAAGCAGTCCCTGCCGGTGAGTGTGGGTTTTGACGGGATTGCCGTGGCTCTCATGGGTCAGAATCAGCCCCTTGGCATTGCCCTCACGGCTTTGCTGTTCGGGGTGCTGCTCACCGGCGGGCTACAAGTCAACCTGGAACTCGGGATCAGCCGGGAACTGGTGACAGCCCTGCAAGCCCTGGTGATCCTGGTGATGGCAGCCGGGGGCTTCCTCCCCCGTTACTTCACCGATCCCCTCCTAGCTGCCCAAGTCGAGCTGCCCAAGCCTGCTGCACCAAAGCCGCAAACAACCGACCTTGATAGGCATCCCCCACCGGACTCATCTCTGGATGCCACTGCACCCCCACCAACCATGGATGCTCCCGGTGCTCCACCGCCTCAATCAACCCATCCGCCGCCCAACTAACCGCCCGTAACCCCTCCCCTAGCCGCTCCACCCCCTGGTGATGCCACGACACCACCTCTAACTCCCCTACCCCATAACTCTCCCCCAAGCGGGATCCCAGCTCCACCCGCACCCCATGGACAATGGGATCCCCAGCCTCACTGCGATGGGCCACCCCTTCCCCCCACTCCGGTAAATGCTGAATCAGGGATCCCCCCAGGCCCACATTCAACACCTGCATCCCCCGGCAGATCCCTAAAACCGGATGAGACCAGGTCAACAGCCGCTGCACCAAAGCCAATTCCGTGGCGTCCCGCTCGGGATTAGGCTCTTCAGTTTTGGGATGGGGGTCAGCCCCATAACAACCAGGACTGAGATCAAGACCCCCTGCCAAAATCAACCCATCCAACCGCTCCAACCACACCTCCGGATCCCTCTGCCCAGGGGGTAACAATACCGGGATCCCCCCTGCGGCCCGTACCGCATCCACATAGGCTGCCGGCAGTGTCCAGCCATGCTCTGGATGCCGTTCATAGGTGGTAATGCCGATCCAGACCTTCATCGTTTTCGGCGCAGTTCGTCTAGTTCCAGTTGCAACTCCAGCTCTCGAAATTGCCGCTCCAACTCCTGCCACTGCTGATCCCCCCTTGGGGATCCCCAGGGTTCTGGGGTGGATTGGGCTTGTTGTCGCCACAGTTCCTGCTGTCGCCGCTTGATTTCTTCCCGTTTGCCTTCAATTTGCTGCAAAAGTTGGCGGGTGTCCACTTGTCGTTGAGCTGCCGCCTTCATCGCTGCCCAAAGGGTATTGCCCTGTTGGAGCAAGCGATCCTCCACTGCTTGGGCTTGGGTTGCCAGGTCTGGGCGTTTGGCTTGCTTCGCCTTTTCCACCCGTCCATGCCAAGTTTTAATTTCCTCTGCCAGTTCTAGGATTTGCTTTTTGTAGCGTTCCTCCTCCGCTTGACTGTTCTTGAGCAGGTTCAGCGCCTCAGCGTACTGCTGATCCACCTGATCGGCCAGGATTTGCAGCTCCAGCTCCGGATGGGCCCGCAGAAACTCATCCAACTTCGTCTCCAGAAACTGCCCAAAGCTGCCCAAGGCATCAAACAGACCCATACCCCCCTCAGAACGTTTACTTAGCCGGCGTTAGGGTGCGGCGCTTCGTCACCATCTGATAGACATCGAGGATCTCGCCCCCCTGCCACTCATTAAACTTCTCCACAATGATCCCGCACTCAAAACCCGCTGCCACTTCCCGCACATCATCCTTAAACCGGCGCAGGGAATCAATCCGCCCCGTATGGATCACCTCACCCTTGCGCAGCACCCGCACATAGGCATTCCGCTGCACCTTGCCCGACAACACATAGCACCCTGCCACCAAACCCTTGGCCACCGGGATCACCTGCCGCACCTCCGCCTGTCCCAAAGGTTCTTCCACCAGATCCGGCTCTAGCATCCCTTCCATGGCCGCGCGAATATCTTCCAGCAGGTTATAGATAATGTCATACTCACGAATATCAACCCCATAGCGATCCGCCGCCTGCCGGGCCCCCGGAGCCTGACTGGTATTAAAGCCGATCACCAAAGCATTACTGGCCGCTGCCAGGTCAATATCCGTCTCCGTGATCTCCCCTGGGGCTGCTAACAACACCCGCAACTGCACCTCCTGACTCGGCAACTGCTGCAAAGAGGCCACAATCGCCTCCGCCGACCCCTGCACATCCGTCTTGAGGATGATATTGAGCTCCTTCAGTTGCCCCTCCTGAGCCTGGCTGGAAGCCGTCCCCAAACTCACCCGCCGCGCCAGCAGATTTTGTTGCAACCGCTGTTGCCGCAGCGCTTCCTCCCGCTCCTTAGCCACCTGACGGGCCACCGACTCATCCTCATACACCTCAAACTCATCCCCCGCCGCCGGGATCCCGCTCAGTCCTAGGATCTGCACCGCCGAGGAGGGGGGAGCTTCCGTGACCCGCTGGCCGCGGTCATCCATCATGGCCTTGACGCGCCCAAAGACAGCTCCGGCCACCACAGCATCTCCCACCCGCAGGGTGCCGTTCTGCACCAACATCGTTGCCACCGGACCACGGGACTTATCCATATTGGCTTCAATCACCGTGCCTTTGCCGGGACGATTGGGGTTGGCCTGCAACTCCGCCACTTCTGCCACAATCAAAATCGTTTCCAGCAACGTGTCCAGATTGCGCCGGGTCAAGGCACTCACCGGCACCATCGGTGTATCCCCTCCCCATTCCTCCGGCACCAGGCCATGCTCGGAAAGCTCCTGCTTGATCCGATCCGGTTGGGCATCCGGTTTATCGATTTTGTTGATCGCCACCACAATCGGCACCTGAGCCGCCTTGGCATGGCTAAGGGCTTCCAGGGTCTGGGGCTGCACCCCATCATCAGCCGCCACCACCAGTACGGCAATGTCGGTGACCTTTGCCCCCCGCGCCCGCATCGCCGTAAAAGCCTCGTGCCCCGGGGTATCCAGAAACACCACCCGTTTCATTTCGTTACCATAGGGCACATCCACATGGTAGGCGCCAATGTGCTGGGTAATCCCCCCTGCTTCCCCAGCAGCTACTTTGCTTTGGCGAATCGCATCCAGCAGGGTAGTTTTACCGTGGTCGACGTGCCCCATAATCGTCACCACCGGCGGGCGGGTGACCAGGTGATCAATATCCTCAATATCGAGCATTTCTGTTTTGCGGGCTTGGGACTCGCCGCTGGCCCGCTCCACCGTGTAGCCAAACTCCTGAGCTACCTTTTCTGCCACGGAAGCCTCCAAAACCTGGGTGATGGTCACCATCTTCCCTTGCAAAAACAGGTGCTTGATAATCTGGGTCTCAGGGATCTGCAACCGCTCCGCCAACTCCTGCACCGTCAAATCCCCATCAATCACCACATGGGTGGGTTTACTTGCCGCAGCGGGCTCGCTCTCTTCCGGCGGGCGGGGTGCCGGACGGGATGGGGCTGCCTGGGACTTTCTGGGGCGATGGCTGGCAACAGCAGGGGCAGAGGATCCCCCTGGTTTGGCCGTTGGGCGGGGCAGGGGCTTGTAGAGGGCAACATCGGGGATATGGGCTTCCACCAACAGGCTGACCTCATCCGGGCCGTCAAGGTCATCCCCCGCCGAGCGCCGCCGTTTTTTCTTACTTTGCCCTTTGCTGAGGGTGCGCTTGGCAATCAGAGTCTCTTCATCCTCCTCCTCCTCGATCGGCGCCGGTGGCCGCGGCGGCATAGGGCGTGACGGTGGTTGCTCCAAAACTAAAGGAACCGGCGGTGGGAGGATTTCAGGGCTGCTGCCCCGGCTTGGCTTGCGGAGGGGGCCCTCAACCAGAGAACCAGGGCTAGGCTCTGGTTTGGTTGCAACCGGGGCGGGGGGGGTGGGGCCCTTAACGATATGGGTTTTCGGCTGGGGGGTAGGGACTTGGCTAGGAGGGGCGGGCGGAGTAGGACGCCGCGGCGGTGACAGGGTGGAGGTGACAGGCTTGGGCTCGGGCTTATCTTTTTCCAATTTCTCCGGGCGTTCTGGGCGAGTTGGTTTGCTCACCGCCAGTGACTGCGGTTTGGGGGGGACGGGGCGATTCAAGGCTGGCCGAGCCGGGGCTACTGGCTTCGCCGAGCTAGAGCTGGAGACCGGCGATGGCTTTTCTACGGGAGCTGGGGGCGGCGTAGGGGCTGCTCCCTGAGGACGAGCCACAGGACGGGGAGGCGGGGTTTTCAAAGAAGGGGGGGCGGGATCCGTGACGGGAGGAGTCTCCGGGGTGGTCACGGGGGTAGCCACCGGCTTGGCCCGAATCACCAGCCGCCGTTCCGGGGGCCGCTCCGCCTCGGTAGGGCGTTCCTTGGCAGGGGTGGGACGGGGGGAGCGAGGGGAGGGTTGGGGGGCATGCTGAAAATAAGCCCGAATCTGATCCGCTTGCTCGGCGCTGATGGTGCTGCTGTGGCTTTTGTAGCTGATCTTGAGGTGATCACAGGCTTCCAGGATGTCTTTGTTGTCCCGGCCCATTTCTCGGGAAAGGTCATAGATGCGAATCTTGTCGCCGCTGAGGCGCTTGCTGTCGCTCTCCCAGTCTTCGGGAGTGGGGTGGGTAGAAGTGAGGTTTTCGGAGATGGGCATTCAGAAAATCAACACGAAACGACTATGGGCCAGGCAACTGCTGCTGCAGTCGCTGCTCTAATTCATCATAAACCTGGGGAGGGACGGCTGTCTTCAGGGCATGGCTGAGGCGCTGCTTGCGACGGGCCTGGCGCAGACAGTCCCATCGCTGACACAGGTAGGCGGAGCGACCCATGCCCTGATCCAGTTGAATGCCCTTTCCCCCAGCTAGTCGCACCACCCGCCAAAGCTGAGAACGGGGAAATAATCCCCGACAACTGACGCAGCGCCGCTGGGGATCAGGGTTCGGCGATGGCAAATTCGGCGTCATAGTCGCAGGCGTCCAGGGCAAATTCAGGGGCATCCCCAGTCAGAAAGGGATCCTCCTCGGGACGACTACTGCCAGCTTTGCTGCTGCGGGGGGTCACGACCACCGTCTCCGGGTCGTAGGCAGCTATGTCTTTGATGTCGATCTTCCAACCCGTCAAGCGGGCCGCCAACCGCACGTTCTGCCCCTCTTTCCCAATCGCCAAACTCAGCTGGTCGCTAGCCACCAACACATGGGCCTGCTGCCCCTCCGGATCCACCAGCCGCACCTCCAAACACCGGGCCGGACTCAGGGCGTTGGCAATGTAAGTAGCCGGATCCGGGGACCAACGAATCACGTCGATCTTTTCGTTGCGCAACTCCTCCACCACAGCCCGAATCCGGGATCCCTTGGCACCAATACAGGCTCCCACCGGATCCACATCCCGCTCTAGGGTGTCCACGGCGATTTTGGTGCGGGGGTAGAGGTCGCGGCTAGGGGGATTGGCTTCCCGGGCGACGGCAACGATGCGGACAATTTCGTCTTCGATCTCGGGCACTTCGTTGGCAAACAGGTTCACCACCAGGCCAGCGTCAGCCCGGGAAACCACCAACTGCGGCCCCCGTTTGGAGCCGTCTTTGACTTCCTTGAGATAGACCTTGAAGGTGGCACCGGGGGTGTAGTGATCCCGGGGCAGTTGCTCCCATTTGGGCATAATGGCTTCTGCCTCGGGCTGCCCGTAGCCGCTGCTCACCGCCATAATCACATCCCGCCGCTCAAACCGCACCACCCGCGCCACCAGAACAGTGCCCACTAAATCCCGAAACTCCTCTTGGATCAAGCGCCGTTGCTGATCCCAGAGCTTTTGGGAGAGCACCTGTTTGGTTTGCATGGCAGCCATCCGCCCAAACTCTTCCTGCTCTGGGGTAACGTCGTCGGTGACTTCCCAGCCCAACTCCGCTTCCGGATACTCGGCTCGCACGTCCGCCAGAGCAATTTCATGGTCGGGGGACTTGACTTCTTCCACCAAAACTTTGGTGGCCAAAACCCGAAAGCCGCTGTTTTCGGTGTCCAATTCCAATTCAAAGTTGTCAAAATATCCCTCCTCAAAGGGCTTGCCCCGCAGGGTGCGCCGGTAGCGCTCATACCCCTTAAACAAAGCCTCCCGAATCGCTTCTGTCACCGCCGAACGGGGCAAATTCCGCTCCCGACTAATGACATCGATCATTTCATTCAAATTAGGTAAGGTCACCATCGGCATACGCCTTTCCTCCACTATTCAGTTGATTCATTTAGAGATCCCCATCGAGCAGTTCCACCCGCTGCACCACCCCAAGGGGGATGCTGATGCGACGCCCTTTACGGCTCAAAATCACCTGGTCGGGATCCCGCTGCACCAGGTTGCCTGTCCATTGGCTTTGGCCTTTGTGGGGGGGATCGGTGGTGACGCTGACGGGGAAGCCTTTGAAGACGGTGAAGTCCCGGTCGCTCACCAGATCCCGACCGACACCGGGGCTGGAGATCTCCAGGATGTACTGGCCGGGGATGACATCAGCGGCGTCGAGGTGCAGTTCTAGGGCTTGGCTAAACTGCTCGCAGTGGGCATGGCTGGTGGCTTCCTGCCGGTTGCATGGACGAATGTCAATGCGCAGCACCGGCGGAAATTGGTTGGTGTGAAAGACGACCTGCACAATTTCCAACTCCAGAGCTACCGCCACTGGGGTTGCTAGGTCCGTAATCACAGGTACCAGGGGATGCACCATAGCCCAAGCCATAAAAAATAAAAAAGTGGGGATCCCCCACTCGGGTTTCTCAGAGTGTTTGAGACTCTGCTCCTATTCTTCTAGTCTAGCTTAGCCCATGTCCTAAATAACGCCCCAGGGAGGAGACTTGCAGCCCTAGAAGGGGATCCCTTCGTTGCCGGAGGTGACAATGCCCCGTTCGGCATCGAGGGTGACGATGGTGCCGTTGCGGATCAGGCGGGTGGCATTTTTCACCCCCACCAGCACCGGCAGACCTAGGCGGGTGCCGATGACCGCAGCGTGGGAGTCTATTCCTCCGGATTCTGTGATCACTCCGGCGGCATGGCGCATCGCTTCGATATAGTCGGCGTTGGTCTCTGTGGTCACCAGGATCTCCCCAGACATGATCAGGGGGGGATCCCCACCGGGTGGGATGATGCGGGCGGGGCCGCGCACCTGTCCTTTGCCGATGCCAATGCCTTTGGCCAGGATGGACTTGACCATTTCCACTTTGATCAAGTCGGTGGAACCAGCCACCCCCTGGAGGGTGCCGGCGGTGAGGACGACCAGATCGCCGTTGTTGAGCAGTCCTTGATCCTGGGCAACATTGATGGCGGCCTGGAAGGTCTGGCGGGTGGAGGGTAAGTCCAGCACCAGTAGGGGGGTCACTCCCCACACCAGTTGTAGGCGACGGGCTACATCCGCATGGGGGGTGACGGCAAAAATCGGCACCGTCGGACGAAACTTGCTGACATTGCGGGCGGTGGCACCGGTTTTGGTCAGGGTCATGATCGCCGCCGCCTTCAGCTGGGCTGCCAGATCCCGCACCGCCTGGCTGATGGCATTGGGAATGGTGGAATCCCCAGCCGTCGGCGGATAGGCCGCTAACCACTGGGGGGATCCCAAGCTGGGTTCGATTTGGCAGGCAATTTTGGCCATGGTGGAGACGGCTTCCACGGGGTATTTGCCGACGGCGGTTTCGTTGGAGAGCATGACGGCATCGGTGCCATCGAGGATGGCGTTGGCGACATCGGAGATTTCGGCGCGGGTGGCACGGGGGCTGTGCACCATGCTGTCGAGCATCTGGGTGGCGGTGATCACAGGTTTGCCGGCCCGGTTGGAGAGCAGGATCAAACGCTTTTGGATCAAGGGGACCCGTTCCGCTGGCACTTCCACCCCCAGATCCCCGCGGGCCACCATTACACCGTCGCAGACCGCCAGGATGGCTTCCATGTTTTCGATGGCTTCGTGTTTTTCAAACTTGACAATGATGGGCACATGGCGACCCATCTGGGTCATCAGTTCCCGCAACTCCAGCACATCCGAGGGCTCCCGCACAAAGCTGAGGGCAACCCAATCAACCCCCTGATTCAACCCAAACCGCAGGTCCTCCCGGTCTTTGTCAGTGACTGCCCGGATGGAAAGATAAACCCCCGGAAAATTGACCCCCTTGTTATTCGACAGCACCCCACCCACGATTGTACGACAGTAGAGCTCCCCAGCTTCCGGATCCACCGCCTCCACCCGCATTTCCACCCGCCCATCGTCAATTAAAATCGTTGCCCCTTCCGGAACTTCCTGGGCCAGTTTGTCATAGCTGACATAGCTGCGCTGGTCAGTCCCCGGCACTTTCTGGCTCGTCAGGATAAAAGGATCCCCAGCTTTGAGGGTGACAGGCCCCTGTTCAAAGCGTCCAAGGCGGATTTTCGGGCCCTGTAAATCCTGCAGGATAGCCACCTGGATTCCCAAATCCATAGCGGTTTGCCGGATCAAGCGGATGCTTTGGCGGTGGTCATCGTGGGTGCCGTGGGAAAAGTTCAAGCGCAGGGTAGTGGCCCCATGGAGAATAACTTCCCGCAAAATAGCAGGGTCGAGAATCGCAGGGCCAACGGTGGCGACAATTTTGGTGCGGCGCAGGGGAAGTTGCCAATGCATGGAAGGTTCAGAAATTGCCCTTTCAAATCATAACTCTGCCCGGACGGTTGACGGGGGCTAGAACTGCCGCCGTTCAAAAATCAAGATACTCAAGCTCAACAGCAGCATGGCATAGATCAGCCCGTAGAACCCATGCTCCCACAGCTCACTGGCCGGAGGCAGGGATCCGTAGACGGCATCGTTTTTCAGGTTGAGCCGATCCAAATCCGGCAAAATCAAGTACAAAGCTTCCGAGAGTCGCCCGACCGCTTCACTGCGGGTCACCCGCCCCAATTCCAGAATGCTGCGGCTCAAATGCCCAACACTATAAAAGGCAATCGTGTAAAGGGTAGCTAAAATTGGGGTGGTAAAAGTGCCAAACAAAAGCGCCGCTGCCACCACCACTACCCATTCAATCCAGATAAAACCCATTGCCACCAGCAAAGCTGCCCAGGGAGCATTCACTCCCTGTAGCCACAGCACCACCACATAACTCAGCCCCATCAATACCAACACCAAGGACAGTAACACCGATAGCCCTAGCTGCTTGCCGACAATTAATTCACTGCGGCGCAAAGGCTTAGCCATTAAGATAAAAATCGTGCGCTTGTCAATTTCTTTGGCAATCAAGTTGGTACCGATAAAAATGGCCACCACCAAACCTAAAAACTGCATGGCAGCAATGCCCAAATCCAATAGGATTTTCTGCTCCGCTCCCAAAGCCACATCCCGCAACAAGGGACTGATCCCCAAAATCCCTAAGGCATAAACCGGCAATAAATAAATAATCCGATCCCGCAACCCTTCCCGAAAGACATGGTGAGCAATCGTCCAAACCCGCCGCCAACTCATAAGGGATCCCCCTGGAGAGCTGCTAACTAGCATCTCCGGACAACAACGATACCACAGTCTGGCCGCTCCTCCCCCTGGGGATCTTGACTACTACTGCTGTTGCGTTCACAAGTTGTGCAACCCTCCTATCAGGGAAAAGCTAGGGAGCCAACTGCTTGAGGATGTCCTCGGCATGGGTAGCCACCTTGACTTTGGTGAAAATCTGCTGAATCTTCCCCTGCGGATCAATGACAAAGGTGGTGCGCTGAATGCCAAGATATTCCTTGCCCATGAATTTCTTAGGACCATAAACGCCGTAGGCTGTGCTCACCGCCGCGTCCTCATCCGCCAACAACAGAAAAGGCAACTGATACTTGTCGCGAAACTTCCGGTGAGATGCCACACTGTCGGTGCTAATACCCACAATCACCGCCGGGATCCCTTGGTAGGCAGCGAAGTGATCCCGAAACCCACAGGCCTCAGTGGTACAGCCGGGGGTATTGTCGCGGGGATAGAAATACAACACCACCGTCTGCCCACGAAATTGACTCAGGCTGACCGGGCTGCCATCGCTGCTGGGCAAGGTAAAGTCCGGCGCTTGATCCCCAACCTTGAGGGTGCTGGACATTACTGCTCCCCTCCCGGCAGGGTGGGGTGGTATTGGTGCCAAGGGGTGGCCTGCTCATAGGCATAGGCCACCTGCAGCACCACTGCTTCCCCCAAGCGGGGGCCAATGATCTGCAGACCCACAGGCAAACCCTCCACAAAACCACAGGGCAGACTCAGTCCGGGTAGCCCGGCTAGGTTGACCGGAATGGTCATCAAATCACACAGGTACATGCTCAAGGGGTCTTCCTTTTCTCCGGCTTTGAAGGCAGGGGTGGGGGTGGTGGGGCAGATTAACACATCCACACTGGCAAAGGCCTGCTGGAAATCCCGACAAATGAGGGTGCGGACTTTTTGCGCCTGCAAATAATAAGCATCGTAGTACCCGGCGGAAAGGGCATAGGTGCCGATCATAATCCGCCGCTTCACCTCCGCCCCAAACCCCTGATCGCGAGTCTGAGCATACATCGGCACTAGAGAATCGGCATTCACCCGCAACCCATACTTCACTCCGTCGTAACGGGCTAAATTGGCCGATGCCTCACAGGGGGCGATGATGTAATAGGTTGCCAACCCATACTTGAAATTGGGACAACTGACATCCATAACTGTTGCCCCCAATTCCCGTAATACCTGAATCGCCCCCTCCACACAGGCAGCTACCCCCGGGTCACAGCCTTCCCCCAACAGATCCCGCAATACCCCCACCCGCTTGCCCCGCAAATCTGGAACCAAAGCCTCACTGTAGTCCGGGATGTCTACAGCTAGGCTGGTGGCATCCTTGGGATCATGGCCGGCAATCCCCTGCAACAACAAGGCCACATCCGTCACCGTCCTGCCAAAGGGGCCGATCTGATCCAGGCTAGAGGCAAACGCCACCAAACCATAGCGGGACACCAAACCATAGGTAGGCTTCAACCCCACCACCCCACAGAACGCCGCCGGCTGCCGAATCGAACCCCCCGTATCCGATCCCAAAGCCACCACCGCTTGCCCCGCCGCCACCGCCGCCGCCGATCCCCCCGAAGACCCCCCCGGCACCCGGGTAATATCCCAAGGATTGGCGGTGAGCTGGAGGGCAGAGTTTTCCGTGGAACTGCCCATGGCAAACTCATCGAGGTTGGTCTTGCCCAGGCAAATCATCCCCGCCTGCTGCAACCGCTGCGTCACCGTCGCCTCATAGGGGGGGACAAACTGCTCCAGGATCCGAGAAGCACAAGTAGTGCGGATCCCACGGGTACAGAGATTGTCCTTGAGGGCAATCGGGATCCCGGCTAGGGGGGAGAGGGTTTCTCCCGCCTGTAGCCGTCGATCGACTGCTTGGGCTTGCTCGAGGGCCAGCTCCGGGGTCAGGGTGATGAAGCTGCGCAGATAGGGTTCCCACTGCTGCAACCGGGTCAGATAATCCTGGGTGATTTCCACGGCCGTGCGCTCGCCGGCCAGCAATTGCTGCTGCAGGGTGCGAATGACTGACATAGCTTGTTGCTGAGGACTCGCCTATTGTGCCACAGGTGTTTCAGCGATGGATCCCAAACATGAACCCCAACACACTCTGCCCCACAATCGCTTCTGTCAAGACACTCAACAGGATCCCCAGCATGGCTGCCCGCCCATTCCACCGTTCCGCCTGTTCCGTCCAGCCCACATCCCAAGCGGGGGGGGTATGTTCGCTGTCGCCATACTGGGGCAAATAGCTGGGGCGCACCGCTCCCTCTAAGCCCGCTGGGCGCTTGGAGTTGAAAAAGGCCACCGACCCCAAACTCACCGCTGCCACCAACCCCGCCAGCAGCACTAAGCCATACAACATCAACGCAGACATCCCTGCCTTTCCTCCACAGTTTTCCCCTAGCCTAGCGAGCTTTGTTACATTTCGCAACATTAGAAGGGGATTTCATCGGGATCCACGCCGTAGCTGGGGCCTGGCTGGCTGACGGGAGGCTCGACTTGTTCCTGGGCTGGGGAGGAGATCAGGGTTCCGGAAATCAGGTGAAGGCGGCGGGCGTTGATTTCTGGGCGTTTTTCGTTGCGGCCGTCCCGCTCGATGGTGTTGATGTGCAGTTGCCCTTCAATCAGCACTTGTTGTCCCACTTGGCAGGTTTCAACGGCAGTTTGGGCCTGCTGACCGAAGACACTCACCCGAATCTGGTAGGGGGGCTCCTCCGGGCGCAGGCTGGGAAACTGCAC
>JAUQVP010000049.1:0-19994 GCA_039794745.1 Thermostichales cyanobacterium HHBFW_bins_127 | reverse complement strand
TGATCCAAGCCAAAGCCTTCCACATAGAGGGCATTGGGGATGGGCCAAAAGCAACTGGCCCCATTTAGGACATTGGGATGGGTGACCAGACAATCCACCGCCGCCGCCAACGCCCGTGCCACCGGCAGGGCATCTCCCGCAAAGCCCCCAATCGCCGCCCCAATCCCCGTCGGGATCAGCAACACCGCCGTATAGACAGGCTTCATACCGTCAACAATAAACCCGCCGTCTCCACCACATGTCGCTCCAACCCCAACTCCACCTCCGGGATCCCCAGGGCTAGTCCCACCAATTGGGGTAGGTGGAGGACCGGCAGTTGTAGGCGCCGGCCGATCACCCGTTCCACCTCCGGCTGGCGGGAGTCCAAATTGAGATGGCAGAGAGGGCAGGGAGTGACCATGCACTGGGCTCCCGCCGCCACAGCCGCCTGCAGATGGGATCCTGCCATTTGGAAAGCAGCGGTGGTGGCATAGCTGGCAATGGGCCAGCCACAGCATTGGGTGCGGCCCGGGTAATCCACCGGCGTTGCCCCCAGGGTTTCAAACAGCTTTTCCAGGGCTTGGGGGTGATGGGGGTCATCATCGGCACTGATATCATGGCTGCGCAGCAGGTAGCAGCCGTAGAAGGCCGCACAGCGCAACCCCGTCAGGGGGCGTTTCACCTGTCGGCGCAGTTGATCCAGCCCCAAATCCTTGACCAGCACCCACAGCAGATGCCGCACCTGTCCTGTCCCCCGATAGGGATGCTGGCAGCCCGCCTGTTGGCAAAGGCGATTAATTTTCTCCACATAGGCTGGCTGTTCCCGCTGCGCCCTTTGCAGCCGCTCATTCACCCGCCCCAACACCCCCTGACAGGTACTGCAATGGGTGAGCAGCGGCAGATTGAGAGCTTCCGCCAAGGCCAAATTGCGGGCATTGACCGCATCCTCCAGGAGCAGCGACTCCTCCTTAAAGGTGCCCGAGCCGCAGCAAGTGGCTTGGCGCAGGGGAATCAACTCGATCCCCAGGCGGCGACAGACCGCCCCCGTGGACATCAACAACTCCCGGCAGGCACCCTGGGCCACACAGCCGGGATAGTAAGCATAGCGCAACACCACCGCTGGTTTTCCTCCTGATGCTGCCTCATTGTGCCACGAGTTTTGTCCAGTGGTAGGGGGGCAGGGGCGGGCCCCAAAGGAAATGCCAGTGGGGATGCTGCTGTTGCCAGGCTTGGGTCAACCCCTGGGCCCGCTGGGCCTGTTCAGGGGTGAGTAAAAACACATAGCGACCCCATTCCTGTTCCTGGGGCGGCAACTTGTGGTACTCCCATTCCTGGGACCAGAGCCCCTCCAGACTGGCGGATTCCACCTGCAAATTGTCCTGAAACCGCTGCTGCTGCAAATACTGCTGCCGGCGAGCCAGCAAATAATCCGTCCCCGTCCGAGGCAAAGTAGGCTCGGCACTCGGAGGCGGCACCACCTGGATCTTCAACACATACTCAGCCCGATCCCCCAACCGCCGCAGTTGCTCGGCCAGCCCTGCCCCCTGCTCCCGCACATAGGCCATTAGCCGCTCCCGCGTCGGGAAACAAGTTCCAAACCGCACCGGCAACACCGGCACATGGGCAAAAATCCCCTGAATCACCTGATCATGCACCAGCGCCGCCCGCAAAAGCGCCTGATCCGTACGCTGCAACCCCTCCACATCCCCAATCCCCTCCACCGCCACCGCAATCTCCTCCGTCCCATACACCTCCAAGGATCCCTGAAACCCTTGGATTTGCTGGATGTGGTCGATGATGTCCTGAGGTGGCGGGCAGAAAAAAGCGAAGGTGTAGAGCATCTCAGGAATGTTGGGATCCCACTTGGGCGCGGGCTTGTTTGAGCATATCCACCAAAGTGTGGTGGGCTTCTTCCGAATCCCGCAGCGGTCGGTCAAAGGGAATGCGGATCAAGCGTTCTTCCCCCTCACTCACCACTCGCAGATCCATGCCACCGGCATCAATGGCCACCATTTCCGCCACCGTCACCGAGCTTACCCCCCCAAAGGCTTGGGCATAGAGTGCCACCGCGCTGGCATGATCCTCATTCATGTGCCGACAAATGCGCTCACTTACCGCCGCTGTCAGTGGATCGGCCATAAGCCCCTCACCAATGCAAACATTCAGTTTCTATTATGACCCGGGATCCCGTCGCTATGATGGTTGCACAGGGTTGTTGGGATAGGTATGACATCGGCAGCGGCTGCATTCGTGGAGCAGGGGAGGGCAGCTTACCAAGCCGGAGCAGCAGCTTTTCAAGCGTGGATGTTAAAGGTCATTCCCAATCTATCTTTAGCAGAATGGCAAACCCTAGTGATCAACATTGTCGGTTGGCGTCAGCCCCTGACCCCATCCCAGCGGCAATTGCTCAACCAAGGCTTAACCCTTGTAGATCTGCATCGCCAGCTTTTGATTTTATTACTGAGAACAAACCAGATTCAAGCAGCTCAAACCTTTGCCAGAGCCATCTGCCAGACAAAAGATTACCCTTCCTACTTTTTATCTCCCTCCGACATTGAAATCATTATCCTCAATACTCTAGAGCAAGTTTCCCATCCGGCGGATCAAAACAAACTATGTGAATTTCTGTTGGAGCTAAACCCATATTGTGCCGGATCTTTACTTCACTTACTAGAAGATGCTGTGACTCGGCAGGATGAGTTTTCCATTTTGATCTACTGCCAGGCCATTGCCGAAACCGTCACCGCTGGCTTTCCCTTTCGCAAGGAAGCTATTGAAAGTCTGCTGAAGAAAATCTATGCCCTCAATTTTTGGGATAGTTTTTTCATCCTTGGCACCACCTACGCTAAGCTCTTCAAAACCACAGAACAAGAGGAGATTTACGCTGCCCTGGCGCTGATTGCTTTGCAATATCTGCCTGAGTTTATGGAGGAGCTATCGGGGCGATGGAATTATCAGGCTCTGATTAAAGATGACCATGCCACTGAAATGATCATCGGTTTGCAGGCCTATTTACCTGCCAATCAGCAGTTGACACAGCTTGCCGACAACTGTCAAGAGGATGAAGTCACCCAACTGCAGCTCTACGGCTGTGCCGTCAAGTTTCAAGGCATCGGGGGATATTTTCATGACCTGCGGGAAAACTTAAACAAAATAGCCAACCACTGGACACCGGAACGACTGGAACTGCTGGCCCAAGAAGCACCCCTGACAATTTATAAAGTTTGTGATCAACTCCTCTTTCGCTATACCTTTCTCATCAACTATCTTAAAGATGATCTGATTTCCATCCGCTCCTTCCAAAATCGGGTGGCATCCCTCTTCAGCCAAGCCTGCCAAAAAGTCTACCAAGATATGGGGATCCCTATCTATGATTCGGGTTCAGTTTCCCCAGATCTTGCCTCAACAAAAAAATATCTCAAAGTAGGCTATTTATCCCACACCTTTAGGCGCCATTCCGTGGGATTTATCTCGGTAGAATCCCTTGGATTTCATGATAAAATGACAATTCGCCACTACCTCTATAATTTTAGTGATAAAAGAGCTGATAATATCCTAGAAAGATTTGTTATAAATGCTTACCTGACAAGGGAAATTCACGACTACCCTTTTGAAAAAATGGTTCAAACTATCCGAGATGATAAGCTCGACATTCTCATCTATCTCGATGTCCTGACCTCCCATAAGGGTGTGGATTTGATGGCGATGAAACTCGCTCCTATTCAGATTGCTTGGCTCGGTGGCGATAGTCCAGGGATCCCGGAGATTGATGGTTTTTTGGTGGATCCGGATTTATTGCCGGAGGATGCCCAGGAAGTTTATCCAGAGCAGTTGTTGCGGTTACCTACGTTTGTTGCGGTCGGTGCTTTTGATGTCATTGCTGATGACCCAAAACGGTTCCGCCAGACTTTAGGGATCCCGGAGGATGGGGTGATTTACGTGACGGCGGCTATTGGTTACAAGCGGAATCCGGAGTGGATTGAGTGTCAGCTCGAGATTATTCGTCAGGTTGACAATGCTTATTTAATTGTCAAGGGTATTGGGGATTTGGGTTATATGACCCAGCAGTTTCAAATGATGGCAGATCAGCGGGGGATTGGGGAGCGAATTCGTTTTCTTGCCTATGCTGCCAATGAAGAAAGTCACCGGGGACAAATGTCGTTTATGGACATTATGTTGGATACTTTCCCCTACACCGGTGCCACCCATACCCTAGAATGCCTGTGGCTAGGGGTGCCTGTTTTGACCTGTGTTGGCCAGCACTATTACAGCCGCATGAGCTACGCCATGCTGAGAAAAATTGGGGAGATGGATGCCTGTATTGCTGACTCAGCGGCAGACTATATCGCTAAGGGCATCGCCCTCGGCCGGGATCCCCAGTTGCGGGCCCGCATTAAGCAGCGGCTGTGGGAAACTCGCTACAGCAGTCTTCTTTGGGATCCCTATCGCCACTGTCAAAGCTTGGAGGCTGTGTATCGGCAATTGCTGGCAGGGCAGGCGCAAGAGCAGGTGCCGGTTGACTGGCTGGCGGAGGTGAATGGCTATGGCTATGGGTCGGCGCGGGAGTGGAACCAAGCTGGGATCACACTTTTCCGGCAGGGGCGTGCTTGCGTAGAGGTGCAGGAGCGCATCCGCTGCTATCAACAAGCCCGGGAATGTTGGCGTTTGGGTTTGGTACAGGATCCCTATTGGTTGCCTTGTGCGGTGAATCGGCTCTTGATTTTGTGGTATCTGGGCTACGGGGCTGAATCTTGGCAAGCAGCGGGGCAATTGGCAGCGGAGTTGTGGCGATTGGGGCCGGATTTAGCCCCTTGGAAAAGCGGCGATGACTTGGCAGGGGAGGTGATTTGGATCCCTAGCTCCAGTGAGTTCTGCCCGGATAGGCGTTGCCGCTATTTGCATCTGCTGTGTCGCTGGCAAGTTGATTATTTCAGCATTATCACCAATCCGCGGGCAGCCCTGCTGTGGGAAAGTGCCCTCACCCTCAATCCCCAAGACCAGGAGGCCCGCTTGGCCGTCGCCCTCAACCTCCTCTACAAGCAGCAGGTGCAAGGGTTATTTCATCTCTACAGCCTCTGCCACCACCCCCGCGCCCAACTGGCCCTAGCCCTAGCCAGCCCACCCACCTTCCGGGATCCCGGTCGCCATAGCTATCAGGCTACGCCGATTTGGATGGACTATGCTGGCAGCAGGCTTTACCTGGAACCTCGCTTAGAGAGTGTTGGTACAGTGGCCTTGCTGGCGCGGGGGGACTGGTTTGAGGGGGAACTGGATTGGCTACGGCAGTACCTGCAACCGGGCATGACCGTCATCGATGTGGGGGCCAATGTGGGGGTCTATACCGTGGTTGCTGCCCGCCATGTCGGTCCCAGCGGCCGGGTTTGGGCCATTGAACCCACCCCAGCCTGCATTGACTGCCTGCAAAAAACCGTGGCGGAGAATCATCTCAGCCAAGTTCAGGTGATTGCGGCGGCAGCCGGCGATAGCCTCGACACCGTCACCCTCAGGGCCCAGGGCAGCAGCGTCTTCAACCAAGTTCGCCCCGATGACCCTACCCCCGGCGAAATCACCGGCCTACCCTACCGCCTCAAAACCGACCGTCACTCCATCCAAGTTCCGCAAATCCCCCTCGACCACCTCTGGCAAGAACAGGGATCCCCGCCTGTGCATGTGATCAAGATCGACACGGAAGGGTCAGAACTGAAAGTCCTCCAGGGATCCCAAAAGCTGATTCAGCGGTGCCGTCCGGTTTTGATTGTGGAGATTGTGGGGGGACCGGATCCGGAGGAGAATTTCCTGATCCAATTGGGACAGTGGTTTCAGGAAAACCACTACGAGTTGTTTTTTTACCTGCCAGGGCTAGAGCACCTCCGCCCCGTCCACCCGGAAAACCTGCCGGCCAGCAGCCAGTGGGGCGCCTACAACGCCATCTTCAACCTGATTGCCCTGCCAAGCTCATAAGTATTTATACGTAAATTGGAATGTTACTCGGGGAAAATGTAGCAGAGCAAACTTGTGAGGGAGAAACAATCGGGGTAATCTATCGGGAGTGCAAAGGATCGTAAACAAACAGGGGGACATCTGCAGGTGACCCTTGCTTTGTTGCGGTTAGGTCGCGTTCTTCCTCCTCTCCACCCGCTTGACAAGCTTGACTAGGTAGGCGCGGCTTCAGACCATCACGTTGTGAGGAGATGACCTTGAAGCAGAACCCCGCAGATGTCAGTCTGGCTACTCCCCTTGATGCCCAAGCCAGCACGTCCTTTTCCTCTCCCTATTTGCCGACCTATACGGTTGATCCGTGGCAGCAGGAGCTTGTCATCACCACCGCCAATGTTCCCCTTACCACCTGCCCTGCCTCGGAGACGAGTCCTGTGGGTTTCGACTCCCCTCTGCTCCATCTTAGTCAGCACCTGCAAACCCGATCTGATCCCAATCACCTCCCTGCTTGGCTGCAGCTTCTTTGTCAAGCGCCGTTGCCGAGTGGTTGGCGAGAAAAGGTTCTGGTAGCCGGGGCAGCTACCTGCGTTTGGTGGCACCGTCTAGAGCAGCAAAGTGCGGCGGCGGTGGGTATTTCCAGCTATGCTCCCGTACCCAAGGGACAGACACCCCAGCCAGCGGCGGTCTTGATTACGGGGGTGGCAGCTTTGGTGGGAACGGTGGGAGTGTTTTGGGGACAGCAACCGCGCTACAAGGTGGCTATGATCCCCCCTTCCCAGCAGTTGCTGACGGAGGTTTTACAGCAAAACTTTGCAGCCAAACAGGAGGCAGCTGCCACGTTCTTCGACCAGCATTTCCAGGAGGAACGGCGGGGGATCATCCGCCACCAAGTGACGGAAAATCAAACCCTCTGGCAATTAACCCAGATGTACCGGGTGGATGCGGCGGCCATCACCACAGCCAATGGATTGACGGCTAGCTCGCCGCTGCAGCCGGGTCAGGTTCTCTCGATCCCTGCTGAACCAGGCATTATCTACACTGTCAAACCCGGAGATACCCTAGAAAGCATTGCCCGCAATTATCAGGTTTCCCAGCGGGAGATTATTCGCGCTACGCCCTTGACCGATAGCCAGTACCTGCGGGTGGGGCAACAGCTCTTGATCCCCGGGGATGTGGGAGCTTTGATTGCCCTGCAAAATAAGCTGACAGCCCCGGCTCCCAAGCCGGCTGTGGCTCCCCCTCCATCCCCTCGCACCCACACGGTGGCTGCAGGGGAAACTTTTGCGATTGTGGCCAGCCGCTATGGCATCGGTGTCGATCAGTTGCAGCAGGCTAACCCGGGGGTGAATCCCCGCCGCCTACAAATCGGCCAAACCCTGCAATTGCCGGGGTCAGTTGCTGTGGCAACGGCACCTCGCCCTCAGTCCCATACGGTGGCAGCGGGAGAAACCCTGGGCAGTATTGCTGAGCGCTATGGCTTGTCCTTAGGCCAGGTGCAGCAGTGGAATCCGGGTGTGAATAGCCAGCGGCTGCAGGTGGGGCAACAAATTGCCCTTGTCCCGCCAAGGGTGCCCGCAACTCCCCCCCAAACCGCTACCACCCACACCATTCGCGCCGGGGAAACCCTGGGCAGCATTGCCAGTCGCTATGGGATTTCTCTGCAGGATCTACAAGCAGCCAACCCCCAGGTGAATAGTCAACGGCTGCGGGTGGGGCAACGTCTCACCATTCCGGGATCCCTGAGAACACCGGTGGCGAGGCGCCCGGCACCGGTGAGACCGTTGGTGCCTGCTCCGGCTCCCCAAAAGGATTTGCCAGACCCGGTGACAGCCTTGGTACCTCCTGCCCCTGCTGCGAGACCGACGCCACTGCCGGATTGGCCGGAGCCGGAACCGGTGACGGCTTTAGCTCCTCCGGCGCCAGCACCGGCAGCCCCGGCACCGCGCCAGCGGCAAAGTCAGGTGGGATTTATTTGGCCGGTGGCTGGGCGGGTGACCTCTGGATTTGGCTGGCGGCGGGGTCGGCTTCATGCTGGGGTGGATATTCCCGGGCCGGTGGGCACTCCCATTGTGGCCGTGGCTGATGGGGTGGTGATTTTTGCCGGTTATGGGCGGGATGGCTATGGCAATCGTGTTGATATTCGCCATCCCAATGGCATTGTCACCCGTTATGCCCACGGTCACCGCATCTTTGTGACGGTGGGGCAGCAAGTCAGCCAGGGACAAACGATCATGAGCCGCGGTAGCACCGGCTGGAGTACCGGGCCCCACTTGCATTTTGAAGTGCGGCCTGGGGGTGGGGCAGCGGTGGATCCCATGCCCTACCTCCCCTAGACTGGGATTGGCTAGGATCATGGCAGCCTCGATGCCGGTGGGGTTATGCCTGGGGTTGCGTTGGCACTGTTGCTGATCTTGGCTGCTGGGGTGGCTAGGGCTGAGCCGGCTACGAACCTGAGCTTTCTCTATCAGCAACTGGAACAGGCCGTGGCCAAGCAAGAATGGGCAATTGCCCAGGGTATTGTCAGGCAACTGATTGTGCTGCAGCCGGAACGGGCCCTGGAACTCAATGCTTACCAACAACGCCTCAATCGGCTGCTGGGGGTGCTGCCGCCCTTGCCGACCCCTAGCCCAGAACCCCTCCCCTTCCTGGAGCGCTTGCGCATTCAGGCTGTCACCGCCAGGGTGAAAACCACCCGGGAAGAAATCCAGTACAGCTACCCGATCTGGCCTGCTTGCACGGCCCTGCGCACCACCGTCATCCTACCGGACACCTATGAAGTCCGGGTGCAGGTGATAGGGCCGACGGGGTTACCGACCCAACGGGTCCCGGTCGAGATCAGCCTCAATCAAGGAGCCATGGAAATTACCCCAGAACTGGCTTTGGGATCCCAAGCGATGGCCATTCACCGCTGGACTTTTCGGGCCACTCAGCTTCCCCAGCCCCGGACGGTGCGGGTGACTTTGCCCAATGGGGTGAGCCGCAGTTTTACTGTGGATCTGCCCAGTGCGGGGACGGTTTTAGAGCGGGGGCGGACAGTCGTGATCCGGGGTAAGGTGTCGGAGAGGGGGTGCGTGTGGCCATGGCCAGGGTTTGTGGAGGCAAATCTTGGTACAGTCAGAAAGCAGTGATGGAACAGGATAATGCTGGACTTGCGTGGGAAGAAAGCCTTGGTGACGGGAATTGCCAATCAGCGTTCCATTGCCTGGGGGATCGCTCAACAACTGCATGCCGCCGGCGCCCGTCTGGGGGTGACCTACTTGCCGGATGAAAAAGACCGCTTCAAAACTAAAGTCCAGGAACTCACCGCACCCCTGCAACCGGATTTTCTCCTCCCCTGTGATGTACAGTCGGATCAACAAATCCAAGATCTGTTTGCTGCCATCGCTAACCAATGGGGATCCCTAGATATTTTGATTCATTGTTTAGCCTTTGTGAAAAAGGAGGAATTGTCGGGGGATTTTACGCAGATTTCCCGGGGGGGTTTTAGTTTGGCGATGGATGTCAGTACTTATTCGTTGATTGCCCTTTGTCAAGGGGCTAAGCCTTTGTTCAGTGGCACGGCGAGTGTGATTACGCTGACCTATTTAGGGGGGGTGCGAGTGGTGCCCAACTACAATATGGCAGCGGTGACTAAGGCAGGTTTGGAAACCTGTGTGCGCTATTTGGCTGCTGAGCTTGGGCCCCAGGGGGTGCGGGTGAATGCCATTTCTGCGGGCCCCATTCGCACTTTGGCGTCATCGGCGATTGGGGATTTCCACAGCATGATGAAGGCGGTGGAAGAACGGGCCCCTCTGCGGCGTAATGTGGATCAAATTGAGGTGGGGAATACGGCAGCTTTCCTGGCTAGCGATCTGGCCAGTGGCATTACAGGGCAGGTGATTTACGTCGATAGTGGCTATTCGATTATGGGGATTTGAGATCAGAGTATTGGTCAATGTCTCAAGCTGCCCTAGCTGAAACCGATCCCTCACCCCTGGCCCCTCTGCCAAGGCGGGAGAGGGGGATTTGGGAAAATTGAGGCTTTCTAGTAAAACTTTCCGGCCAGGTAAACCGGGAAGAATCTGCGCCCAAGCAAGTTTGCCCCCCCGTAGGGACAGAGGTATCTGGGCAGTGGGCTATCACCTATTGACCGACTGCTTGTTTTAGGTGATTTCGTCTTCGTCGTCCACCATTTCCTCCACCACAATCTGGCGGGTGCGGCGGCGGGGCGGCTCTTCTTCAGTGACTTCCGAGGTGACATCGAGCACGTCGTCTTCATCCGGCTCTTCCTCCGGCAGACGCGGAGGGGGGCGGCGGCTGGGACGTTCTGATTGCGGGGCAGAGGGGGGACGCCGATCCTCAGGCCCAGAACGGGGAGGGGATTGGTCTTCGTCCTCTAGGTTTTCCCCAGGGCGGATGATGCGGCGGGGGCGGGGACCGGGATCACGGGTGTCGCGGGGCAGTTGTTTGGGGGGAGCAGCCACCCGGGGGCGGACGCGTTCTTCTTCCTCCTCCGATGAGCTAGCGCGGCGGATGGAGGTGCGGGCCCCACGACCAGAAACGCTGGACTTGCCAGCATAGGTGCGAGTCAGACCACCATTGGAGGAACGCGGGAAAGAGCTGCTGCCACGGGTTTTTTCAACGAGCTGTAGCCGCAGCCGGAAGGTTTCCACGGCAAAAAAGGCGCACATAGCCACCAATAGCACTTGGGCAAATTGTAAAAGCGGGATCAAACGCCACCCTTCCAACAGCAGACACAGGGCATAAATCACCCCCATCACCGCAAAAATAATGTCGTACTCGCGAGCGGCCCGGGGCTTGAGGTAGCGAATGCCAAAAATGGCAGCACTCGCCACCACTAAAATCCCTGCCAACAAGAAAATAAAGCTAGTAGTGATAAACATTGCCGATCTGCACGCCCTCCCCTACAACAGCTATCCTAACGTTAACACTCTGCCATCCGCATTTATGAGCCTGCGCCGTAAAACCCTCCTAGCCAGTGCAGCTCTGTTGGCGCTGCTCATCGGCGGAGCCTACCTGACGGTACGACCGCTGGTGCGACGGGTACGCCTAGACAGTGAATCCCAATTGCTGCAACAAACCCTCGCCCAAGCAACTTTTTCCCTGGAGCAAACCTGGCAAACCCTCGACACCCAAGCCCAAACTTGGCTGGAACTTGCCCAAACCCACCCCCAAGCTCTCACCCCAACCCTCCTAAGCAGGCAAAAGCTGGGGCTGGTGGGCTTTTGGGATCCCCAAAGCCAATCCCTCAAACTCTGGGTGCAGGAACCCCACCTGGAGCAGGGATTGCAGGAGGTGGTGCAGGAGTTGCTGGCTACCAAGAACCAACCCCTGCAGGGGGGAGTAGCTCGGGTGGGATCCCAACTTTGGCTGCTGCTGGCCCGCTGGCAGGACGGGCGAGGGGTGGTGGCCGGGATCCCGATTGATCGGGAGTTTTTGGGGATGCTGGGGCAGCAGGTGGGGGCAGAGGTCAGTTGGCAGCCCCCGGGTGTGGGGGAGGGGGTAGCTCGCTCCTGGCTGACTGCCCGCATTCCCCCCCAGGATCCGGATCCCCAGCGGTTGCGGGTGGAAGTGGTGCTGCACCACTGGCAGGGGGATCCCCAGGGGGTGCTGGTTTTGAGCAGGCTCAATCCCATTTGGCCCCTGTATATGGCGCAAAATCGTTTGCGGATTCTCATTTTGCTGGGGGCGGGTGCGGTTGGGGGGGTTTGGTTACTGAGTTTGGATCGATGGGTGTTGCGCCGCCTGAGTCAGTTGGCGCAGCAGGTGCAGCGGCTGGATCCAGCTCTGCCACATTTACAAGTTATTTTGGATGGTGACGATGAAATTAGCCATGTGGCGACCTTGATGAATGGGATTTGGCAGAGATTTGTCCAGGATCGCCAGGCTTTGGCAGCCCGGGAGCAGGAGTTGCGGACGCTGTTTGCCAAGGTGGTGCATGGGATTTTTCTGGTCAAGGCCGATGGGGTGATTCGGGATTGTAATCCGGCGGCGGCGGAGTTTTTGGGCTGGGAGCGGGAGGAGCTGATCGGGCAGCGATTTCAGGATTATCTGGCCAACCGGGATGGGACTGGGCAGTTGCCGTGGCTGGGGCCGGCGGATGTGGAACAGGCTTTTTGCCACCGTGAGGGCCACCAGCTCTGGGCCCATGTGGGTATGGCGGCTGTGGACAGCGGGGATGATGCCTGTTGGGTGGTGATTGTTGCTGATATTACGGATCGCAAAATCACCGAACAGATCTTGGAGCACAGTGAAGCCCGGACCCGGGCCCTGCTCAGGGCTATTCCTGATGTCATCTTTCGGGTACGGCGGGATGGTTTGATTGTGGAGTTGGTGAACTATCCCAGTGATTATCAGGCGGTGCTGGATCTGCCCAGCTTACAGGGCCGCTATACCTATGAGGTACTACCCCCAGAGTTGGCCCAGCGCTCCCTGAACCTGTTTGCCGCAGCCCTCGACAGTCAATCCATGCGTGTTTATGACTATGATTTGGGCAATGGCCGCATCACTCGCCACTACGAAACCCGGGTGGTCCCTTATCAGGAAGATGAGGTGCTGCTGCTGATTCGGGATGCCACGGAAATCCACCATGCCAAACAACGGCTGGATGCAGAACGGGAATTTCTCCGCCGGATTTTGGATGCCAACCCCAATTTGATCGTGGTCGCTAATCAGGACCACCAGCCAATCCTGGTCAATCAAGCTGCCCGGGCATTTTTCTACGGCAGTTCCACCAGCCAAGAACAGTCCCCGCTTTTCCAAAGCGAACCGGAGCAAACCGCTCACTATCACCAAAATCAGTCTGTCCTCAGCACGGGAGCCGATCTGGAACTCCCCGCCACCCCCCAGCGCAATCACCAAGGGGAAGAGCGACTGCTGACCTGGTTTAAGCGCCGCTTGGATCTGCCGGGCAGCCAAGAACCCGTGCTGCTCATGGTGGGCACCGATGTCACGGAAGCCCAACGGCTGCAAGCGGAACGAGACCGCCAAACCTATTGGCTGCGCCTAGCCCTGGCAGCCGCCCACATGGGCACCTGGCAGTGGAATGTCCAGACCAATGAGGAAGTCTGGTCCCCAGAAACCCACCGCCTCTTCGGCTTCCCCCCCAACCAACCCATCACTTACCCCGATTTCCTCGCCATCGTTCACCCGGAAGACCGCCACCTGATCGAAGCTTCCCAACAACGCTGCCAAGCAGAAGGGATCCCCCACGATGTGGAGTATCGGGTCATGTTTCCCAACGGCGACATCCGCTGGTTCCTCAGCCAGGGAGACTATATCCGCGATCCCCAGGGCAATCCCCTCTACCTGACCGGGATTTCCCAAGATATTACGGAGCGCAAGCGCAATGAAGAAACCCTACGGCAGCGGGAACGCTGGCTGAGACTAGCCTTGAACGCCGCTAAAATGGGCATCTGGCAGCGGGACCTAGCCACCCAGGAGCAGTACTGGTCCCCGGAAGAATATAGCCTGCATGGGCTACCCCCGGAAACAACCATCACTATCCAAGCCTTTTTAGACTGCATTGTCCCTGAGGATCGCCCACGGGTTGCTGCTGCCCTCCAGGAAGGAGACCGCACCTACCAGCCCTACCAAATCGAATACCGAATCCGGGATCCCCAAGGGGGGGTGCGCTGGCTGAGTTGCCACTCCAATTACATTTTCGATGCCCAGGGGCGGGCAGTTTCCGTCACCGGGATCACGATGGACATCACGGAACGGAAGCAGGCGGAAACGGAACGCCAACAACGGGAACAATGGTTGCGGCTGGCCCTGGAATCTTCGAATATGGGGGCCTGGCAGTGGTCAATCCCCACAAAAGAAGCCTACTGGTCCCCGGAAACCTATGCCCTCCACGGGATCCCGGTGGGAACCCCGCTCTCCTACGAGGTGTTTTTCGGGGTGGTGCATGGGGACGACCGGCAGCGGATCGAGCAGGCCCAAGGGGCAGCGATTGCCAACCGCAGTCTCTATTTGGCTGAGTACCGGGTGGTGTTGGCGGATGGGAGTTGGCGCTGGCTAGAAACCCGCGGCACTGTCGTCGAGGATGCCGGCGGGGATGCGGTCAGTTTGATTGGCATTGTTCAGGATATTACCCAGCGCAAGACCATTGAAGAGGAACTGCGGCAGCGGGAATTATTCTTGCGCATGGCGTTGGAGGCAGCCCGCATGGGCACCTGGATGTGGAATCTGCAAACGGGTGAGCAGTGGTGGTCGCCGGAAAATCGAATTTTGCAGGGGATGGCTCCGCAAACAGAGGCTACCTATGAGAATTTCCTGGCCCGGGTGCATCCGGAGGATCGCCCCAAGGTCAAGGAGGCGCAGAGCCGGGCTTTGGCGGAGGGCAGCCAGTATCGCTGCGAGTACCGGGTGGTGTTGCCGGACGGGAGTGGGCGTTGGTTGCTGAGTTTGGGGCAGTACTTTTTCGATGAGCAGGGCTATCCCCTGCGCCTCAGCGGCATTACCCAGGATATTACGGAGCGGAAACGGTTTGAAGAGACCTTGCAACGCAATGAAGCCAAATACCGGGAGTTGGTGCAGGCCTCCGGCTCGGCGATTGTGCGCTGGAATGCCCAGGGAATCATAACTTTTATGAATGACTATGGCTTGAAGCTGTTCGGCTATCAGGCAGCGGAGGTGATCGGTCAGCCTTTGGTGGGGACGATCCTGCCGATTATGATGCGCAATGGGGAGCGGGGCGAGACGCTGGTGCGGGAGATCCTGCGCCGACCGGAGCGATTCCATAGCCATGAAAACGAAAATATGCGCTGCTATGGGGATCGCATCTGGATCAGTTGGTCCAATCGCCCCATCTACAACGAACGGGGAGAAATCGAAGAGATCCTGTCGGTGGGGGTGGATGCCACGGAGCGCAAACGCATGGAAACCACCCTCAAACAACAACTGCAACGCACGGTTCTGCTCAGCCAAATCACCCGGCAAATCCGCAGTAGCCTGGACAAAAGGGAAATCTTTCAGGTGGCAGCCCAGCAGTTGGGCACCATCTTGCAGGTCAGCCATTGTCGGGTGCTGACCTACCAACGGGATCCCGAACCCTGTTTGCGGACGGTAGCGGTGTGTATTTGTGGGGAATTGGTGGACCCGGCTCGCTATGGGGATCTGCCCCTGGGGCCGGAGTTGATGGGGATTTTGTCTCAGGATCAGGCGCTGTTGGCTCCTAATTTGGCGGGGAAGCCGGATTTGCAACGGATTTTTGATCCCAGCACGCCGATTCAATCGTTGCTGGGGGTGCGCACGTCCTATCAGCATCAGGCCAATGGGGCGATTTTGCTCTATGAGCAGGCGGGGCAGCGACAGTGGACCAATTGGGAAATTGAACTGCTAGAGGCCTTGGCAGCCCAGGTGGGAATTGCCCTGGCGCAGGTGCGGCTCCTGGAACAGGAACGGGAACAAAAACAAGCCCTGGAAGAAGCCAAGGAGGCTGCCGAAGCTGCTAACCGGGCCAAGAGTACTTTTTTGGCCAGTATGAGCCATGAACTGCGTACCCCCCTCAATGCCATCCTCGGCTTCAGCCAACTCCTAGCCCGGGATCCCGCATTGCCCCCTGCCCTGGCCAAGTCGGTGAATACCATTAACCGCAGTGGGGAGCATTTGCTGAACTTGATCAATGACGTGTTGGAGGTCTCCAAAATTGAGGCCGGGCGGATGGAACTGCGGGAGGAGGCCTTTGATCTGCACAAGCTGCTGGAAAATCTGCAGGAGATCATGCTGGGGCGGGCCCGCAGCAAAAACCTGGCCTTGGTGTTTGCCCTCGACCCCCATCTCCCCCGCTCCCTGCAGGGGGATCAGGTGAAGCTGCGCCAGATTATTCTCAATCTCCTCAGCAATGCCATTAAGTTCACAGACGGCGGGGAGGTGCGGCTGACGGCAAGGGCTACCCCCCGGGAGGAGGGCTGGTGGCTGGAAGTGGCAGTGCAGGATACTGGCTCAGGGATTGCTCCGGAAGAGTTGGGCAAACTGTTCCAGCCCTTTGTCCAGACCAGCAGCGGCCAGCGCTCCCAGGAAGGAACCGGTCTGGGGCTGACCCTCTGCCGCCAGTACGTACGCCTGATGGGGGGGGAAATCCATGTGGACAGCCATGTAGGGGTGGGGTCTACCTTCCGCTTCCGGGTGCCGATGCAACCTGCCCTACTCCCCCAAGAAGAGGAGGGATCCCAGCAGGGGATTGTGGGTTTGGCTCCGGGTCAACCGGCTTACCGGATTTTGATTACCGATGACAAGCCCGATAACTGTGAGCTTTTGCAGCAGGTGTTGCAGCGGGTTGGGTTTGCTACCCGTACGGCCTGCAATGGCCAGGAGGCTGTGCAGATCTGGCAGGAGTGGGATCCGGATTTGATTTGGATGGATATGCGGATGCCGGTGATGGATGGCTATACGGCGACGCGGGTGATTAAATCCCAGCCCCAAGGGCAGCGGGTGAAGATCTTAGCCCTGACAGCCAGTGCCTTTGAAGAGCAGCGGTCGCTGATTTTGGCGGCGGGCTGCGATGACTTTATCCGTAAGCCTTTCCGTCAGGAGGTGATTTTTCAAAAGCTGGAGGAACACTTGGGGGTACAGTTTCTCCGGGAAGCCCCCCGGGAACCTGGGTTGGAGCCGCCCCGCCCAGCCCCCGCCGATCTGCGGACGCAGGTGCAAGGGTTAGCTAGCCAATGGCGGCAGGAACTGAAGCAAGCGGCAACCGCGGCGGATGGGGAGTGGGTTATTCAGCTTCTGGAACCGATTCGCGGGGACTATCCAGACCTAGCCACCAGTTTGGAGGGGTGGGTGCAGGACTTTCGCTTTGACCTGATTGCCGAACTGATTCCCGATTGAGGGCCCAAATGGTAGGGGGCACATAAACGGGCGGCACCGGGATCCGCTCCCGCAACCACACACATAACCCCACCGCTGCCATCAGCGGCAACACCACCCGATAATCCCGGGTCATCTCAAAGAGGAGCAAAATCGCCGTCAATGGAGCCCGCACGGTCCCCGCTAACACCGCTGCCATCCCCACCATGGCAAAAGCCGGCGCCGCCGTCACCGCCACCCAACCCCCCACCACCTGCCCATACAGGGATCCCAAAACCGCTCCCAAATAAATGGCCGGGGCAAAGATGCCTCCTAAAAAGCCGCTCCCCTGGCTCAGGCTGGTGAGCAGTAACTTCATCCCCAACAAATGGCCCAATTCCCCCCTAGAAAAGGGGATCCCCTGCAGCAAGGATTCGACGGTTTCATAGCCGATGCCCAGAGCTAGGGGAGCGGACAGGCCAGCCCATGCCAGGATCAGTCCACCGAGTACGGGTTTGAGGATCGTTGGCAGGGGTAGGGCCCGCCAACAGCGGCGCATCCAACCCAGTAGCCCAGAAAAGACCACCGCCACCCCACAGGCAGCCACCCCCAACCCCAAGTACCAAGGCACTTCCCACAGGGCCGGGGCTTCATAGGCTGGCACCCCAAAAGCCGGCGAGGACCCCAACCCCAAGCTCGCCACCCAAGCGGAAACCACCGCCGCCCACACCACCACGCTGACACTGGCGGTGGTCATGCCCTGGGGCAAAACCAATTCCACCGCCAAAAACACCCCGGCAATGGGAGCATTAAACCCCGCCGCTAACCCCGCCGCCGCCCCAGCCCCAATCAGTAAGGTCACCCGCTGGGCCGATAAGCCCAACGCATGGGCAATCAGGGATCCCGTACTGCTGCCCAATTCCACGCTCGGCCCTTCTGGCCCTAGGGAGGCCCCTGCTGCCAAAGATAAAGCCGATCCCACCAGGCTGTAAAAGATTCGCCCGAGCCGCATCCACGTCGGCGGCACCCGCCAGGTTTTGAGCCCCTGCTGCACCGCCATCAGCACCGCCACCCCAATTCCCCCCAGAATCGGGATCCCGAAGGGGGGCAGGGGCAAGGTCGTGAGCAGGTGTTCGCTCCAGTGGATCCCCAAGCGGAACAGCAGTACCAAAGCACCGGATCCCAAACCCACGAGGGTGGCCAGCAGTAGGGGGGTATGGTCGTGGGGATGGCTCGTCACGGGCAGCAGCAGGAGGGAGTATTTTTATTGTGCCAGGTTCTCCGAGGGGGTCTTTTGCCCCAACTTCGGCTCCGTGCCGGCCAGCAGCCGCTGCAGATTGCGCCAGTGGGTCAGCACCACATAAACCCCACCCACTGCCCCGAACAACACCGTGGGCAAAGGTTCTTGCCAAAGGAGCATCCACAGGGGAGCGGTGATCGCCGCCCCCACCGACCCCAAAGAAACCCAGCGGGTCCAGCCCACCAGCAGCACCCAAACCCCAAAACAACTCAGGGCCGTCCCCCAGGACAAAGCCAGCAACACCCCCAAACTAGTGGCAACCGACTTCCCCCCCTGCCAACCCAGCCAACAGGAACGACTGTGCCCCAGCACCGCCATCAACCCCGCCCCCACCATCCACCACTCCCGCGGCTCCACCCCCAGCCACCCCGGCAGCAGCACCGCCAAAGCTCCCTTCAGCCCATCAATAACCAGCACCGCCAGGGCAGCCCCCTTTCCCACCGAGCGCAAGACATTGGTTGCCCCCGTCGAGCCCGACCCCACCCGGCGCAGATCGATCCCTTTCAGCCATTTGCCCGCCAAATACCCCGTCGGCAGGGATCCCAAAACATAGCCCAGCAGCAGCAGTAGCCAACCCATCCTAGCCCCCATTGCTTATCTATCCTAAGTTTCCCCGAGAAGGGCCACCGCCAGGGCCTCCAGCACCCGTTGTACCGGCAGCAATTCCAGCCCATCAGGCCCATTGACCGTAGCGGGGGGAATAATCGCCCGGCGAAACCCCAACTTAGCCGCCTCCTTCAGCCGTTGTTCCAAATGGGGCACCGGTCGGATTTGCCCCCCCAACCCCACCTCCCCCACCACCACCGTGTAGGGATCCAAGAGTCGATCCCGAAAGCTAGCGGCAATCGCCAGCGCCACCCCCAGATCCGCCGCCGGCTCATCCACACTCATCCCCCCCGCCGTAGCCACATAGGCATCGTATTTGGAAAGGGGGATCCCCAAGCGTTTTTCCAGGACGGCCAGGATTTGCAGGAAGCGGTTAGTTTCGATACCGGTGCTGGTGCGGCGGGGGGAGCTATAGCCTGTGGGGCTGACCAAAGCCTGCAGATCCACCAGCAAAGGGCGGCTGCCCTCACAAGCCACAATCGTTGCCGTCCCGGGAGTCATCTGGGTGCGGTCGGCAATGAACAACTGGGAAGGATTGGTCACCTCCAACAACCCCCTCTCCCCCATCTCAAAAATGCCGATTTCATGGCTGGCACCAAAGCGATTCTTCACCGACCGCAGCAAGCGATAGCTCTGGAAACGATCCCCCTCAAAATACAACACCGTATCCACCAAATGCTCCAGCACCTTCGGCCCCGCAATCACCCCCTCCTTGGTGACATGCCCCACAATCAACAAACTCATGTGCAACCGCTTCGCCAACCGCATCAAAAAACTCGTACACTCCCGCACCTGACTCAAAGATCCCGGCGGGGATGTGAGTTCTGCCCAAAAAATTGCCTGAATACTGTCAATGACTGCCACCGCTGGCTGCAGTTCCTCCAGCTCCGCCAGAATCCTATCCAGATCGGTTTCAGCCAAGATATAGAGCTGATCCGCCAAAGATCCCAAGCGTTCCCCCCGTCGCTTCACCTGCTGGGCTGATTCCTCTCCGGTCACATACAGCACCGGCATTTGGGTTGCCAGGTCATTCATCACCTGCAGCAACAACGTACTCTTGCCAATCCCGGGATCCCCGCCGATCAGCACCAGAGAGCCTGGGACGATGCCACCGCCGAGGACCCGGTTAAGTTCCCCATAGCGGCTGGTGAGGCGGGGGAAGGCATCCGTTGGCACCTCAACCAGGGGCTGGGAGCGGATGGCTATCTGAGGTGCAGGTGGGCGGGGTGGAGTCTTGATGAGGGTTTCCTGCAGGCTATTCCAAGCGCCGCAACTGCTGCATCGCCCCAAGTACTTGGGAAACTTTTCCCCACAGGCTTGGCAGATCCACTGGGTTTTGGGGAGTTTAGGGCGGGGCATAGGATGCTTAAGCCAGATATTT
>JAUQVP010000048.1:18992-20159 GCA_039794745.1 Thermostichales cyanobacterium HHBFW_bins_127 | reverse complement strand
GGCCACCCCCACACTCAGCCCCACATTATCACTGAGGCGATTGAGGGCAAACGCCACCCCCCGCTGCTCTACCGTCGCCAGATCCGCCACCATGGCCTCTGCCGACGGCCAGTACAGCCCCTGCCCCAGCCCCGCCACCCCATTGGCCAGCCAAAAGAGATTTACATCCTGACTCAACGCCAACAGCAAAGATCCCAGCCCTGAGGTCAGCAAAGCCACCAGCAAGGTTTGTTTCCGTCCCCACCGCCCATCGGCCAAAGATCCCCCGGCGATGCGGCCCACCACCCCCGTCAGGGACATCAAAGCCAGTCCCAGCCCCACCTGAGTTGCCGTCAGTCCCACCGTGCCGACAAAATAGATAGCCGCGTAGAACAGAGTAAAGCCCGTGCCCATTTGGGACAGCAGCCGTCCCAGCAGCAACAGCCACAACTGCGGCACCAGCCCCGCCAGCCCCCAGCGGTGCAAAAGACTCTGGAGAGCGGCAGCAACAGACACTAGGATCACAGCAGTCAGGGCTTACAAATGATACAAGAAGATCTAAGGCACTTGCATCCCCAACACTTAAGCTTATCGGCAAGCCTACTGGCAGCAGCAATCCCCCCGCAAGTCAGGGTGTATTTAGGGGAAACCTAGGCTACAAAAGAGGGTATCAACAGAGAAGCTCCTATGGCCAGCCACGACAGTGACCTCAACGAAGTCAAAGTCTATCGTTCCCAAGATCTGCAGGCCAAAGGCATCAACCCAGAAACCGTCAGTACCCTCACCTTTCGCGGCAAAGTCCTCAGCAAAGGCACCACCTTCAGCCCCGACCAACGCCAGCGTGCCTACCAACTTTGCCAACTTTACCTCGACACCAACATCCTCAGCATCCTCACAGACAACGCCGGCTCCCTCACGCTCTGGTTTGAGCACCGGGAGCAGCGTTCCGACACGGTCCTAAGTCCTGGCCTCAGTCCCGGTTCCGGCAGTTCCCCCCCCAGTGAGGATCCCGCTGCCACCGTGCCCATTGAGGACTTTGCTGCCCCGGCCCCAGAACCCCCTCGCCCCGTTTCCTCCGGCAGCCGCAAACCCGTTACCTTCCGGGGTCGCCCTGTGGGTGGCTCCGAGGTTGCCTCTGAGCGTCCCGTCAGCCAGCCCCCCGCCCCCGAGCGCCGCGCCAGTCAGCCC
>JAUQVP010000048.1:0-18892 GCA_039794745.1 Thermostichales cyanobacterium HHBFW_bins_127 | reverse complement strand
CGCCAGTCAGCCCCCTGCCCCCGCCAAAACCCCGTCCCAACCCAAGCCCACCACCAAAATCCTCTTTCGTGGGCGCTACATCAGCAAAGCCACCCCCGTTCAGCCGGCCAGCCCCCCTCCCCAAGACGACCGCTACCGCAGCTTCTTTGAAAACGCCAGCGACGGCCTCTTCCAGATGGACGAAGAAGGGCGCTACCTCAGCGCCAACCCCGCCCTCGCCAAACTCTACGGCTACGACACCCCCGAAGAACTGATCCGCACCCTCTCCCAAATTGGCCTGCAAGCCTACGCCGAACCCCAACGTCGACTGGAGTTTTTCCAACAACTGCGCCAGCAGCCCAGCGTCCCCCCCTACGAAGGGCGCATCTACCGCCGCGACGGCTCCACCACCTGGATCCGCGAAACCCTCCGCGCCGTCCGGGATCCCCAGGGCAGCCTGCTCTACTACGAAGGCACCGTTCAGGAAGTTGCCCCCACCAACGCCGACCGTACCCCCCTTTTAGGGGGTCGTTACCGACTCTTAAATCCCCTTGGCTCCGGTGGCTTTGGGCAGACCTACCTAGCCGAAGACATGCACCGTCCCAAAAACCCCCTATGTGTGGTCAAGCGGCTACACACCGATAGCAACGACCCTCGCTTTTTAGCCACCTCCCAAAAGCTGTTCAACGCCGAAGCAGAGATCCTCGAGCGCATCGGTCGCCATCCCCAGATTCCGCAGCTATTGGCTTATTTTTGCGAAGAGCAAAACTTTTATCTCGTCCAAGAACTGATTGAGGGGCATTCCCTGGATCAAGAGATTAAACTGGGGCAGAAAATGCCCGAAGCCCAAGTGGTCAGCATCCTCAAAGAAATTCTCACCATCCTGGAGTTTGTCCACGAAAACAAAGTCATTCACCGGGACATCAAACCCACCAACATTATTCGCCGCAAGCAGGACGGCAAATTGGTATTGATTGATTTTGGTGCCGTCAAAGAGATTGGCAGCGGTCTATCCAGTGGCGGCAAAAGTTCTGCTCTGATGGCGGTGGGTACCCAAGGCTACATGCCCATTGAGCAGTGCGCCGGTCGCCCCCGCTACAACAGCGATCTTTATGCCGTTGGCATCCTAGGGATTGAAGCGTTGACCGGGGTGGCTGCCGAGACCCTGCAAACCGACCCGGAAACTGGGGAACTGCACTGGCACCATCTCGCCACCATCAGTGAAGGATTACGGGCAATCCTTGATAAATTGGTGCGCTATCATTTTGCCTCTCGCTACCAAACTGCCACAGAAGTTCTCCATGATTTGAATCAACTTCAGCTCAATTAAAGCTCAATTAAAAAAGAAACCGTCTGGACAATCTTCATCCCCCTCAGCCATATTTTGATTTAGCCAATCCAGCATCGCTATCTTGAGGGCTTGGGCATCGGCCAAGCGTTGGGGGGGATCTTGCAAGGGACTTGAAAGGGGCAATAGCCGCAAAACCCGATTTTCCTGGATCAGATCAAAAAAAGGTTGTTCCCGATCCAGATGAGTGGTAATGCCAAGGGCCAAACAATCAAAACTATGGACATTCAAATAGATAGCGGCATTGGCAATCAGGGTAGCCGAATGTAGGTCAGCAAAGACCTCCATCACATACCCCTCGCCGCTGCGCACAATTTGCCCATCGCGGATCTCCTGGTAGGTCACCCGCCCTAAGTCGGAAAGCACCCGGTGCATATCCCGCTTACGAACAAGGGTACCAACATCAATAATACAAGGGGCAGGTAGATTCATGGGCGGGGAAAACTAACTATCAACTATTTCCTAATATTATTATCTCTTACATGTAGCACCTATTAATACCTATTAAAAAGCAATCATCACCCACTTCAATCAGCTTATTATCAGCTTATTATAATCAGCTTATAATTGCCAGCTTACAATCGGCTTAAGAAAGCCTCAGGAGCTAAAGATCAAGCTTGAGTTGATTCACTTCAGCCTGCCCAAAATCCTATCACAGCTTCATAAACTCCGCATCCACCCATCCATAAAAATTATGGGAAAACCATGAGCTAGACCGCTAACCCTTTACTCATTAGAAGTAACACTATCTATTGTGTATCTGAATGGATTTGGCACTAGGGATGGAGATCTCCTGGGAGGGGCGGGAATGCGGTATGCTGCCCCTAGGGTCTTTTCGGAAATGTTCATGCTCACCCCCTTTGAGATTGACCAGCTCGCCCACAATCAACTCCAGGATCCCTATGCCCTGTTGGGGCCCCATCAGGTGGAAGGGGTCTGGGAGGTGCGGGTGCTGTTGCCCCAAGCCCGTGCAGTGACCCTCCTCGATGTGGTCAACGGCAAGACCTACCCCATGCACAATCGCCACCATCCCCTGTTTTTTGAGGTCACCCTCGGCGAAACCTTGCCCGACTACTGCCTACAGGTGGAACGGGAGTGGGGCGCTCAAGAAATCTTGAGGGATCCCTATCGTTATGTGCCGCAGGTGTGGGGGGAGTTGGATATTTATTTGTTTGCGGAGGGGAATCATCACAAAATTTATGAAAAGTTGGGGGCCCATCCCCTGGTCATTGAGGGGGTGAATGGGGTTTATTTTTCCGTGTGGGCACCCAATGCTAAAAATGTCAGTGTTCTGGGAGATTTTAATTATTGGGATGGGCGTCCCCATCAAATGCGCCGCCTGGGGATGAGTGGAGTTTGGGAAGTTTTTGTGCCGGGAGTGCAGGTGGGGGCTGTCTATAAGTATGAGATTAAAAATCAACAGGGACACATCTATGAAAAAACCGATCCCTATGGATTCCAGCAGGAAATTCGCCCCAAAACTGGCTCAATTGTCACCGACCTAGACCGCTACACCTGGGGAGATCAAGCCTGGCTGGAGGCCCGCGCCCATCGGGATCCCTTGCGGTCGCCGATTGCGGTTTTCGAGGTGCATTTGGGATCCTGGTTGCATGCCAGTACGGATGTGCCGCCGGCACCGGAGTACGCCCACACGGGCAAAACCCCTGAGGAAAGCGTGGTGCCTAGCTCGGAGTATAAGCCCTATGGGCGCTATTTGACCTATCGGGAGCTGGCAGCCCAGTTGATCCCCTATGTGAAGGAGTTGGGCTTTACCCATATTGAGTTGTTGCCGGTGGCAGAACACCCCTTTGATGGGTCTTGGGGCTATCAGGTGATCGGCTACTATGCAGCTACCTCCCGCTATGGTCCCCCCCAGGATTTTATGTATTTTGTGGATCAGTGTCACCAAAATGGAATTGGGGTGATTATCGACTGGGTGCCGGGACATTTCCCCCGGGATGGGCATGGGTTGGCATTTTTTGATGGTACCCATCTCTATGAATATCCCGATCCCCGTATGGGCGAACATAAGGATTGGGGGACGCTGGTGTTTAATTATGGACGCCATGAGGTGCGCAATTTTTTGATTGCCAATGCCCTATTTTGGTTTGAAAAGTTCCATATCGACGGAATTCGGGTGGATGCGGTGGCTTCCATGCTTTACTTGGATTATTCCCGCAAGGAAGGAGAATGGGTTCCTAATCAATATGGCGGCCGGGAGCATATCCAAGCGATTGAGTTTTTCCGTCAACTGAATAAAACGATCTTTGAAAAGTTTCCCGGGATCCTGTCGATTGCTGAGGAATCCACAGCTTGGCCGATGGTGACTTGGCCAACCCATGTGGGGGGCTTAGGCTTCAACCTGAAGTGGAATATGGGTTGGATGCACGATATGCTGGACTATTTCCGCTTGGACCCTTGGTTTCGGCAGTTTAATCACAATCTGGTCACGTTCTCGATTATGTATGCTTTCAGTGAAAATTATATGCTGGCATTTTCCCATGATGAGGTGGTACACGGCAAAAGCCACATGATCGGCAAAATGCCGGGGGATCCCTGGGATAAGTTTGCTAGTTTGCGCTGTTTGTATGGCTATATGTATACTCATCCGGGCAAGCAAACGTTGTTTATGGGGATGGAGTTTGGGCAGTGGCAGGAGTGGAATGTTTGGACGGATTTGGAGTGGCCTCTGTTGCAGTATGAACCCCATATTAAGCTGCGGCAGTACATTATGGCGCTGAATCAGTTGCTGCGTTCTCAACCGGCGCTCTATGAAAAGGATATTGAGCCGGAGGGGTTCCAGTGGATTGACTGTCAGGATCACAGTGGGGTGATCTCGTTTCAGCGGCGGGGTAAAAATCCTGAGGATACGTTGGTGGTGGTGTGCAATTTTGCTCCCATTTTGCGGGGTAATTACCGCATCGGGGTGCCGGAAAGGGGGTTTTATCGGGAGTTGCTCAATAGTGATGCCCTCGAGTTTTATGGCAAGGGCTTTGGCAATTTGGGAGGGAAGTGGAGTGAGGATCACAGCTATCATCATCTGCCCTATTCCCTGGAATTGTGCCTGCCACCTTTGGCCATTTTGGTGCTGAAACGGGATCCCGATTCCTTGCTGCCCGCCTCTGGTTCTGGGGATTCATTACAATAGGGAAGTTCAGTCATGGGGAGGTGGCGATGGAAGCGACGGTGCAGGTGGCGTTGAAGACTTTGGGCCGCTGGACGCGGCGGGTGGCGGTGCAGGTGGCAGATACGTCGGCCCAGTTGGCGGGGGCGGTGGCGGAAAACGGTGGGGCTTGGTTGACGCGGGCAACGGTGGTGCTCGGGGACAGTGGCCGGGTGCTGGTGAATGGCATCCGCTCCCAATTGACAAAAGGTCAAAAACTCTAGTAACCTCAACCGAGGGACTGGGGTTGGGGCTCTAAAATGAGGCTAACCTCAACCTGGGACTGTGACTGAAGCTGAAGCTCTGCAATGGATCAATGGACTGCTCTGTCCCGATCACCTGACAACGGTGCAGACGTTGATCATCTCTCAGGTGTGGCAGGGCAAAACCTATGCCAGGCTGGCCGAGGATCATGGCTATGCCCCGGACTATGTTAAGGGGGTGGCAGCCAAGCTCTGGCAACGACTATCCCAGCAGTTGGGGGAACGGGTCGGTAAGCATAATCTCAAGGCGGTGATCGAACGGCGGGCCGCCCAGCCTACCCAGGAATCCCTGCAGGTGGTGGATTGGGGGGAAGCGCCGGCTTTGGGCTATTTCTGTGGACGGCAGCAGGAACTGGAGTTGCTCACAGGCTGGCTGCAGGAACCGGGGCTTAGGCTGATCGGCATTACCGGCCTAGGGGGGATCGGCAAGACGGCCCTGGCGGTGCGGCTGGCGGAGATCTGGATCGCCGGGGGGGGGTCGTTGCTGTGGCGATCCTTGGCGGGGCAGCCGCCGTTGGCACGGTTGCTGGCTTCCCTGGGGGTAGAGGCGGGGATCCCAAGCCTGTGGGAGCAGATTTCGGCCTGGCTGGGGCTGTTGGGGCAGCGGCGCTTGGTGGTGTTGGACCAGTGGGAGCGGGTGGCAGGGGAGCCGGACTATGAGCTGCTGTTGCAGCGGCTGGCAACGGAACGCCATAACAGTGTGATTGTGCTGCTGAGTCGGGTGAAGCCGGAAATCTATTGCACCAGTCTGGGGATCCGCTGTTTGCCGCTGCCGGGCTTGGAACTGGAGCCATGGCAGCTGCTCTGCTGTCAGACTGCCCCCTGTCAGGGATCCCGGCAGAGTTGGGAGGAGTTTCATCGCCGCTATGGGGGGCATCCGTTGGCGGGGTTGCTGCTGAGTCCGTTGGTGAGTCGGTTTTTTGGGGGGAATTTGGCGGCGTTTTTGTACCATGATTTGCTGTTGTTGCAGCCTTTGCAGCAGCTGATCCAGGGGCAGGTGGCGGGGGTAGGGGTGGCGGGGCGCTGGGTTTTGCAGGGGTTGGTGCTGCAGCCCCAGGGGTTGACGGTGGAGGAATGGCAGCGGCTGCTGTGGATCACCTGGGAACAACCTAGCTTTTGGGAGATGCTGAGTGGGTTGTTGCGGTGGCATCTGGTGGAAAGGGTGGGGGAACGCTGGCAGTTGCTGCCGATGCTGCGGGCGGCTTTGCAGGAGCAGTTGCTCGAGGAGTTGGTGCAGGAGTTGCAGCAGTTTCGGTTTCAGCTTTGGAATATCTACTGTCTGCCGGATTGGCTGTTTCCGCGTTTGCAGCAGCGGCTACTACCAGGAGGGAATTGGGCAGCCCGCTGGCAGGCCTGGATGCATCTGTGGCGCCAACAACATCAGCCCGGCTATGGCTCTCGCAATTGGCTGCACTGGGGCTATTTTCTGGGGGTGGATCTGGCGGGCTGCGATTTTTCCGGGCTGCATTTCTACCAAGCCCGGTGGCAAGGGGCGGCCCGGGTGAATCTGCAAGGGGCCCACCTGCAGGAGTGCCACTGGCTGCTGCCCTGGGGAGATCTGGGGGGGCTGGCCTGCAATGGGCGGGTGCTGGCCCTAGGCAACCAAGATCGGGATCAAATCCGCCTCTGGTCCTGGCCAGATCTAGACCAGGAACAGGTGCTGCCAGGGCACGGGGGGGGAGTGATGTTTCTCACCTTTGTGGGGGAAGAGACCCTGATCAGCTACGGCCAAGATCAACTCCTCAAAGCCTGGGATTGCCGACAGGGATCCCTGATCTGGGAGCACTGGGTGGGAGCTTTGCTGGATTGGCGGCAGCAGGGGGCCAAGCTGTTGACCCAAAGCCAAGGGGGAAGCTGGCTGAGCTGGGACGGGCAAGGGGGAGAGCCGGTGCCTGGGGATCCCTGGTTGTGGGCAGAACATCCTGATCAGCCCCTGCGGGCTTACCAGCGGGGAGGGCGGATTGGTATTGAGGGCAGTTGGGAATGGGCAGGGGTGGAGGGGCCGCTGCGCTACCTGGGCTTTGGAGGGGACTGGCTTTTGGCGGCCTGGGCTACGGGACAGATGCGCCTCTGGAACTGGCGCAGCGGCTACTGCCTGCGGGAATGGCAGGCAGGCCCCCTGGTCAGCATCACCTTCGACCCCCTAGCCTGCCGCTGGATCACCTATAGCCGGGAGCAGGGGGTTTGCCTCTGGGATCCCCAAGGGGATCAGCCCCTGCAGATCCATCCGGTGGCGCGCAGTGGGCGGATCGGCATTCTGGCCGCCGACTATCCCCACCTGGTGACCACCCAAGGGGCGCAGCTCTGGGACTGGCAACAGGGATCCCCTAGGTCTCTGGGGAAGGGGGAGGGGATTTTCTTGGCCAGCAGTGCCCATGCCCAGGGCTGGTTAGCCGGCAATGAGGGGGGCGAACTCCACTGGGGACAAGGTCGGGATCCCCTGCGGCGTTGGCAGGGGCACCGGCATCCGGTGCTGAGCGTTGTGGTGGGCAGCGATTGGGGGGCCTCCAGTGATACCGATGGGGTTGTGAGGCTATGGCGCCTTCCCCAGGGCACCTGGCTGGCAGATCTCCCTCACCCCCACCCTGTGACGGCCATGGCCACCAACCCCCAGCAGACCTACTTACTGACTGGGGATCGGGCCGGGCAGATCCGGCTGTGGAACCCTTACTCCGCTCAGCTCCTGTCCACCTGGCAGACCGGTGGCGATCCCATCCACAGCTTGGCCTGGGGCCCAGGTTGGATTGCCGCCGGGGTTGGGGACAAGGGCCTACAACTTTGGGATCCCGAGCGGCATCAGCCCTTCATGACTTTGAAGCAGGAGAACTTGCGACTGCGTTGCCTGGCGGTGATTTCCCAGGGTTTGGCCAGCGGCAACGCCCAAGGGCAGATCCAACTGTGGGATCCCTGGAGTGGGCAGGTACAGACCCTGATTGATCGTCATCAAGGTTGGGTGGATCAGTTACTCGTCAGTCCTGACGGGCATTATTTGATCAGCAGCAGCCAGGATCACACCCTGAAAGTGTGGCACCTAGGGCAGCGCACCTGCATCCAGACCCTAGCCCTGCCCCAGCCCTACAGCGGCATGAACATCAGTCAAGCCACAGGTTTGACCCCCAGCCAGCGGCAGCATCTGCGCCAGCTTGGGGCCATCGAAGTGGATTAGTAGGTTTCCTCGTGCCAGCGGTCAGCTTTTTTCAGAGCCTTTTGGAACTCGGCCCACGTGGTGCCTGCTGCTTCCGCCTTAGCCGACATCACCTCATTGATGCCATCTTCCATGCCCCGCAGCCCGCAGATATAGGTATAGGTAGAATCCTTCTGGAACAGTTCCCAGAGTTCATCGGCATATTCCGCCATGCGGTTTTGCACATACATCTTTTCGCCCTTGCTGTTTTTTTGTTCCCGGCTGATGGCATAGTCCACCCGGAACTGGGAACCATACTTCGCCCTAAACCGTTCTAGGTCTGCCTTATAGAGCAAAGTTGAAGTCGTCGGCACCCCAAAAAACAGCCAGATCGAGCCGCTGAAATCCGTCTCCTCCTCAAACAGGCGCTTCATAAACGCCCGAAACGGGGCAATCCCCGTCCCCGTCGCAATCAACACCAGGGTGGCCTGCTTATCTTCCGGCAGCAAAAACGTCTTCCCCGTCGGCCCAGTAATTTTCACCTCATCCCCCGGCTGTAGATCACAGAGGAAATTGGAGCACACCCCCTTCACCAACTCCCCCGTCTCCGGGTGCTTGTACTCCAGGCGCTTAATACTCAAAGACACCGTTTTCCCTTCCCCATCATCCCCGCGGCGGGTGGAAGCAATCGAATAGAGCCGCGGCTTATGGGGCTTGCCATTGGCATCCGTCCCCGGCGGAATAATCCCAATACTCTGCCCCTCCACATAGCTAAAGCCACTATCTTCCAAACTCAGCACCACATGGTGCGTATCCCCCGGAGCGCCCGGCTCCACAATCGAGAAATTTTCCAACGCCCTGCCGATCAAGGGCGCATTGGGACGATAAAGATTCAAAGGAACCGAAGCAGTCGAGGCGGCCATAAACGCAAATCTCCAGCAGCTTTACAAAAGATTACAAGTACAGTGCCAAAAACAGTCGGGAAAATCAAGGGATCCCCAGCCACCCTAACCCGAGCAGCCGCCGACCCGGCTATCCTTAAGTCTTTCTTACACCTGCACTTTCACCTGCCCTAGCTCGGGCAGCACCCGTGTCCAGGCGGGATCGGGCCAGAGATGGCGAGCAAACTCGGCATCAAACTGAATCCGCGGCGAGCCGAGGCGTTGCCAACTGCGCAAAATCTGATCCACCGAGGTCGCCTTAAACCGCCCCTGGTAAAACGCCTCCATCACCCCCAAAGGGATCCAAGCCGTCGGATAGAGGCGCTGCCACCTCTCCACCCACAGCGGCGCCGGCTTCCCCTCCAGGGCAAAGCGATAGGCGATCAAAAAATGAATGGCATCCACACCAAAACAAGATAAAATTATGTGCCTTCAATCTAATCTAGGATCTGCCGAGATGGTAGTCGTCCAGGATACATGGGAATCCGGGATCCCGAAGCGGTAAGATGGCAAAGATGGAGCTCGAGGTGAGAGTGCTATGCAGCTAGTGGTTGCCCCGGATCGGCATTACGACGTGGAACTGCTGACGGATGCCCCACCGGGTTGGACTGGCTTGAAGGTGATGTGCATGGATCCCGAGATTCGTCTGCCGGTGGGCAGCACCGTTGAGTTGGTCAAAGACGGCAGCCGCAGCACCTACACCGTCACCCAAGCCTTGGGCCCGGCGGCTCCCCGGGGTTGGCGTTTCTTTTTGCAGCCGGTTGCCAGTGCCGGTGTTGCTTCTGGTCCTGCTGCCGATTCTGGGGCCAGTAGCGCTGATGTTGCCAATACCGAAAAGTACTACGTGATTGAGGTTGCCGGCTTAGTTGGCAGCGGCGTGCGGCGCAGCACCCAGACCTACAAAGTCCCCTACAGCAGTCTTTCGGCGGAGTTTCAGCGGATTACTAAAGCAGGGGGCAAAATCCTCTCCATCCGTGAGGTCCCCCGCCTCGGCTAGCAGCCCCACTCACCTCCCCCGCTCCGCCCGCAGCGTATCTGGCCATAGGGATGTTTCTAGCTGCTCTTCTTGAGGGGGATTCTAGGCTATCTTGATCCAGGTCAGCCAGATCCTTGGGGCAGCAGCCTTAAAACGGTAGTTCCTCCGGATCGTCAATGTCCAAGACGGCACCGCCGAAAAACTCAGCCACCTGGGCGGCGGCAACTTCCACCGTATCATCCCCGGTCTGGCGAGGCTGGGGTACGGGCACCGGAACAGGGGCAGGGGGGGTGGGAGCGGGTGTTTGGCTGACCAATTCGAATTGCACCCCCAACCCCAGCATTTTCTTAGCCACGCTCTGGGCTTCCTTAAGGCTTTGCCGGGCTTTGTCGGCAAATCCCGGGGTAGGAAAGGCAATGGTGACTTTCCCAGCCCCCTCCGCCACAATTGTGCCCAAATGAAACCGGGCCTTAGCCAAAGGCCCCAGACAAGCTAAAAATTCCTCCCACTGGCTACTCAAGCTGACCTGCCTTGGCACCACAGGCTCAGGGGTTGGCTGTGCAGGGGCAGCAGGGATAGGCAAGGTGCCGGCACCAGAGGAGGCAGGGGGAATCTGGGGATCCCGGGCCAGCAGTTCCAGGAGGGTGATCTCCAGCCAGAGGCGGGGCTGATGGCTATGGCGGATCAGGGATTCTGCCTGGCGCAGGTGCTGTTGCATATTCAACAGAGTTGGCAGGGGCCAACGGTGGGCTTGTTCCACCAAGGCTAGCCAGGTGGGTTCTGTCAAGGTGACCAGATCCCGGCGCTGGGGAGCAGTTTTGGCCAGGACCAGATCCCGACAAAAACCGGCCACCTGCTGCAAAACACTCTGGGGCTCCTTGCCATGGTCGAGCAGGGAACGCAGATGCTGCAGCAAACCGGCCGCATCCCCCGCCGCCAAAGCCGTGAACAGTTGCAGCAAATCCTGCTCTGGAATAGCACCCACCAGCTTCCACACCTGCTCCACATCGATCGGCCCTTCCAACAGGCTGAGTTGATCCAACAAACTCTCCGCATCCCGCAACCCCCCCTGGGCCAATTGGGCAATCACCTGTAGCGCTTGGCCCGTAATCGGGATCCCTTCCTGACGGGCAATCAACTGCAAGTGGCTGACCAGATCAGGCAGGGTAATGCGCTGGTAGTCAAAGCGTTGGCAGCGGGAGATCACCGTCGGCAAAACCCGTTGGGGATCGGTGGTAGCAAGGACAAACACCACCTGGGGCGGCGGTTCTTCCAGGGTTTTCAGCAGGGCATTGAAAGCCGCCGAGGTGAGCATGTGCACTTCATCCAGGACATAAACCTTATAGCGGCAACTCACCGGGGCAAACTGGGCCCGCTCAATCAGCTCACGGATGTTATCCACACCAGTATGGCTGGCGGCATCAATTTCAATCACATCCAAAGCCGTCCCCTGGGTAATGGCAACACAGTGCTGACAGACTTGGCAGGGATCGGGGGTAGGCCCATGCACACAGTTGAGGGACTTCGCCAGGATCCGGGCGCTTGAGGTTTTGCCAGTGCCCCGTGGCCCACAAAACAAATAGGCCGGAGCAATGCGACCGCGGCGAATGGCATTGCTCAGGGTCTGGGCAATTGCCCTCTGACCGACCAAATCCTGAAACCGCTGGGGACGGTACTTGTGGTGTAGGGGAATGTAGCTCATGACCTAGGGCAACAGCGGACCGAGACGAGGGGGCCGGGATCCCAAGCCCGGCAGGGTCCAGGGGCGAGAGGTGTGGAGGGCGATCAGTTCCGACTTGAGGAGATAATTTTCCTCCTGGATTTGGCGGATGCGGGCTTGGATGGGGGCGAGGCGGGCTAAGAACTTCTGGCGATAGATTTCCGGCAATTCTTCGATCAACTGCTGCAATTCTTCGTTTTCTTGGGTGAGCTGACTGATTTCCCGCTCATAGTTTTGGATTTGCTGGCGCAGTTTCTCCTCTCGCAGCAGCATCAAATCCAAATCCCGTCGCAGCGCATTGATGTCCTCAGTGTCGGGATCCACCGCCCGCTCTAGGACCTGATCTTCCTGGGCAGCCAGTTGTGCTAGCCAGGGCTGGAGTTGTTCGATGACCGCCGCTGCCACCCGTTGAACCAGTTCTTCCGAAGAAACCTGCTGCCAGACCATAGCCATCCTTGCCACCTCTGGCTCTAAGGGTAGCTCAGTTTTTTGTAGAAAAGAGCGGGTCGTAAGCCGGGTTCTGTTCAGAATCATCGCTGATCCTGGGCAACCATCTATCTGGGAGTGCTGTTACCAACACCCTCAAGCGGCTCTCCTCCATTGCCGACCGAAGTCAGACAATGCAGTACTTCAGGGAGGAAGAACACTCATATCCTGGTACTGCGGCCTTGCTTCCCACCGGGGTTTACCGAGCCAATGCCTCACGACATTGCTGGTAGGCTCTTACCCTACCTTTGCACCCTTACCTGTGGAGTTACCTCCCATCGGCGGTTTGTTTCTGTGGCACTTTCCTCGCGGTCACCCGCACTGGAAGTTTCTCCAGCGGTGTGTTCTTCTGGAAGCCCGGACTTTCCTCATTTCCGGTCCTGCCGAAAACGCGGTTGCCTACCCCCACTCCTTTCCAGTCCTATTCTAGGCGGCTAGGGGTCGGGTCGTCATGAAACGGAGAATATTTTCGTTGAGCTTGAGGTTTTTTTCCCAGCTAGCCACGGCAGCCGGTTCCGCCTGGTAGTTAAACTGCACATAGATCCCTTCTTTCTGCCGCTTCAACTCGTAGGCAAAGCGCCGCTTGCCCCGCACCTGATAGCTGACCTCCGTCGCCCCGGCTTCCTGCAAAAGCGCCTGCTGAGTACTCAGCAATTGCTGCAACGCTTCGTCCACCACATCGGCGCGGACAATAATCAGGGTCTCATAGGAGCGAGGCATAGAACCAGATGAACAAGGGCATTTGCTATGCTATCGAGATTACTGATGAGCTGTCAAACCCCTCAAAACAGGTGCAGAGACCCCTGGGAGGGCAGCCGGTCCCTAGGGGGGCAAAGGTAAGACACTCCCTCAGGAGTTGTCGATTGATTGACTTGAATCGGCAGCTAGCTCAGATTGATATTACTCAGGAAACGACATTGGTACGCTGATGCTGCCGTCGTTGTTCTCAACAAAATCCAGATTTTGAGGTGCTCTTTTCCCTTTCCTCTAGGAATCACGCCCTCTATAACTTGACTTGTATCAGCATCCCCATCCTGGGGGAGATATAGAGGCTTTTTGATCTCAGGGCTGACCCATTCCCGGATCAAGACCAGATCAAGATAGGATAGATGTTTGCGGCGACGAAGACCGTCTTAAACTGATAGCTGTTCAGTTGAGAAACAACAAACTCTCTAAAAGCGGTTTAGGGATGAGAGACTGGGCGAATACCTTATAGAGGCTTTAACTTGTGGTCATTTCAATTGCGACTGAAACAGTTCTCTCACCGCCGCTCCCTCTTCCAAATCGGAAGCGGGGATTGAGAAGCTGTGGACATTGCCTGCTCACCCAGGGAGCCGACCACAAAAAAGCCACCCCCAGCGGGAGTGGCAGCAACTAGACCAACTAGACCTACAGAGTCACATCCGGTGGCAGAATCACTTGGTCAATCACATGGATCACACCATTGCTGCCTTCCACATCCGCAGCAATCACCTGCGCCTGATTCACCTTGACGGTTTCCCCTTCAACCGCCAACTCAATCGGGGATCCCTGGACGGTGGTGGCTTCACCGGGGGTGATGGCGCTAGAGAGGACTTTGCCGGGTACCACGTGGTAGGTGAGGATCTTGACCAGGGTGTCTTTGTTTTCCGGTTGCAGCAGCTTTTCTAGGGTGCCTTCCGGCAGGGCGGCAAAGGCTTCATCCGTGGGAGCAAAGACGGTGAAGGGCCCTTCCCCACTCAGGGTTTCCACCAGATCAGCAGCCTTCAGGGCAGCCACCAAGGTCTCAAAGGAGTCCTTCTGCATGGCCATTTCCACGATGGTGGCACTAGGGGCCTCGGCACTGGCGCTGGTAGCTTTGTTGTAGCCGGCATAGGCAGCCCCACTGCCCAACATCACTGCCGCTAAGGCTACGGCGATGGAGGAGCGAATCATATCTCTAACCCTCTATTGCAAAGTGTGTACAGTCCTTAAGACTCTCTTCACAATCCCAGGGTTCCGGGATCCCGGGGGGGTTACAAGTCATTTTGAAGTCGGCAAACAGCTAGCAGGGGCACGGGGATTCCCCTTGACTAGGGTTGGCGTTGTTGCCATTGGCGCAGGCCCATGACCAGGACAACCCCCGCCAGGGCACCGCCGAGGTGGGCGACGCGGTTAATGCCATCGGCAACCCCGACCCGGCTGAGCTCCCCGAATACCTGTTGGATGACAAATTGCCCGAGGATGACGACTTCCAGCAGGCGCCGCCAGTCCCAACTGAGTTTGCTGAGGACGCTGACGGAAAATAAGCCAAAAACAGCCCCAGAGGCCCCCAAGGAAACAATACTGTCGGGTAAAAACAGCACACTCAGCAGGTTGGCTCCCACCCCACAGAGAAGATAGCTGAGGATAACGCCCAGGGTCCCCGCCTCTTCTTCCACAATCCGCCCGAAAATGTAGAGAAAGAAAAGATTGCCGGACAAATGCTGCCAATTGGCATGGCAAAACAAAGAAGTAACAAACTGATAAAACTGGGGCTGTCGCTGGTGCAAATATAACCCTTGTAAGGCTGCAAACCCAAAGCTGACCTGGGCCAAAAACACCACCACATTGATCACAATCAGGGCAAAAACGCCGTTGTATGCAGGCACTGGGGATCCCGGTCGTTCCGGGGGGGGATAGTCCAGGGTTTCGGCGAGTTTGTGGGTAAAGAGGCGGGGTGGCATCAGCGGTGCTCAGAGTCCAACTCCCCTGTCTTAGCATAGGCCGGAGGAGATGGGATCAGGCTGGGAGGGTCAGGACTTCCACACCGTCTTCGGTGACGGCTACGGTGTGTTCAAATTGGGCGGACAATAGCCGATCCTTGGTGACGGCGGTCCAGCCGTCGGGGAGGATCTCCACTTCCCAGGTGCCCTGGTTGATCATCGGCTCAATGGTGAAAACCATGCCGGGACGCAACTTCAGACCCGTACCCGGCTCGCCGTAGTGAGGCACCTGGGGGGCTGTGTGAAACTTCTTGCCCACCCCATGCCCAACAAAATCCCGCACCACCGAGTAGCCCATGCTCTCCGCATAACTCTGGATGGCATGGCCAATATCCCCAATCGTATTCCCGGGCTTGACCTGCTCAATCCCCCGCCACAAGCAAGCCTCCGTCACCTCCACCAAGCGCCGCGCCTCCGCACTGGGATCCCCGACAAAAAACATGCGAGAGCAATCCCCGTGGTAGCCGTCGAGAATAGGGGTGACGTCAATGTTGATGATGTCCCCGTCCTTGAGGATCTGCTTTTTGCTGGGGATCCCGTGACAGACGACAGCATTGACGCTGGTGCAAATGGAGCGGGGGAAGCCGTGGTAGCCGAGGGGGGCGCTGGTGGCACCGTGGGCGCGGGTCCAGCGTTCCGCTTCCCGATCCAAATCCAAGGTACTGACCCCCGGTTTGACCAAGGGGGCTAGGTGATCGAGCAGGGCTGCCGCCAACTGACCTGCCTGGCGCATCTTGGCAATTTCCCGGGGTGACATCAGTTCCAGGGCATCCTGGGAGCGGGTGATCTGTCCCCACAGGGTCTGGATGGAGCGGACAGCCGCCTGTACCTTGCCCATATTCACAAAAAATAACACTCTCTTTCTAGGATAGCGGCAAAGTTCAGGGGGCTTGGCTGGGGACGGCTTTTTGCACCGCCGTCAGCAGCTGTTCCGGCTGAAAGGGTTTGGTGACATAGTCGGTGACCCCCAAAATCTGGGCCCGCAAGCGGTCCAAGAGCCCATCTCGCCCCGTGAGCATGACAATGGGAATCTCTTTGAGCTGCTTGGACTGCCGCAACATCCGACACAGCTCATAGCCGTCAATTTCCGGCATATTCACATCCATCAGGATCAAAGCCGGCTTTTGCCGCACCAAAGCGGTCAGGGCTTGCCCCGGCTCTGTGATCCCCAACACCGCAAAGCCGGCCACTTCCAGGATCCCCTTCACCTGTTTTTGTACCGTTTTGCTGTCGTCAATACAGGCCACCAAAGGTCGCTCGACACTAGGACTTTCGTAGGGCCCCACCCGCAGCACCCCCTGATCCACCAGGGGCCTCGACCAGGCCGCCATCGTAAACGGATCACACCCCATTTGGGCACACAGCTCATAGAGGGTCAGGGATTGACTCAGCAGCGCCATACACCCCGGTAGCCCTTGGCGGGGGAAATAGCGACTCGCCTGGGACCGATCCCAATGGTGACAAAACTCCTGCATCCGCCGGGGATCCAAACTCAGACGGGTGAGAGGAGCCGGAAAGGTCTCCCGCAAACTGGCCCAACGCTCCACCGCTTTGGCCAAAGGCTGGCTCACCTCAGCCCAGGAATGGGTCAACAAGGGGGAACTGATAGGGGTGGCACGACTGTACTGCAGCGGCGCCCGCGGGATCGCCAACAGATGAATCAAAGCCTCCTGGGTCATCCGCATCACCACCTGGCGCAACTCGCGAATCCCCAACCGCTGGGACAACTGCTGCACCAACCAACCGTACTCCAACTCCTTCTCCCGAATCCCCCCCAAAACCTCCACCAAACTGGGATTGATCCGTGACAAAACATAGGTCAAGCGCGGCAATTGCCCAGCGGTAGCAGTAGCGTAGAGCACATGATCCGCCGACAGGAAAACACTCCACCCCACCGATAAATCCAAAGGATCCCGAAAGGTGACGGTGCCACCCACCCGCTTGGCGCCCATTTCATTGAGGACTCGGTAGGGAGACTGCTCCTTAGGGGGAGTGTGGGACACAGGAGCCATAGCACTAGCAGGGATTGTTCCCTTTATCCTAAAAGCAAAGTTCCAACCCTGACTAGAGCCAATCTAGTTTTTTTGAGGCCTAAGCTTGGCTAGATTGGCTACAGCAAATCCAACCCCATTCTGCATCCCCAGCCCCAATCTTTGCGATCCTCCACAGTCCCAAAGCCACCGGGATCCCCTAAAGTGCTAGGAGATTGCATCTGGACTGTCCATGTTCTCGGAGTTTTTCATCCGCCGGCCGATCTTTGCGACGGTTTGCTCCCTGGTGATCGTGTTGTTGGGGGCGATTGCCATTCCCAATTTACCCACAGACTACTATCCCCAAGTCACCCCGCCCCAGGTGACGGTGATTGCCAACTACAGTGGGGCCAGCGCTGCCGTCGTGGAAACTGCCGTCACCAATGTTTTGGAGCAACAAATCAACGGCGTCCAGGGGATGCGCTCCATTTCCTCCACCAGCAGCAACGACGGCACCAGCGCCATTACCGTCACCTTTGCCGCTGGTCGGGATGCCGATAATGCTGCCATTGACGTGCAGAATCGGGTTTCCCAGGTGCTTTCCCAATTGCCGGAATCGGTGGTGCAAAACGGGGTTACGGTCAGCAAATCTGGGGGCAGTAGTTTCCTCATGTTTATCGGCGTTTCCTCGGAAAATGGCGAATATGACACTCTGTTTATCAGCAATTATGCGGATTTATTTATCCGTGATGCCCTGCGGCGAATTCCGGGGGTCAGTGATGTACAGATTTTTGGGGAGCGCAAATATGCCATGCGGCTATGGTTGGATCCCAAACAATTGGCAGGACGACAGTTAACGGCAGAAGATGTAGTACAGGCAATTCGGGAGCAAAATATTCAGGTAGCGGCGGGGCAGGTGGGCCGGCCGCCCGGGAATCGGGATCAGGACTATCAGTACAGTATTTTGGCCCAGGGGCGCTTGCAGACGCCGGAGGATTTTGCCCAAATCATGATTCGCACGACAGAATCAGGGGGGATTGTGCGGGTGCGGGATGTGGGGCGGGTGGAGTTGGGGGCAGAAAGTTACGATAGTTCTTTTCGCATCAACGGCCAAGATGCAGTGGGAATTGGTGTAAATAAGTTAGTGGATGCCAATGCCCTAGAAGTGGCCCAGGCGGTGCGCCGGCAGATGGAAGCTTTATCTCAGGCTTTCCCACCAGGATTAACTTATAAAATCCCCTATGATACAACCCTGTTTATTACGGAATCGGTGCAGGAAGTGATCAAGACGTTGCTGATTGCCATCGGTCTAGTGGTCTTGACGATTTTTCTTTTTCTGCAAAATTGGCGCACCACCTTTATCCCAGCAATCACCATTCCCATTGCCTTGATCGGAACTTTTGCTTTTATGAATGCCTTGGGGTTTAGCATCAATACGCTGACCATGTTTGGTCTGACCCTAGCTACGGGGATTGTGGTGGATGATGCGATTGTGGTGGTGGAAAACATCAGCCGTTACACCGAGGAGGGCATGAATCCTTTGGAGGCTGCGATTGTCTCTATGCGGGAGCTGTCGGGGGCGGTTATTGCCACCTCTTTGGTGCTGATTGCAGTGTTTGTGCCAGTGGCTTTTTTCCCGGGAACAACTGGACGTATTTATCAGCAGTTTGCCCTGACGATTGTTGCTTCCATTACGATCTCGACCTTTAATGCCCTGACCATGGCCCCAGCCCTATCGGCGTTGCTGATCCACGGCACGGGTGAGATGCGCTTTTTTATCCTGCAAGCTTTCTCAAGGCTAGTGCAAAAACTCACCAACCTCTATCAGGGGATCCTGGAGTGGCTGATGACAAGAAAAGCTTTAATTATGGTTCTCTTTGTGCTGCTTCTAGGCTTTACGGGGTGGTTTTATGGGCGCGTACCCACCAGCTTTGTCCCCATTGAAGATCAGGGATTTTTGATTAATATTATTGTTGGCCCACCGGGAACCTCCCTCAATTACACGGACCGAATCATTGACCAAACCACGCAAATTCTGCTGGGCAACCCGGAAATCCAATCCACGGTGGGAGTAGGGGGCTTTAGTTTTTCCGGTTCCTCTCCCAATAGCGGTTTGGTGTTTGCCACCCTCAAACCCTGGTCAGAACGACGCCGCCCAGGACAAGGGGCAGCGGATTTGGTCAACCGCCTGCAAGGGCC
>JAUQVP010000047.1:16878-20591 GCA_039794745.1 Thermostichales cyanobacterium HHBFW_bins_127 | reverse complement strand
GAGCGATCTATCATAAACCAGAAGGGGGGTGAGGGCTATGGCCAAGTTTGTGTTTGTCACGGGGGGAGTGGTTTCCAGTATCGGCAAGGGGATTATTGCCTCTAGCTTGGGGCGGCTGTTGAAATCCCGGGGCTATTCGGTTTCGATTTTGAAGCTGGATCCCTACATCAATTTAGATCCCGGCACCATGAGTCCCTATCAGCATGGGGAGGTCTATGTGACCGACGATGGGGCGGAGACGGATCTGGATCTGGGTCATTATGAGCGCTTCACGGACACCAGTATGTCCAAGCTCAACAGTGTCACCACCGGGATTATTTATCAGGCGGTGATCAACAAGGAACGGCGGGGGGATTACCAAGGGGGAACGGTGCAGGTGATCCCCCACATCACCAATGAGATCAAGGAACGTATCCATCGGGTGGCCAGGGATACCCAGCCGGATGTGGTGATTGTGGAGGTGGGGGGCACGGTGGGGGATATTGAGTCGCTGCCCTTTTTGGAGGCGATCCGCCAGTTTCGCAACGATGTGGGGCGGGATCATGTGCTCTATATCCATGTCACGCTGGTACCGTTGATCCGGGCGGCGGGGGAGATGAAAACCAAACCCACGCAACACTCGGTGAAGGAGCTGCGCTCCATCGGGATCCAGCCGGATATGCTGGTTTGCCGCTGCGAACAGCCCCTGCCCCCTGGGATTAAGGCTAAAATTGCCGACTTTTGTGATGTAGCTCCCCACTGTGTGATTCCGGCGGTGGATGCCCCTAGCATTTACGATGTGCCGCTGATTATGGAGGAAGAGGGGCTGGCCCACCAGGTCCTCAAGATTCTCAATATGGAAGACCGAGAGCCGGACTTGAGCCAGTGGCGGGCGCTGGTGCATGGGCTGCACCACCCCCAACATCAGGTGCAGGTTGCCATCGTCGGCAAATATATCCGTCTGACGGATGCCTATTTATCGGTGGCAGAAGCCCTGCGTCATGCCGGTTGCGCCCTGCATACCCAAGTGAATATCGCCTGGATTTCTTCTGAGGATATTACCCCGGATACGGTGGGCACCCTGCTGGCAGGCATGGACGCCATCTTGGTGCCAGGGGGGTTTGGGATCCGCGGCATCGAGGGGAAAATCCTGGCGGTCCAGTACGCCCGGGAACAACAGATTCCCTTTTTGGGACTGTGCTTGGGGATGCAGTGTGCGGTGATTGAATGGGCCCGCCATGTGGCCGGACTGGCGGCAGCCAATAGCTCCGAGTTTGATCCGGATACCCCCCACCCGGTGATCAGTCTGCTGCCGGAGCAACGGGATGTGGAAGATCTAGGGGGAACCATGCGCCTTGGCCTCTATCCCTGCCGTTTAGCCCCTAATACCCTGGCAGCTCAACTCTACGGGGAGCAGGTGATCTATGAACGGCATCGCCACCGCTATGAGTTCAATAATGCCTACCGGACTCTGTTTCTGGAAAGTGGCTATGTCATCTCCGGCACCTCCCCCGATAACCGCCTGGTGGAATTGATCGAACTGCCCAGCCACCCCTTCTTCCTAGCCAGCCAGTTCCACCCGGAATTCCGCTCCCGCCCCAATACCCCCCACCCCCTCTTCCAAGGGCTGATCACCGCCGCCCTCCGCCGCCACCAACAATCCCAATCCCCCCTCCTCCATTTGCAAGAAGTCTAATGTTACAATTCTTCACAAGAATTGGGGATACCGGAGATGGCGCAGGGGGTAGGAGCGCCTAAGTTGCAGTGGCGGTGGCAAGGTCATGCCATTGCCTATCGGCAGCAGGGGGAAGGGGGGGTGCCGCTGGTTTTGATCCATGGCTTCGGGGCCCACAGTGACCATTGGCGCCACAATCTCCCCGTCTTGGCCCAGCAACACCGGGTCTATGCCTTGGATCTGCTGGGGTTTGGGCATTCCGATAAACCCCGGGATCCCGAGTTGTATCGTTTTGAAACCTGGGCCGCTTTGGTGCACGATTTCGTCCGGGAGCAGGTTGGGGAGCCGGTGGTGGTGATCGGCAATTCCATCGGTGCTGTGGTGGCCTTGCAGGTGGCGGTGTCCTATGGGGAACTGGTGCGGGGGGTAGGGATCCTCAATTGTTCCCTGCGGCTGATGCATGAGCGTTATCGGGCTCAGGGATCCCTGGTGCAGCGTTGGGGGACGCCGTTGTTGCAGCGGTTATTGGGCTGGAGGCCTTTGGGGTGGCTTTTTTTTGCTCAGGTGGCGCGGCCGCGGGCCTTGCGGCGGATTTTGCAGCAGGCCTATGGGCGGCGGGAGGCGGTGACGGAGGAATTGGTGCAGTTGTTGCTGGAGCCGGCGCGGTTGCCGGGGGCGGTGGATGTTTTTTTGGCTTTTATCCAGTATTCCCAGGGGCCGTTGCCTCAGGATTTGCTGCCGCAAACCGCCTGTCCGGTTTGGATTGCCTGGGGGGCTCAAGATCCCTGGGAGCCGATTGCCTTGGGACGGCAGTTGGCTGATTATCCCTGTGTGCGGCAGTTTGTGGCATTGCCGGGGTTAGGCCATTGTCCCCACGATGAGGATCCCCAGCGGGTGAACGAGTTAATCCTAGGTTGGTTGGCCGAGGTGGGGAATTTCCAGGGTAAAGGTGGTGATGTCATCGGCACTGTGGAGCTGAATCGTACCCTTTAGGACTTCCAGGGTTTTGCGGACAATAGTTAGGCCGAGGCCGGTTCCCCCCTGATTGAAATGATCTAGGCTGGCATTGCGATAAAACTTCTCAAAGATGCGCTCTTGATCCTCAGCAGGAATAGTCACTCCAGTATTGGTGATCATGATGCGACAGCCGCCAGGAGTTGACTCACAAGTTAGGGAAATGCTGTGACCAACGGGAGTATATTTACAGGCATTATTGAGCAGCTCTAGGATCACTTGCTCCAGCAATGCTGGGTCTGTAAAAACAGAGACGGGAACCTCAGGCAGATAGAGGTGCAGATCGGCACCTTGACCCCGGTCACAGCGCCAGCGAAAGGGCAACAACAATTTCGGGATCCAATCCGTCAAATCCACTTTCTCAATGGAGTAGGTTTTGCTGCCGGCATCCAAAGCTTGTAGCTCCAGCAACTGATTGACCAGCTTCAGTTCCCGCTGCCACTCCCGCTCTAGAATCTCGAGGTAGATGGATTGTTTTCCGGGATCCCGTTGCAGTTTGAGCATGGTGATTGCCATTTTCATACTGGTTAGAGGGGTGCGCAGCTCATGGGAAATAGTGCTCATAAATTCATCTTTGAGGATGGCGAGTTGTTCTAGCTCCTGAACTTGTTTTTGCAGTTTTTCATTGAGGGTTTGGATTTCTTGTTGTGCTTGTTTGCGTTCTTGAATTTCTGCCGATAGGGTTTGGTTGAGGAGGGCTAGCTCCGCCGGACTAGGCAGGGACAAAGCTTGGGGAATCACCGGGATCAAGACAAAAGCTGTGTAGAGAGAAACAGCAGCGGTCATCACCTTGATAGCCCCGGAGATCCAATAGGCAGGAACCCAAAGGGTCCAGATCTCCATGACATGGGTAAGACCACAGGAAATGATAAAAGCACTGAATAAAATAAAGATTTTCCGAAAAGGCACATCCCGACGCTGGCGGATAAAGTAAATTAGCAGCAGGGGGATAGAAAAATAAGCAGTGGCAATCAAACTGTCGCTGAGGACATGGAGCAGCACCAGATCGGGTTGCCACAGGTAACAGTGGCCGTGGGGGATAAAC
>JAUQVP010000047.1:0-16778 GCA_039794745.1 Thermostichales cyanobacterium HHBFW_bins_127 | reverse complement strand
ACTAAGCTGGGGATGCGCTGCTCGGCAGGTTGGGCTTGCAGTTGCCGGATCAGTTCCGGAATCACGTGGTAAAGATCCCCCACAATGCCGTAGTGGGCAAAGTTGAAGATGGGGGCTTGGGGGTCTTTGTTGATGGCAATAATCAACCCCGATTTATCCATCCCCACCCGATGTTGAATGGCACCGGAAATCCCACAGGCAATATAAATCTTGGGACGGACAGTTTTGCCGGTCTGCCCTACTTGGTGGGCATAGGGGATCCAGCCGGCATCCACCGCCTTGCGAGACGCCCCCACCGCACTGCGGGGAAAACAGGCCGCCAACTGCTGCAACAGGGCAAATCCCTCCGGGGATCCCAGGCCGAAGCCTCCGGAGACAATCACTTCCGCTTGAGCCAGCAGAGCCCCCTGGTGGAGGGTACGCAGGGTTTCTTGGATTTGTAGGGACAGATCCTGGGGCTGGAGATTGACGGGGATGGGGATTACCTCTCCTTGGCGACTGGGATCGGCGGGCAAGGGCACCATCACCCCGGGACGGACGGTGGCCATCTGGGGATTTTTCCAGGGACCGAGGATGCGGGCTTTCAAGGACTCACCGAAACTAGGACGAATGGCATAGAGACAGGTGGGAAAGTGACCCGATTTGCTGGCATCTTTGCTGTTGCTGTACTCAAAAGGGCCAATGTCCAATTCGGTGCAGTCAGCGGTCAGACCCGTTTCCAAAGCTGCCGCCAGCCGGGGGGCCAAATCCCGCCCCGTGGTGGTAGAACCCAACAGGATCGTGTGGGGCATCGCCGGCAGGGAACGCAACCAGTCCACAATCACCCGCCGGTAGGGCAAGGTGCGATACTGGGCCAATTCCGGATGATCGGCTACATAGACTCGATCAGCCCCATGGGCAATCAACTGCTCGCCCACCCCAGCCAAACCCTCACCTAAAACTATTGCCCCTAAAAGTCCCCCCAATTTGTCCGCCAAGCGCCGCCCGGCCCCCAACAGCTCCAAGCCGATCGGCTGTACCTCCCCCCCCACCTGCTCCACAAATACCAACACCAACTCCGGCATCGGGATCCCTCACGCGCTACCGCATGATGGCAGGGATCCCCAAAGGCCGCGCTAATTTTAAGCAAATCTTTGGTTTTTTCTGGCCCCTGTCAACAAGCTAAAGGGGCGGGCCTAGGAGGTGCCCTTCCAGCCAACCTCTTCCCGAGGTTAGGATTGTGAAGATCTACGAAGTTAGGGATCCCGATGGTTAGCCACAACGAGATTCGCATCCAGGGGGCACGGCAGCACAATCTCAAAAATGTCCATCTCACCATTCCCCGCAATCAGTTGGTTGTTTTTACTGGGGTTTCGGGATCCGGCAAATCTTCTTTGGCTTTCGATACGATTTTTGCCGAAGGGCAGCGGCGCTATGTGGAATCCCTGAGTGCCTATGCCCGTCAGTTTTTGGGACAGTTGGACAAACCCGATGTGGATCGTATTGAAGGCTTGAGTCCGGCCATTTCCATCGACCAAAAATCCACCAGCCACAACCCCCGCTCCACCGTGGGCACGGTCACGGAGATTTACGATTACTTGCGCTTGCTGTTCGGGCGGGCCGGCACCCCCCACTGCCCCCACTGTAGCCGCCCCATTGCCCCCCAAACCGTGGACCAAATCGTTGACCAAATCATGACCCTGCCGGACAATACCCGCTTCCAACTGCTAGCGCCGGTGGTGCGGGGCAAAAAGGGATCCCATGCCCAGGTGCTCAGCAGCTTAGCCTCCCAGGGGTTTGTGCGGGTGCGCATCGATGGGCAAATCCACGACCTCAGCCAGGCGGGATCCCTGAAGCTGTCGAAAAACCAGGCCCACGACATTGAGGTGGTGGTGGATCGGCTGGTGAAAAAGCCAGATGTGGTGGAGCGGCTGACGGATTCCTTGAGTACCTGTTTGCGGCAATCGGAGGGGCTTGCCATTGTGGAGGTGTTGCCCAGGGATGAGGCGGACGAGCAGGCGTTTCTCAAGGCAGCGGAAGCCAGCGGCCACTACCAGTATCAACATGGCAAGGCGACAGAACTCATCTTCTCCGAAAAACTGGCCTGTCCGGTGCATGGCTCAGTCATGGAAGAACTCTCCCCCCGGTTATTCTCCTTCAATTCCCCCTTGGGAGCCTGTCCCACCTGCCATGGCTTAGGCTACGTGCCCACCTTTGATCCAGATCTGGTGGTGCCTGACCCCAGCTTGCCGGTTTATGCCGCCATCGCCCCCTGGGCCGAACGGGAGAACCCCTACTACTTGGCCCTGCTGGTGGGGGCCGCCAAAACCTTCGGCTTTGACATTCGGGATCCCTGGAAGTCCTTGACCCCAGAGCAGCAGCAGATCCTATTGTATGGATCCCAGACCAAGGTGGAGGTGCCAGGGGAGGGGCAGGGGTACGGGCGGCGATTTGAGGGGGTGATCCCGCAGTTGCAGCGGCACTACCAGGAGACCACCTCGGAAACCTACAAGCAAAAATTGGAAGCTTATCTCACCAATCAAGTCTGTGAAACCTGCCAGGGGACCCGCCTGCGACCGGAGGTGCTGTCGGTACGCCTAGGTCATTTGCGCATTTGTGATTTGACGGATGTACCCATTGACGAATGTCTGCGGTTGCTGGAGAACCTCTCCCTTTCCCCCCGCCAGGCCCAGATCGCCGAATTGCCCCTGCGGGAAATCCGGGCCCGCCTGCAATTTTTGCTCGACGTGGGTCTCGACTACCTCACCCTTGGGCGGGCGGCCATGACCCTGTCCGGGGGGGAAGCCCAGCGCATTCGCCTCGCCACCCAAATCGGCTCCGGCCTCACCGGCGTCCTCTACGTTTTGGACGAACCTTCCATCGGCCTGCACCAGCGGGACAACGACCGCCTCCTGGAAACCCTGCGCCGACTGCGGGATCTCAACAACACCCTGATCATCGTCGAACACGATGAAGATACCATCCGCAGCGCCGATCACATCGTCGACATTGGCCCCGGAGCTGGCATTCACGGCGGCGAAATCGTCGTCCAGGGATCCCTAGAGGAGGTGATGCAGTGTGAGCGGTCCTTGACGGGGCAGTATTTATCGGGGCGGCGGCAGATCCCCACTCCCAGAGAGCGGCGCCGGGGCAAAAACCAATTTTTGAAGTTGGTCAATGCCCATGCCAACAATCTTAAGAACATCACGGTGGAGATTCCCCTGGGAAAATTCGTCTGTGTAACGGGGGTTTCCGGCTCGGGAAAATCCACCTTAGTTAACGAATTACTCTATCCTGCCCTGTGCCATGAACTGGGACTCAAATCCTCCAAACCGGCTCAGTTGGAAAAACTTTTGGGGGTGCAGTTTTTGGACAAAGTGATTGTGATTGACCAGTCTCCCATTGGGCGCACCCCCCGCTCCAATCCCGCCACCTATACTGGGTTATTTGACCCGATTCGCCAGGCCTTTGCCCAGACCCTAGAAGCCAAAGCTCGGGGCTATCAGGCGGGGCATTTTTCCTTTAACGTCAAGGGGGGTCGCTGCGAAGCCTGCAAGGGGCAAGGGGTGAATGTGATTGAAATGAACTTTTTGCCCGATGTTTATGTCACCTGCGATGTCTGTCATGGCACCCGCTATAGTCGGGAAACCCTACAGGTGAAATATAAGGGCAAAAACATTGCCGAAGTTTTGGAAATGACCGTTGGGGAAGCCCTAGCCTTTTTCCAGGGATTGCCGCCCGCCGCCAAAATCCTCCAAACCCTAGCCGATGTGGGACTCGACTACATCAAACTCGGTCAATCTGCCCCTACCCTATCGGGCGGGGAAGCCCAACGGGTGAAATTAGCGGCAGAATTATCCCGTCGTTCCACGGGCAAAACCCTCTATTTGTTGGATGAACCCTCTACAGGCCTATCCTTTTATGATGTCCATAAACTTTTGGATGTTTTGCAACGCTTAGTAGACTCCGGCAACACCGTTTTGGTGATTGAACACAACCTAGATGTGATTCGCTGTGCCGATTGGATCATCGATCTCGGCCCGGAAGGGGGATCCCGAGGGGGAGAAATTGTTGCCGTTGGCACACCGGAGCAGGTGGCTGCGGTTCCTAGCTCCTATACGGGTCAGTATTTACGGAAAGTCTTAGCTCGTTACGGGGCTGCTTCTACAATAGAAGCCTAGGCATGAGGTGGGGTGATGAGTTTTGTTGGTTTGCACAACCACAGCGACTATAGCCTTTTGGATGGGGCCAGTCAGATTCCTAATCTGGTGGATCGGGTGGTGGCATTGGGGATGCCAGGAATTGCCCTCACGGATCATGGGGTCATGTACGGAGCGATTGAACTGATCAAAACCTGCAAAGCCAAAGGCATTAAGCCAATTGTCGGCAATGAAATGTATATCATCAACGGGGATATTCATGATAAGAACAATCGCTTTCCCCGCTATCACCAAATTGTCCTGGCCAAAAATACCCAGGGCTACCGCAATCTGGTGAAATTAACTACTATCTCTCATCTAGAGGGGATCCAGGGCAAGGGTTTATTTTCCCGACCCTGTATCAACAAAGACCTCTTGAAAGAGTATCATCAGGGCTTAATTGTCACCTCTGGTTGTTTGGCAGGGGAGGTGCCCCAGGCAATTTTGCAAAGACGGCCGGACATTGCTCGGGAAACAGCCCGTTGGTATCAGGAGTTATTTGGGGATGATTATTATCTTGAGATTCAAGATCACGGTAATAAGGAAGACCGGGTTGTCAACCTGGAAATTGTCAAAATTGCCCGGGAACTGGGGATTAAACTGGTGATCACCAATGATGCCCACTTTGTGGCTTGCTCCGATGTGGAAGCCCATGATGCTCTGCTTTGTATTCAAACCGGGAAAAACATCAGCGATGAAAAACGCCTGCGCTACAGCGGCACTGAATACCTAAAAAGTGCGGAGGAAATGCGGCGTCTCTGTCAGGATCATCTCGACCCAGCAATTGTTGAACAAGCCATCCACAATACCCTAGAAGTGCTGGACAAAGTTGAAAGCTACGACATTTTCGGTGAAGCTCGCCTGCCAGATTACCAAGTCCCCGCCGGCCATACCCCGGATACCTATGTGGAATATCTCGCCTGGCAAGGCCTGCAAGAACGGCTACAGGTGCCTAGCCGGACTGCTATTCCAGAAGAGTATAGCCAGCGCCTGGTGCAAGAACTGAAAATTATCCAACAAATGGGCTTCTCCACCTACTTCCTGGTCGTCTGGGACTACATCGACTACGCCCGCAAACACGGGATCCCTGTTGGGCCGGGGCGGGGATCGGCGGCGGGATCTCTGGTGGCTTATGCTTTACGGATTACCAACATTGATCCGGTGCATTATGGCTTATTATTTGAGCGCTTTTTGAATCCGGAGCGGAAATCCATGCCGGATATTGACACAGATTTTTGTATTGAGCGTCGGGATGAGGTGATTCACTATGTTACCCAGAAATATGGAGTTGATCGAGTGGCTCAAATTATCACCTTTAACCGCATGACCTCTAAGGCTATTCTCAAAGATGTAGCGCGGGTGATGGATATTCCCTATGCGGATGCGGACAAAATGGCCAAACTGATTCCCATCTCCCGGGGCAAGCCGGCCAAATTGGCGGAGATGATCGGTGAAGAAACCCCAGCCCCAGAATTTCGGGAGCGATACCTCAATGACCCCCAATTTCAGCGTTGGATTGCCATGGCTTTGCAACTGGAGGGCACCAACAAAACCTTTGGGGTACATGCTGCGGGGGTGGTGATCTCCAAAGAGCCGCTGGATGAAATTGTACCGTTGCAGCGCAACAATGAGGGGCAGATCATCACCCAGTATTCCATGGAAGATATTGAATCCCTGGGGTTGCTGAAAATGGACTTTTTAGGGCTTCGTAACCTAACGATGCTTCAGCAAACGGTGGAACTGATCAAACGCAATCATCAGCGGGTACTGGATTTGGATCGCTTACCCCTCGATGATGAAAAGACCTATCAACTGTTAGCTAAGGGGGAGTTGGAGGGGATTTTTCAATTGGAGTCTGCTGGGATGAAACAGGTTGTCTCAGAGCTTAAACCCTCGAATCTGGAGGATATTTCCTCAGTATTGGCCCTCTATCGCCCGGGCCCATTGGATACGGGCATGATCCCGGAGTTTATTGACCGCAAACATCAGCGTAAAAAAGTGGAATACGCAACGCCCCTTTTGGAGCCAATTTTGCGCGATACCTACGGCACCATTTTGTATCAGGAGCAGATCATGCGGATTGCCCAAGATCTGGCCGGCTATAGCCTTGGTCAAGCGGATCTGCTGCGGCGGGCGATGGGGAAGAAAAAGGTTTCTGAAATGGAAAAGCACCGGGAGCAGTTTATTGACGGGGCTGCTAAGCGGGGGGTGCCTTCCCACATCTCTGAGGAATTGTTCGATCAGATGGTGGCTTTTGCGGAATATTGCCTCACCTACGATATGCTGGTTTTGACGCTGGAATATGGCCCAATGCCGATTGGTAAGCTGGTGGAACAACGCCTAGCTTGCTCTGTGTTTTCTATGGATCCCCAAGGGTTTATTTATACTCAGCCCATTGCCCAATGGCATGACCAAGGGCTGCGGGAGGTCTATGAATATGAGCTAGAGAATGGCTCTTGTATCCGCGCTACGCCCGACCATAGGTTTATGACGGATCAGGGGGAAATGCTGCCCATTGATCAGATTTTTAGGGAAGGGCTGGAACTGAAACAGGTGCCGCTCGCCGGGGAATGGCATAGGTAAATCGATCCGTGGCTAGTAGGGTATTGGGGAAGATCTGCTGGGCTTCTGCCTGCAAATCCTCCAGGGTTAAGTGCCCGTCTTTGCCATAGCGGGGACTAAAATGGGTCAAAATCAGGGTCTGGGTTTTGGCGCGGGCGGCCACTTCCGCTGCCATGCGGGCGGTGGAATGTTTGGCCCGCTCCGCCAAAGGACGCTCGCTTTCGGCATAGGTGGCCTCGTGGATCAGCACGTCTGTGCCCCGAGCCAGATCGATGGCATTCTGACAAAAAATTGTGTCGGTACAGTAGGCAATTTTACGCCCAGGAATCGGCGGCCCCACATAGCGGCGGCCATCAACCACCCGCCCATCCGCTAGGGTGACTGTTTCCCCCAGCTTCAGACGACCATAGATGGGACCAGGGGGAATGCCATCTGCTTGGGCTTGGGCAACGTTGAAGCTGCCGGGGCGGTCATGCTCGACAATGCGGTAGCCGAAGGCGGGAATGCGGTGGTCGAGGGGAGCGGCATAAACGCTGTATTCTGCTTCGCTGAAAACGAGGCCGGTTTCCACGGTATGAACCTGCCAAGGGCACTGGATGTGGGTGTCGCTGTGGCGCAGCACGGCCCTGAGAAACTCCTGTAACCCCGGCGGCCCATAGAGATCCACCTGACTGGGCGGACAACTCATCCCCAAGGTGGCCAGTAGCCCCGGCAAACCGTAAATGTGATCCCCGTGCAGATGGGTAATCCAGATCCGCCGCACCTGGCTGATGTTTAAGTCGGGATGGCGAATAATTTGGTGCTGGGTGGCCTCGCCGCAATCCAACAACCACAGCTCCGAGCGCTGCGGTAACTGCACAGCCACCCCGGAAACATTGCGATGGCGAGTGGGGATCCCGGAGCTGGTGCCGAGGAAGGTCAGGCGCAGATCAGTTGCTTGACTCATGGTTTGGGGGGTAGTTTGCGGATTTCCGAGCAGAAGGAGGCCATGCTGAAGCCGCCAAACCGTTTCACAGTGCTGGCCCGCAGCCGCAAATTGGGACTGGCAAACCAAATCCGCTCCACGGACTCGGTGCTTTCGTAGACCGTGGTCAGGGTGAGGGCATCATCGGCGCCGATGACATAGGATCCCATCACCGGCACCTTTTCCGCATAGCCCTGATCCCGCAGCAATAGGCCTGTCTGGGGGTCATCCTCATTGGGCACCAACACCAAAATCACATCCCCCTTGTACTCTTCATTGTCCCAGTCCTGTTCCCCTTCCCAACGCACCCGCGCCCCCCCAATGGCCTGCTGGGGATCCACCTGATGCATGTGGCAGGTGCGGATCACCCCTTCATGGTCGGCAGCCAAGGTCTCGATCAGCAAACGGGAGCGCCCCCCTTCGGAACGGCGAAACGCCAAATGATGACTGGTGCGCTGACACATCCACTCACCAGCACTCAACTGAAAAAACTCCATCACGTTCATAGGGGACTCACTCAGCCGCCAGAAAAGTAAAAACAAGCTAAAGTTGATCCTATCCAGTTTGTTCTCCCTTAGCCAATCCCGTGGACCTGATCATCCGCCATGCCACCCTCCCCGATGGGCGCAGGGACATTGACCTAGCCATCCACCAGGGACAGATCCTAGAGTTGGGATGCCGATTGCCCTACGCTGCTCGCCAGGAAATCGATGCCCAAGGGTATTTGCTTGCCCCCCCCTTTGTGGATGCCCACTTCCACATGGACTCCACCCTCAGCTACGGGATCCCGCGGGTGAATCAGTCGGGGACGTTGTTGGAGGGGATTGCCCTGTGGGGGGAACTGAAGCCGCAGTTGACCCAGGAGATCTTGATCGAGCGGGCTTTGCGGTACTGTGATTGGGCGGTGGCCCAGGGGATTGGGGCGATTCGCTCCCATGTGGATGTCTGTGATCCTCGCTTGTTGGCGGTGGAGGCTTTGCTGGAGGTGAAACGTCGGGTCAAGCCCTATCTGGAACTGCAGCTGGTGGCCTTTCCCCAGGACGGGTACTGGCGCTCTCCCTATGCCCAAGCCGGGGTGGTCAAGGCTTTGGACTTGGGAGTGGAGGTGGTGGGGGGGATCCCCCATTTTGAGCGCACCATGGGTGATGGGGCGACGGCCATTCGGGCTTTGTGTGAGTTGGCGGCGGCGCGGGGCTTGCGGGTGGACATGCACTGCGATGAAACCGATGACCCCCTTTCCCGCCATGTGGAAACCCTAGCCGCTGAAACCCTCCGCTGTGGCTTACAGGGACGGGTGACGGGATCCCATTTGACTTCCATGCATTCCATGGACAACTACTATGTCAGCAAACTGATCCCGCTGATGGTGGAAGCGGATCTGGGGGTGGTGGCCAATCCCCTGATCAATATCACCCTACAAGGGCGCCACGACACTTATCCCAAACGCCGAGGCATGACCCGAGTCCCGGAACTGATGGCAGCGGGTTTGACCGTGGCTTTTGGCCAGGACTGTGTTTTGGATCCCTGGTATTCCCTGGGCAGTGGTTCGATGTTGGAGGTGGCTCACATGGGCTTGCATGTGGCTCAGCTCACCAGCCAAGCGGGGATGCGGGCCTGTTTTGAGGCGGTGACCAGCCAACCGGCTCAGCTCCTCGGGCTAGAGGGCTATGGATTAGAGCCGGGCTGTCAGGCTAACTTGAATATCCTCCAGGCTGGGGATCCCATTGAGGCGATCCGGCTGCGGGCGGGTTGTTTGTGGGTGATTCGCCGGGGACAGGTTGTTGCCGAAAGGCCGGCCGTTGCCAGCCGCCTGCATTTGCCGGGCCGCCCTGAGTGGGTAGATTTTCGCCTAGATACCCCAACAAAATAGGCTAGGTGGGATGTTGCTCTATGGCTTGACAAGGACTTGACAAGGCCGGTAACTTCGCTCACTCGCTGCCGAGGGCCAATTGCCATCAATCGAGCTAGTATCCCCAGCCAGATTAATCCTATCGTCATCAGCTCAAAAGAATCCCCCTTTCCTGCTTTGGCAGAGGAGCGGGGGGCGAGGGATCTGCTTCAGTTTCCCTGGCAATGACTACAAAATTAGAAGTGGCTACTCCCAGGCAGCCGTCCAATGCCACCTCACAGACCCTTGGCAGCTCTCAACGGATCCCTGAAAAGTCCCTACACCACCAGTCTTGACAACAGGGTTGCGCTTCGGGATCTACTTGCTTTATGGGGGTTTATGAGCGCAAGGGGGATTAGTACTTTGATGAGCTTATGGCAGCCAATTACCCAGGATGACTACCAAAGAGTGTAGCCAAACTTTGCTTTTGCTTGCACATGGGAAGTTCAAGACTTTATCGAGAATAATTATGGCAGAATTGAGAAGTTTTTGTTATTCCATTTCTGATAAGTCTTAACAAGATAATTCTGAAAAGCTCTTAGAAAATCTTCTCCCCGAGTTCTGGCTTATTGCCTGGGTTATGTGGAGAAAAAACCCAGATCAACTCATAGCTCTAGATCTTATGCTACCTATGCTGCCAAGCTAGAAAATTAGCCCCGATACTGCTAAAAATACGGAGGTATCCCTGCCCAAGCAAAATGAACATGAAAATCTACATCAGCGCCGACCTGGAAGGAGTAGCAGGGGCCTGCCAGTGGTCAGATGTCACCTACGGGGATCCCCATTATGCTGCGTTGCAGCGGCAATTGCACCGGGAAGTGCGGGCGGCGTGGTTGGGCTGCCAAGCTGCTGGAGCCACGGCGGTCTGGATCAAAGATGCCCACGACAGCGGTCGCAACCTCGATCCGCAGCAGTTGCCAAGGGGCGTTACTTTGGTGCGGGGGTGGAGCGGCCACCCCTACAGCATGATCCAAGGTCTGGATGAAACCTTCACAGCCCTGGTGATGATCGGCTACCACAGCCGTTCGGGATCCCGGGGGCATCCTTTGGCCCATACCCTCAATCCGGATTTAGCGGAGGTGCGGGTGAATGGGAAGCCGGTGGCGGAGTTTCATCTCATGGCCTATGCAGCGGCCAGCTACGGGGTTCCCACGGTTTTTGTCTCTGGGGATCAAGCCCTTTGTCAAGAGATCCACACCTGGGATCCCGGGATTGTGACGGTAGTGACGCAGGTTGGCCTAGGGGAGTCGGTGGTAGTGGAGCCGGTTGAGGCAATCTTGGAGCAGATTGAGGCTGGTGTGGCTCAAGCTTTGCGCCATCCCCCCGCCCCCCATCCCCCGCCCCCCGCCCCCACCCTAGAAGTGGTGTACAAGCATCCGCCCCAGGCCTATCGGCGCAGTTTTTATCCTGGGGCCTATTTGGTCAATGAGACGACCGTGGGGTTGGAGAGTCAAGATTGGTTTGACTTAATGCGGGCTTTACGATTCATTGGGTTTTGACGATTTCTGCGCGAATCCGTAGGGAGACATAGGATGACAGAACCCGCCCCCCAGCCATTTGCTGCCTAGAGTGGAAATAGGTTCGGTATGCACGTTATGGCCGCTTCTCAATCCAGTCCATCGGCTCGCCTCCTAGTATTAGGGGCATTAGGTCTTGGGCTGCTGTTCACCCCCGTAGCAGACGCTCAGCCTGCCCCCAGCCTGTGGAGTGGCTCCGGGCAAATCCTCAGTGGGCAAGGGCAGGGAGCCACGGTGGAGTTAGTCCTGGAGACCTCCCCCGGCCGCATCCGCAGCCATGCCGGCCCCGCCCTAGACGCCCCCTTCGTCGAACCCACCTCCACCATCCGCCAAGGGGACGCCCTCTGGCAGATCGAAATGCAAGGCAACCTCATGATCGTCACCGTCTATCGCGGCAGCCAGATCATTCGCTACCAACTCCAGCCAGAACCCATCACCACGGGATCCCGCAGCAAACCCCTGCCCTACACCCAGCCCGCCGCTCCCATGGCCACCTTTGCCCCTGTGATGCAAGAGCTGATTTCCGTGCCTACCCTAGCACCCTTGCCCTAGGGCCAGCGTTGCTGTTGGCGTCGCTGCTGATACTCCTGTTCACTGATCACCCCCATCCGCCGCAGTTCCTCCAGTTGTCGTTCACTATCGCTGGTCTTTTCCCCAGAGAACGAGCCCCATTCCAGCCGATTCAGATGGCGATTGAAGCGGTTATCAAAATCCGCATTATCCATCAGCAGCAGCAGCCACAACGCCTCCAAGGCACTCAACCCCCTGGGGATCCAGACCAGCCAGCCCCAACCCGGCAGCAGCAGCGGCACAATCCCCCAGCCCAGATAGATCCAGCCTGCCAGCATCTGTCCCAGGTAGAACCGCTGTAGCCCTGGCAGGATCAGCCCCAGCAGACACAAATACCCCATCCCCAAGCGGTACTTACGTTCCTGCCGGGAGGTAAACCGCTGCCAATGAGCTTGCATCCCCCGCCATTGCTCCCGAAACCATTCCGCCACCGTCCTGTCCCCGGCTACCTACAGCCATCTTAATCCTGCCCAGACTTTATCCAGAAAAAAGCTCCCGCCGCCGGCAGGAGCCACAACCGCTTTAGCAATTGAGATTTAGCCCCTAGGACAGCTCCGAGACAAACTCCCACTTGCCATTTCTGACCTGGTAGCCCCCAAAGGTCGATAGGGAGGTATCCCCATTTTCATCAAAACTCCAGGTGCCCAAAGCGCCCGTGAAATTGCGGGTGGACATAATCGCTGCCCGCACCGCCTCCCGGTCATTTTTGCACACCTTGTCGAGGGCACTCAGCACCACCTGGGCCGCTTCAAACCCATAGATGGCATAGGGTTCTGGTTCCGACTTGAAGCGAGCCTTGTAGGCATCGTACCAAGCCTTGGCAGCCCCCTTAAATGTGGACGGTGGCAGCCCCCCAAAGGTGGCATACACCCCTTCCGCATCCCGGCCACCGGCTTCGATAAAGGCATTTTCCTGGATCCCGTCTGGGCCCATGAACATCACCTTGTCCATGCCCACATTGCGCATATCCTTGACCAATTGCCCGGCATTATTTTGAGTGATGCCACCAAAGTAGATCAAATCCGGGTTGAGGCTGCGAATCTTGGTCATCAAAGCCCGATAATCGGAAGCTTTACCGTCAATCCCTTCCCGCCCCAGGATCGTCAAGCCCAACTCCTTGGCGGTGCGCTCAAAGACATCGGCCACCCCAATCCCATAAAGCTCTTGGTCATCGAGGATATAGACCGACTTGGCCCCCAAAGACTTGGCCCAGCGAGCCGCCACCGCCCCCTGAATGTCATCGCTAGGAATCACCCGGGCATAGTTGCGCACCCCCGTTGGATAGTAGACCTCCGGTTCCCCTTGTTCCCCAAGGCCAGGCTTGGTCAAACCAGCATAGGTATTGGCAGGACTGACCATGGCCAAATTGGCTTTGTTGAGAATCGGCAGGGAAATCTTGGTCGCCCCCGAGTTAAAGTGCCCGATCACCGCCACCACATCCCGATCCGCCACAATTTTGTTGGCATTGCTGGCCACTTGGGCGGGATCCCATTTGCCGGCAGCGGCGGTGGCGTCATCATAGATTTGGTAGTCAACCCGGACGGTGCCGTTGCAGACAGTGTAGTTACGGTCTTCCAGGGCCTGACGGATGGCATTGACAATGGTCTGAGTTTGCCCCAAGGAACTGCCGGTCATGGGCAGGGTAGAGACAATTTTCACCCGGGTCTGCTGCTGGGATTGGGCTTGGGGAGCCAGGGCGGTTCCCGCAACCACCATTGCTAACATTGCCACCAGCGTAGCCAATTGAGAACGTCTTTTCATAGGTTGCTTGTCCAGTATGTCAAGTAAAAAAGAAATGAGGTTCAGGGGAGAACTTAACTGCCAAAAGACGTGCATACCCAAGGGAGAGTTCCAAGGGATGGCCGGGATCTTGGTTAGGCTAGGGGCTAAGCCGGGGGTGGAACAATAATAGAGCAGGTCGGAAAAAGCAAAAGCATGGCAACCCAAACCACCCTCCACAAAACTGTCACCCTCGCAGGGGTGGGGCTCCACTCGGGGGCCAACATCACCTGTCGCCTCTGTCCGGCCCCAGTGGACAGCGGCATTGTCTTTTGCCGCACCGATCTGCCCGGGGATCCCCAAGTGCCGGCGCGGGTGGAGGCGGTGGTGCCGAGCCAGCTTTCCACCTGCTTGCAGTGGGGGGAGGCACGGGTGCAGACGGTGGAGCATCTTTTGGCAGCTTTGGTGGGGTTGGGGATCAGCAATTGTCGCATTGAGGTGGATGGCCCAGAGGTGCCCATTGGGGATGGTTCGGCGCTCCCTTGGGTGGAAGCCATAGCTGAGGCCGGTGTGATGGTTCAGGAGGGGCAACGGGCTTGCTATGTGATTGACAGACCCCTAGCCGTGTGGGAAGGGGATGCCTTTGTCACGGCGATGCCAGCTAGGGAGTGGCGCTATACCTATGGGGTGGATTTTCCCGATTCGCCGATTCGGCAGCAGTGGTACAGTTGGCGGGTGGATCCGGCCACCTTTGCCGGGGAGATCGCCCTGGCTAGAACTTTTGTGCGCCAGCGGGATGTGGCGGCTTTGCAGCGGGCAGGGTTGATCCGGGGGGGCAGCCTGGAGAATGCTTTGGTGTGTACTGAGAAGGACTGGCTTAATCCGCCTTTGCGCATTGACCGTGAACCAGTGCGCCATAAACTGATAGATTTACTAGGAGATCTGAGTTTGTTGGGGGGCGAGGTGCAGGGGCATGTGTTGGCTTACAAGGCCGGACATCGCTTGCACCTGCAATTGGCCCAGGCCATCCTCCAGATAACTCCTGTAACTGCTGTGGTTGATTGATTTTTTATTGTTGTTGTGCTGAACTGATACGGCTGTGACTGTGACTGCTGCCCCTCCCGCTGCCCCCCCAGCTCCGGTGATTATGACCAGTGAGCAAATTCAGGCGGTTTTACCCCATCGCTACCCATTTTTGTTGGTGGATCGCATCGTTGAATTTGAGCCGGGAATCCGGGCGGTGGGGATCAAAAATGTCACGATCAATGAGCCGTTTTTCCAAGGGCATTTCCCAGGACGACCGATCATGCCGGGGGTTTTGATCATCGAGGCCTTAGCCCAGGTGGGAGGGATCATCCTGCTGCAACTGCCGGAAACTGAGGGAAAACTGGCCCTGTTTGCCGGCATCGATCAGGTGCGTTTCCGGCGGCCAGTGGTGCCGGGGGATCAATTGCGCCTGGCAATGGAACTGATCACAATCAAACAAAAGAGAATTGGTAAAATGCGGGGACAAGCCCATGTAGACGGCCAACTGGTAACGGAAGGGGAACTGATGTTTTCCTTGGTCAGCTAGGGAGGGGCGCTTTGGTAGAGTAATAATGGGCACAACCTGGGGGGTCAAATCCGTTGCTGGCTAGAATGAGTGCTACGGAACATCGCATTCACCCAACGGCGGTGATCCACCCCCGGGCGGAGGTGCATGAGACGGTAACGGTAGGGGCCCACGCGGTGATCGGGGAACATGTCACCCTGGGATCCCATACGGTGGTGATGCCCAATGCGGTGATTGATGGCTGGACGACGATTGGGGAGCGCAATCAGATTTTTCCGGGGGCGGTGATCGGGCTGGATCCCCAGGATCGCAAGTACAAGGGTGGGGTCAGCCGGGTGATTATCGGCCATGACAATATCATCCGTGAGTGCGTGACGATCAATCGGGCGACGGGAGAAGAGGAAGCTACGGTGATCGGTAACGGCAATTTGCTGATGGCCTATGTGCATGTGGCTCATAATTGCGTTTTGGGCAACCAAATTGTCATCGCCAATGGAGTGGCACTGGCAGGCCATGTGGTGATTGAATCCTGTGCCACTTTGGGAGGGCTGGTGGGGGTGCACCAGTTTACCCATATCGGCGAGCGGGCCATGGTGGGGGGGATGAGCCGCATTGACCGGGATGTGCCGCCGTTTATGCTTGCCGAAGGCCACCCAGGGCGGATCCGCGGCCTCAATCTGGTGGGCCTCAAACGAGCCGGCTGGAAGGCAGGTAGCCCAGAATTCACCGCCCTCAAAGAAGCCTACCGCCTCCTCTACCGCTCCTCCCTACCCTTGGAAAAAGCCCTGGAACACCTGAAAACTTACTCGGGATCCCCAAGTTTGCTGCATTTGGTGCAGTTTTTGGAAAGTTCTCTGCGCGATCCCGGGCGGCGGGGGCCGTTGCCGGGGCAGTTGTCCAAAACCGAAGGCAATAGTGGGGTGGACCTGGAAGTGGAGTAGGGAGAATGAGTCTCATTCAGCCACAGAGGTGGGCGATTGTCTAAGATCAAGTCCACTGATGGAGGACAATCCCATGACGACCACAACCCTTGTGCGCTGTGCCTGCGACCACTGCCGCTGTGAATTCCAGCCATCCCAAGGCTACCACTACCAGGGATCCCTGTATTGCAGTGAGGCTTGTGCTACCCATGATCACCAGCATCCCTCTGACTGTTGTCAAGCTCAGGGCTGCTGTCAGTAGGCAGTTGTGCCAGCACCGTCTCCAGTTTGGCTAGGGAGTTTTGAATCTGCCGCTGCTCATCGGGGGAGAGTTGTTGGAAGAACTGCTTGAGGTAGGCAATGTGTTGGGGGAAGGTCCGGTGGAAGAGGGCTTCCCCGGTGGGGGTGAGGCGAATGGTAAAGCAGCGCCGATCCTCCGGGGGCACCTCCCGCTGCACCAACCCCTTTTGTTCCAAGCGATCGACAATGCCCGTCAAGGTTCCCTTGGTGACCAAGGTTTTTTCCGCCAAGACATTCATGGTCATGCCCTGGGTGTTGCCGAGGGTGGCAATGACGTCAAATTGGGCAGCCGTCAGTCCCAACTGGCGGATATGGGCATGGGAACGCTGCTCAAACATCTGGTAGGTGCGCACCAATTGACGTAGCAAAGGCAAAAACGATTCCTGAGCTGCTTGCTGAGCACCATTGAGAGATTCACGCATAAATTAAATTAAGAAGCCACGCAGGCCGGAAGTTCCTGCGCTTTCATTATAACAAACTTTTCTAGGGGGATCCCCAACTGACCAGACAGGGGCACCAATCCTGAGCCGATTTTACCATTTCCCCATATCCATAAACTTCTTTCAATTCTCGGCAGGGTCATTAACCAATACTTGTGCCATTAGCGC
>JAUQVP010000046.1:0-20691 GCA_039794745.1 Thermostichales cyanobacterium HHBFW_bins_127 | reverse complement strand
TACAACGGCAGCTGACTTCTGGGGGGGGCTTTCGCCTAGGGGGACTGCCGACGGGACGCTATGACCTGGAGGTGTTTGGGCCGGGGCTGCAGCGGCTGTATCGCAGTGGACTGGAGGTGCTGGAAGGGCAAAACACACCCATCGGTAGCCTCAGTTTGGAGTACCTAGAGCCACGGCTGAGTCTTTACGGCACGAGTCGGGTGTTTACCAGCCAGGAAAGGGCCACCGTCAATCTCTCCGCAGAAGGCTTGACCCAAGCCCAAATCAGCATCTATCCCTTTGACCTGACTGACTATCTGGGAACACCGACGTTGGCTGCCCTGGCCGATCCCTATGGGTTTGATTTTCCCAACCAGGAACAAATCACCCGCCAACCCCCTCTACACCAGTGGCAACAGGGGATCCCGGACACTGGGGAGGATTGGTCTAGAATTACTCTGAATCTGCCGAAGCTGGCTCCGGGGGCCTATTTGCTGACCGCCAGGGGGACCGGACCCACCGGCCAGACGGTTGCCACGGCTTTTGCCATTTTGGTGACGGATCTGGGGCTGGTTCAAAAACAAGATGACCAACAAGTCCTGATCTGGACGGTGGATCTGGCCAGCCAACAGCCCCTGCCCAACCTGCCCCTCACCCTCTATGACAGCCGGGATCCCCAACGGGTGCTGGCTCGTTTGGTCACGGATGCCCAGGGCTTGGCAACCTGGCCGCTGCCGGCCGAGGGATCGATGAGTTGGATTGTCTATGGGGACGGGGGGCGCAACCGGCAAGCAGTCCTGGCGGGATCCCGCTACCGGGATCAAGACGCCCTGGAGTTTTATACCTATACGGATCGGCCCCTCTATCGCCCGGGGCAGACGGTCTATTTCCGCAGCATCATCCGCCGGCGCCAGCCGGGCACCTTGGCGATGCCTACTACACCGGTGCGGGTGGAGATTCGGGATCCGCGGGGAAATCCCATTTATGAAGATAGCTTGCTGCCCAATTCCTTTGGCACTATCCATGGGCAGGCGGTGATTCCTCTCGAGTCAGAGTTGGGATCCTATAGCCTCAGCTTGGAGACGGAGGATGGCGGTTATGGCTATGGCAGTTTTCAGGTGGAGGAGTATCGCAAGCCGGAGTTTGCCGTCACGGTGACTCCAGAGCGACCTTGGGTGGAGCAGGGGCAAGATCTCAAGGTGGCGGTAAAGGGGGAGTATCTTTTTGGCGGGCCGGTGGCCAATGCCCAAGTCCGCTACCGGGTCTACCGCAGTCCAGATTGGTTTTTCCGGGAGCAGGTCATCCCCCTTGCTCCGGAGGAAGCTTTTTTTAGTGCCGATTTGGCAGAGGAGCGCTACGGGGATTATGGCGGTTTTGGGGACTTGGTGCTGGAGGGCGAAACCACCACGGATGCCACGGGCCAAGCTGAGATCCTACTGCGCAGCTTGCTACGGAGCTTCGACTGGGGATCCCAGGATTATTGGGGCGGTGCCTCGGTGCAGGAACTGCGCATTGAGGTGGAGATGACGGATTTGAGTCGGCGGGCGGTGACGGCAACGGGGCGGGCGCGGGTCACCCAGGGGCGGGTGGCGGTGTTTCTGGATAGTGAGCACTATGTGGTCAAACCGGGGGAAAGGATGCCGCTGACGATTCGCTCCTATAGCTATGACCGGGAGCCGGTGGCGGTGAGTGGGGAAGTACGTCTGGAGCGCTGGGCTTGGCTGCGGCGGGAGCTGCGCTATGTCAAACAGGCGGAAATCCTCAGGGTTGGCTTTCGGACGCAGCAAGGGGAGGGGACGGTCACCTTGGAGCTGCCCGCGGACTTACCTCAGGGGGACTATCGGATTATTGCCAGCAGCGGGCGGGCCCAGGATGTCCAGTTTATCTGGGTGAGGGGTTCAGGAGCTTGGGCGGGGGACAGTCGCCAAAGTCTGCGGGTGCTGGCGGATCGCCAGGTCTATCAGGTGGGAGACCAAGCCCAGATCGTCATCACCAGTCCTATCCCCGATGCCCAGGTGTTGTTGAGTGTGGAAGGGCAGAGGCTCCTGGCTGCTCAGGTGCAACAGCTGCAGGGACAGACCTTGGCCGTCAGCCTGCCGATCCTGCCCCGCTACCAGCCCAATGTTTTCTACAAGGTTCTGCTGCTAGGACCTGATCGCCAGATCTATGAAGGTCAGGCGCAACTTTATGTATCGCCTCTAGCTCAGTTTTTGGATGTCACCATCAGCAGCGACCGACCCACCTATGCCCCCGGCGACACGGCCCAAATCACCGTCACCACCCGCAACCGCCAAGGGGATCCCGTGGTGGCAGAGGTGAGTTTGGGGGTGGTGGATGAGGGGATTTATCTGTTGCGACCGGATTTGACGCCGGATATTCGCCGGTTTTTCTATAGCCGCCGCTACAACCGGGTCAGCACCAGCTACTCTTTTCCCCAGCAGTATCCGGGTGGCTTAGACAAGCTAGCCAACCAAATTCGCCAGGACTTCCGGGATACGGCTGCCTGGTTTCCCAATCTGGTCACCAATGCCCAGGGCATAGCCCAGGTCAGTGTCAAACTCCCGGATAACCTCACCAGCTGGCGCTTGACCGCCCATGCCGTTACCCCAGATACCCAGGTGGGATCGGCCCGGGCCAGTGTCCAGGTGAGTAAGGACTTGATCGCCCGCCTCGCCACCCCGCGCTTCTTCCGCACCCAAGACCGCCTTGCCCTCACAGCGGTGATCGATAACAAAACCGACCAACCAGAACAGGTGCGCGTCACCCTAGAAACCACCCCCCACATCACCCTCTCCGGATCCCCGACCCAGACGCTGACTCTGCCTGCCCAGGGATCCCGGCGGCTGGAGTGGGGGGCGGAGGTGGTCAAGGCTGGGTCGGCTCTGGTACGGGTGACGGCGGAGGGCAATCTGCACCGGGATGCCATGCAACTGACGATTCCGGTACAAGGCTTTGGTGCCCCGGTACGGCGGGGGTTCCAGGGGCAGGGCAGTGCCGATCTCAACTTAGACCTCCCCGCCGATCTGGTGCCGGGATCTTTGGAAGTGAGCTTGCGTTTGGCCACCCATCCTTTAGGGCAGTTATTGGGGGGGGTAGATTATTTGGTGGAGTTTCCCTACGGCTGCATCGAGCAGACCCTTAGTCGGTTTCTGCCTGCCTTGGCTGTGCAGCGGTTGGCGGAGGACTTGGGGATCTCGATCGAGCCTCAGACTCAGGAGCGGTTACCCCAAATGACCCGTGCTGCTCTGCGGCGATTGCAGCGATTTCAGCACTACGACGGTGGTTGGGGCTGGTGGGAGTGGGATGAGAGCAATCCCTATCTGACGGCCTATGTGGTGCTGGGGTATCAACGGGCCCAGGCTGCCGGCTACCCCGTGAGCGAAACTTCCTTGGGATCGGCTCTAGAGTATCTAGGGCGGCAACTGAACAATCCCCAACTGAGCAGCGATACCCGTGCCTTTGTTGCCTATGCTCTGCGTCAGCCCCAGCCCCTGGATCCCGCCACCTTGTCCACCTGGGGAGCTAGCTACGAGATTTTGACCCTGCTGGCCAACGGTCAGACCCAAGCTGCCCGGCAGCGCTTCACCCAAGTCCTGGGCCCCCTCAATGCCAGCCGCTGGTTCCAGCCCCCCCAGAAAACCTCGGGATCCCCAGATCTTCTCTGGCAACGGCCTCGCTTCACCGACACTGAAGTCGCGGGTTCCCTGTTGCAAGCGGCGGTGCAACTGCAAGATCCCTGGGCTGATCTTTTAGCTGCTTGGCTCCTCAACCAGAGTTGGGGGACCACCAAAGCCACCGCCGATGCCCTGCTGGGGCTAAGCGCCTACTACCAAGCCCAAACCCAAATCAATCCCCCCGACTTCCGCCTCACCCTCAGCCAGGGATCCCGAATCCTCCATGAATGGATCCCCAGCCCTGGGGATCCCTACCGCAGTTTGCGGTTGACTGATGCCGAACTTAGCGACCAGCCCTTGCGCTTGACTCAGACTGGCTCTGGCAACCTGTTTTATAGTTTGAGTCTTAGTGCCACCAGTGCCCGTCCTGTGGCTCCCCAAGCCCAAGGGTTTCAGATTAGCCGCCGCTATTTCCTGGTGCGCCCCGGGGGTAAAGCCAGTCCCCTTACCGGATCCGTAGCCCCTGGCAGCCTGGTCATGGCCAAGCTGACCGTCACCACGGATCAGCCACGGCGCTATGTCATGCTGGAGGATCCCTTGCCTAGCGGGGCTGAAGTCAGTAGCCAAAGCCGTCCCGACGGGCAGATGGACTATGGTTGGGACTGGTTTTGGACAGAGCAGACCGTTCGGGATGACCGGGTTACCTTTTTTGTCACCGGCTTACCGGCTGGTACCCATGAGTTTATCTATGTCTTTCGCCCGGAAATCCCCGGCACCTTTCAGGTCAACCCAGCCCTGGTGGAAGAAATGTACGACCCACAGGTGTTTGGCAGCAGTGGGACCGACGTTTTGAAGGTTGGCTAGTGGGGGGCTAGTCGGGCGTGACCTGGATGCGGATCGTCGCCGTTACCTCCGGGTGCAGGCGAATCGTCACCGGATAGACACCGGTTTTGCGGATTTCTTCCACCGTAATGTCCCGTTTGTCCACCGTAATGCCGCTGGTAGAAAAGATCAAGTCGGCAATGTTTTCGTGGGTCACCGTCCCAAACAGCAGATCCCCTTCCCCCACGGTCTTGCGGATGACAAAGCGGCCAATGGTTTCCAGAGCCACCTTATTGCGTTCCGCCTCCTGCTTAATCGCCAGCTTGCGGGCTTCCTCCTGGGCCCGGCGCAGGGCCACTTCCTTCAGCACCCCCGGCGTCACCCGCACCGCCAACTGCCTGGGAAACAAATAATTGAGGGCATAGCCCTTGCGGACATCCACCAGCTCCCCCGCCTTCCCCAAGGAAGCCACATCCTGGCGCAACAAAACAGGAAAGTTCTTCTTACCCATAGCTCAACCCAACTCTGTGATGTCCAGACTTGCTATTATACCTGATTGGATAAGCCCAAGAGTCAAACACCGGGGCGTTGGCCGAGTGGTTCAGGCAGCAAACTCATAATTTGCCTCACACAGGTTCGAACCCTGTACGCCCCACTTACAAAATCGGGCCCAAATCCGATAAACTCAACCCCGTGCGGCGAGTCACCTCCAGCACCGACCCATACCTCCCCCCTCGCTCCCGCTCCTGCACCACCTTCTCAGCAACATCCCGTGGCAACCCCCACCCCTGCAACTCCTGCACCGACAGCGTATTCAGCCGATGCCAAGAATAATTCAACGTCTCCTGATAGCGCACCCCATAGCTCAAAATCGGCGCCAAATGATCCACATACTGCTTCGGGATCCCGGTCAACGTTTTCAGGTGTTCCAGATCCTCAAAACAGATCCCTTGTTTTTGAAACTGCTGAATCACATTGGCATAGGCAATCGGGATCCCCAAGTAATTGACCAGGTCATCTTTGGAGGCATTATTAATATCTACAGTGCCGTGGACGCGGGCCAATTGGGCTGCTAATTTTGCCGTTGTTGGTACCAAAGTCCCCTTGGGGGAAGTATAGATGAGATAGGGCTTACGGACAGCTATGGCATAGATTATTTGTCCTGGCCAGGCCAGCAGAATCAGGATTTCCAGGGGTTGGAAGAGAATTCCGACAAAATTAGCCACCAACAATGGCAAAGCCAGCACCAGCCAGCCGTTTACCCGAGTGACCCGCCGCATTTCCCAGCCAGCGTAGGTCACTGCCAAGCCCCCCACAAAAGGAATCGCAGACAGCCAGACCCACAGGGGCATTTGCTTCAGGACCGGGGCATTTTTGTCAACGGGTGCCGGCAGCCCTAGGAGTTTGCGGCGCTTCTGCTCATATTCACCCTCGGTGATCAGGCCTTGGTCATAGAGTTTTTTCAGATTTTCTAAAGTGAGCGGCTTATTTTCAGCTGCCGGCAAAGCTTGACCACCGTTGTAGAGCTGATCAAACTTTTCATCCGACATAATCAAATAAGAGATCCCCTCCAAAAAGCCAACCACTCCTGGGATATAAGTCCAGGAAAAGAGCAAGTAAGCAATTCCCCAGCCTGGTTTTCCCAAGTAAAACTTGTGAGCACCCAGCCAGCCCAAAAAGCAGCCCAATAGCCCTGCGGTCAATCGATGCTTCATAGCGCCCCTTCCAGCCCCTAGACCCACTCACCTCCCCTTCTATCCTAACTCCCAGAACTTTGCCCCAAGTCAAGCCCAGACCTGTAGGGGTCTCCCCTGATCTGATCACATCTGCAAGCCTAACACCCAGCAGGTAGTTGGAGCCTCGTCTGTCACTCAACCCCTGAACCAAAATAAAATAACCACCCCAACACCTTCGGGATCCCTAGGTAGGAGAGTGAACAGTTAGATTTAGATTTGGTCAAGGAGTTTTTGACGTTTCTGCTCATATTCAAGGGCATCAATCACCCCTTGGTCGTAGAGCCGTTTTAGTTCCTGCAGGGCTAGGGCTCGATCCCGGCTGGTTTCCCCACTAGCTGCGCCAACAGCTACCTGTACTGTTGCAGATCCGGGGTTGTAGAGCCGGTTAAACTTTTCATCTGACATTACTAAGTAGATAATTCCCTCAATGAAGGAGACAATAGCAGGGATAAATGTCCAAAAAAACAGTAAATAAATAACCCCCCATCCAATTTCCCCCAAGTAAAACTTGTGAACCCCGAACGAGCCAAAAAACCAAGCCAGCACAAAAGCAACAACCTTATTTTTCATTGTCCTCCCTCACCTGATTGATAGAATTATGGCGGATCAGCATCACCTGCTGCCCAAGAAAATATACGCTCCCCAAAGCCATCTGCAGCCCCCAAATTCCCAGCAACGGATCCGGTATTTCTAACCAGGAACGCGCGTAGAGCAAATTTCCCCCCACCGTCAGCAGCCAGACCAACCCAAAACGATTGGCAAAACGCAGCTGCCGACCTTGCCCGGGAACCAGCAAAACCTGCAACCACTTCACCATAGGGGATGAATTAAACTAGGGCTATGCTAGCACCTCCACTCCCCAATTCGGATCCCGATTTCTGGAATTTTCAAAGCCCTTGTACCCCTTCCCGGAGGCTACTGGAATTGGGGCGGCGGCAGCAGCGCCAGGGCGGGTGGGAACTACCTTACTGCAGGCCTTAGTTTTGCTGCCCTACTGCCTTAGGGACAGCGGCCATCTAGGAACTACGGGCCGATTCCAGATCCCTTGCCAGATCCCTTGATAGCATAGAGACAGGTTGCGGGATTGCTATGGCTGCCTCTGCCCTGGGATTAATTCAAGTCAAAAGCTTTCCAGTGATTGTGCGCATTGCCGATGCCATGCTCAAGTCTTCTGGGGTGAGCTTGGTGGGCTTTGAAAAGATCCAAGGGGGGTTTTGTTCGGCGGTGGTGCGGGGCGGGATTGCCGATGTGCGCATTGCCGTGGAGGTGGGGGTGGAAGTGGCCCAACAGGAGTTTCAGGAATCCGTCTCCAGTTTGGTTTTGCCCCGTCCCGCTGCCAATATCGAGGCGGTCTTGCCCATCAGCAGCAAACTCTCCCATCTAGCCCAGGTGAAGGGCTACAGCCGCGTCAGCAACCAAGCGGTAGGACTCTTGGAAACCCGTGGCTTTCCGGCCATGGTGGCAGCGGCGGATGTGATGATGAAAACCGCCGACATTACCCTAGTGGCCTATGAAACCATTGGGGATGGCCTGTGTACGGCGGTGATTCGCGGCTCGGTAGCCAATGTGGCCATTGCCATTGATGCCGGCATGTACGAGGCCCAGCGCATCGGCGAACTCCACGCCGTGGCCGTCATTCCCCGCCCCCTCGATGATTTGGAACAAGCCCTACCTGTGGCCAGTTGTTTTGTGGCTCAACCGGTGGCCATGCCCGTGGCCATGCCCCAAGCAGAAAACGTGGCCGTCGCGGAAGCAGACAAACAATCCCAAACCATTCCCATTCGCTTTGGCTCTTAGCACTCTTGTGCTCTGAGTGCTAAACAAAATGCTACCCTAGAACGGGAGAGCAGAGGACACGCCGCTATGGTCAAGCAGATTGTATTTGATGAAGAAGCCCGCAAGTCCCTGGAGCGGGGTGTGAATATGATTGCCGATGTGGTGCGGATTACCTTGGGACCCAAGGGGCGCAATGTGGTGCTGGAGAAAAAATACGGTGCCCCCCAAATCATCAACGACGGCGTGACCATTGCCAAGGAAATTGACCTCAGCGATCCCTTTGAAAATACGGGGGCGCAGTTGATGCGGGAGGTTGCCTCCAAAACCAACGATGTGGCTGGGGATGGCACGACAACGGCAACGGTGTTGGCTCAGGCTTTGATCCGGGAAGGTTTGAAGAATGTGGTGGCGGGCGCTAACCCGGTTAGCCTGCGGCGGGGCATGGACAAAACGGTGACAAAACTCGTGGAGTTGATTGCCACCGTGGCCAAACCGGTGGAAGACAGTAAAACCATTGCCGAGGTAGCCAGCATTTCCGCCGGCAATGATCCGGAGGTAGGGGCGATGATTGCCGAAGCCATGGATCGGGTGGGTCGCGATGGGGTGATCACGGTGGAGGAATCCAAGTCCCTGGAAACGGAGCTGGATGTGGTGGAGGGGATGCAGTTTGACCGGGGATATATTTCCCCCTATTTTGTGACCGATACGGAGCGGATGGTGACGGAATATGAGGGGGCGCTGATTTTGCTGTGCAACCGCAAGATCAGTGCGATCCAGGATTTGGTGCCGGTGCTGGAGCGGGTGGCCCGGGCGGGGCGACCGTTGCTGATTGTGGCGGAAGATTTGGAAGGGGAAGCCCTCGCTACTTTGGTGGTGAATAAGTTGCGGGGGGTGCTGAATGTGGTGGCGGTGAAGGCTCCGGGTTTCGGGGAGCGCCGCCGGGAAATCCTGGAAGATATTGCTGTGCTGACCGGGGGGCAGGTGGTCAGTGATGAAATCGGCTTGCGCTTGGATGAGGTGCGTCTGGATATGCTGGGGCAAGCCCGCAAGGTGACGGTGAGTAAGGATCGCACCACGTTGGTCTCGGCGGTGGACAGCAAGGCGCAGGTGCAAAAACGGGTGGCCCAAATCCGTAAGCAACTGGCAACAACGGACTCGGAATACGATAAGGAAAAACTCCAGGAACGCATTGCCAAACTCACCGGGGGGGTGGCGGTGATCAAGGTGGGGGCCGCGACGGAAACGGAACTCAAAGACCGCAAGTTGCGCCTGGAAGATGCCCTCAATGCCACTAAGGCCGCAGTCGAGGAAGGAATCATTCCCGGCGGCGGTACAACCCTGCTGCATTTGACCAAGGAAATTGACAAGATCAAAGCCAACCTCAGCCCGGAAGAACAAATCGGAGCGGAAATCGTCAAACGAGCCCTGGGCGCCCCAGTGTGGCAAATCGCCGAAAATGCCGGCCTGGAAGGGTCAGTGATTGTGGAACGGGTGCTAGAACGGGATCCCCACATTGGCTACGATGCCATGACAGGGGAGTACAAGGACATGATTGCCGCTGGGATCGTGGATCCGGCTAAGGTGGCTCGGTCGGCGTTGCAAAATGCGGTTTCCATTGCGGGGATGTTTTTGACGACGGAAGCCCTGATTGTGGAAAAACCAGAACCCCAACCGGCAACACCTGCGGGAGGGGGCATGGGCGGTATGATGTAGGGCCAAGTAGTGCCAATTTGCCATCCTGAGATAGGGTGGGAAGCAAAAGGTTCTGCCAGGGTGCTATGCCCACGCCACTGACCCTTGTTTGGGCTGCCATTGGGGTAATCCTGACGGCTTTGGGTACCCTCTGGCAGTGGACCCTCCCTATCCCTACCCTGGAAACTTATCGCTTTTCTCTGCAACTGGGAGGGGTGTTTTTGACCGCCTGCTTGGGGGGATCCCTGGCGGGGTTTTATGCCCAGGTGGGCTATGTGGCTTTGGGGTTGAGTGGGATCCCGATTTTCAGTTATGGGGGGGGGTGGGACTATGTGCAGCAGCCGGCTTTTGGGTATTTGCTGGGGTTTATTCCGGGGGCTTGGGTTTGTGGTTGGTTTGCTTGTCCGCCGTTGGGGCTGGGGGTGCGGCGGCGGCGGCGCCCGCGGCTGTGGGCCGGCTGTTTGCTGGGGTTGGCGGTGATCCACGGGGTGGGCTGGGTGGGGTTGCTGCTGCGGTGGGGTTGGGATGTGTGGGATTATGGCTGGCGCTATTCCCTCTACCCTTTGCCGGGGCAGTTGTTGGTGATTGGCTTGGTGGTGGTGGTGACGTTTTGTTATCGCCGCCTCACCTTCCATGAGACATCCCCTGGGGCCAAACGGCTGGCTTCCCGCCGCCCGGCAAACCTCCGCTCCCTTGGAAGGGAGTAGGATGCTGGCTAGACCTGCCTAAGGATACAAAAGGCCCAGGCTTGGCTAGGATTAGGGTTAGTGACTTAAGTGTTGTGCTGCTGCTGAAAAGCGGTAGTCCCTGCTACGGCGGTCTGGGAAAAGTGAGTTATTCTGTAAACAGATGTTTGGCAACACCCATGGCACTTTCACCCGCACCCACTGGATACGATCTCGGCTGGCCATCCCTGCGAGAGGTGATTGTCCGTAGTTCTGGCTTCCAAACTTGGCTGCAATCCCAGGCGGGCGGCCATCTCCCCCAAGATGACCGGGAACTGCAGCAGCTTGTCCGCCTCTACCTGGAACAAACTCTCTCCACCCTGGCTTACTAACTTACGAGCTCTGAGTAGGTCTGACGGGGTGCTGGATCTTGCTGGATCTGATGCAACTGAGCGCTCAGGTGACTGCCCTCAGCCAAGCACTGCGCCAAGCCTCCCGTAGCCGCCACCACCGCCTCCACCTCCTCCTCCACCGCTACCAACAGTGGCTCCGGGATCCCGAGGCCTGGCTTACATCTGGGGATCCGCCGGGGTATAGTTATGCTTGTCCTGAGGGGGAGGGGGTTGGGGTGAAGCCTACCCCGCTTCCCCATCGGGTGATAGCTGCGGATGGCTCTCAGCTCAGCATCAATCACCATGAATTGTTCCCCTGCATGTTAATCAACGTGGGTCTGGTGAGTTTGACCTATGGCACGGGGCAGCGCCCACTGTTGCGCAGTGTCCCTTACCTGCTGGCCCAACAACCGGCCCATCAATCGGCCCAACAAACGGATTGGACCGGCGATTTGGATGGGGAAACAGCCCTGGCTTGGCAACGCAGCCTGCAAGAAATCCAACTGCTGGCGGAAACGGCCCTGGCCCAGCAAGATAACATCCCTCAGATCGCCTTGGTGGATGGATCCCTGTTGGCTTGGGGTTTGGAAGGATTGGCCCAGGAAGTGCAACGCCGCTGTCTGCAGCCCTGGTTGGGGTGGATGGCACAGTTGCAACAAGCCAGGATCCCGATTCTGGGGTATGTGAGCGTTCCCCGCAGCCGGGAGGTAGTGGGCTATTTGCGCCGCGGGGAAGCAGAGGATCCCTTTTGGGGTTTGCAGGATCGCCATCTGTGGGCTGAGATTTTGCAGCCCGGCCAAGCCAGCTCCCTGTGGATTTCCGGATCCCGACTTAACAGCTTGTATGGGGAGCAGCGGATATATGCCTGCTATGTGCATGGGGGCAAGGAAGTGGCGCGGCTGGAGTTTCCCGCTTGGCTAGCCAAAGATGCCGAGATGTTGTCCCAGAGCTTAGGGATGGTGCTGGCGCAAGTGGAGAAAGGGCAGGGATATCCGGTCAGTTTGGCTGAAGCCCACCATTTGGCTGTGGTCAGGAGCAGTGACCGGCGGCGCTTTTTGGCATTGCTGGAGCGAGAGCTGATTCGTAGCGGCCTTGAGCAGGTGCAGGTCTCCCCCAAACAAGCTCGCAAACGCCACACCTCAGTCTAGGCTTGCTTAAGCCGCTGAGAAAACCGACAATAGAAATTAACGCTTTCTTTATTACTGCCGTGACCCGTCCCTTTTCTGCCACCAAGTCGGCTTTCCTGAAGCTGTATCCCCGTCCGATCCATCCCCTCTACCGGCGGGTGGTGGAAGAATTGCTGGTGGAACTGCACCTCGATACCGTCAACCAAGCCTTCAGCTACGATCCCTTCTTTGCCCTTGGGGTCGTGACCGTCACCCAGACCCTACTTGAGGGCTACCCCGTGCCCGACCAAGCCCCTGCCATTTTCACCGCCATGTGCCGGGCCCTGCAACTGAAACCGGAAGTGCTCCAGGAGGATGCCCAAAAGCTCACCGAGCTGCTCCAAGCCGACCCCCACAACGGCTGGCTACTGCTACAACGCCTGCCAGAAGCCCAAGATCGCCACGGACTCCAGGAAATCCTGAATCGGATTGCCGACCCCAAATACCACTACACCCGCATTCTCCTCATCGGCCTGTTCTCTGCCTTCCAACTAGTTGCCCCCAGCGGCCTCGGGGATCCCCAGGAGCGGTTTATCAGCTTGATGGCGGAGAGCTACGGTTTTGCTCGGGAGCAGGTGAAGAAAGATCTGAGTTTGTTTCAGAGTGCCCAGGAACGGCTCAAGCAAGCCAAATCCGTCAGCGAAGACATCGTCAAAGCTGCCCGTCGCCAGAAAGAACAGCGCCGCAACCCCGCCGGCACCGGCTCCTAGGGACGCACCGCCGGTAGGCGCCAGCACATCTCCAGCCAGGCCCGTTGTAGCATCAGGTCGGCAAACCGCATTTCCACCTGATGGATGGAGACCCGGTCTGCTGCTCCTTTTTTGCCTAGGCGAATCACCGCCTTGATCTGACCTAAGCGGGAACAGTAGGTAGAGACCCCCAAAGAACGTAAAACCTGAGCCGCCACCGCCGCCTGCTCAGGACGCACATGCACCTGCCGTTGCTCATAGGCAATCCGCGGCGGATCTCGCATAGTGGATGTCGCCATAGCTACCCCCAAAACTTAATTATATTTTAATAATCCCCCATTTGGGGGCGGCTGTCTGGCTTTATTGCGAAAGGTGAAGGGGAATTAGCGCCGGGCTAGGGCTTGGCGGATGTGGGCGTGGCGCTGGCGGCTGAGGGGGTAGAGGGCGGCCAACACCATGCCAATTGCCAAGGCTAGAGCCGGAATGGGACCAATGGCCAGGCGAATGGCCAGAAGGGCAGACTCCGGTTGGGTGGGCGGGGCTGCTCCCGCTACGGAAGGGAGAAAACCGGCAGCATCCAGAATCCAGCCAATCCCTTGCAGTCCCAAAGCCAGCCCCATTTTTTGCAAAAACACCATAAAAGCATAGTAAATCCCTTCCCGCCGCTGTCCTGTCTCTAGCTCGTCGGCATCAATCACATCCGGGATCATGGCCCAGGGAATCAGGTAAGCCACGGAAACCCCCATCCCCGCCAATGCCGCCAGCCCCAACATCCACACCTGCTGCCCCGGCTGCAGGGAAAATAACCCCACCTGAGCCACTAACCACAAACCCATACCCGCCAAATACACCTTTTTTTTATCCGTGCGCCGACACACCTGATTCCACACAAACAACATCAAAAAGGCTGTCCCCTGCACCGCCAAAATCACATAGCTAATCCACACATCCGCCAACCCCATCCAATGGGTAATAAAAAAAGGAATAATACTCGCCGTAAACTGAACCCCTAACCAAGCACACAGATAAATCCCCACCACATAACGATAACTGGGATTGGCAAAAACCGTCCTCAGCTCCTGCCACACCGGTCGGGATCCCTCAACAGGACGAGGCTTTTCCGGAATGGCAAAAATACAGATCAGCAGCGTCCCCAACCCCAATAGCCCCCAAAAAATACCACTGCCCAAATAGCCCGCCGCCCGATCGGGATCCCAAAGATTGACAATAGGCAGGAAAAAGATCCCAGACAGTAAGCTACCGCCGATGGAAAAGGCAAAGCGAATATTCGTCAGGCTAGTACGTTCATCGTAGTCGGGGGTTAATTCCGGCATCAGTGCCGAATAGGGTAAATTCACCGCCGTATAAAAGGTATGAAACAGTAACAATGCCACCCCATAATAAATCAATAGGCCCAGCCCAGTCCCCGGGATCCACCAGAGCATAATAAAGCTCAAGGCCAAGGGCAGGGATCCCAGCAGCATCCAGATGCGGCGGCGACCAAAGGGATGATGGGTGCGGTCACTGAGCATGCCGATCAGGGGATCATTGATGGCATCCCAAGCTTTGCCAACCATAATCAAACTGCCCGCCAGCCCCGCCGGGATCCCGGCAACGCCGGTGAAAAAGGGCAGGAGAAAGAAAACCAGGATATTGGCAGCGATGGCGGTGCCGAAATCTCCTAGTCCATAGGCAATTTTGCGGGCAAGGCTGAGGTGGGGGGTGTCATTCATGGGGTGGCTGGGGACGGGCGATGGGATTAGCATACTCCGCATGCAGCCGCTTTAACTTGCGCAGGGCTCGTCGTTCGATTTGTCGCACCCGTTCCCGGGATAAGCCGATGTGTTCGCCGATCTCCCGTAGGGTCAGGCCCTCGCCCCCATCAAAGCCATAGCGGGCATCGATCACCTGCCGTTCCCGCTCGCTCAACTGCTCTAGCAAATAGTGGACCTCTTCCGTGTAAGCTTGGCGCAACAGATGTTCCACCGGGTCATGCTGGTCATCGGGGATAAAATGCTGCAATTCCGTGCCGTCTTCGTCCCCGACGGCGGTATTGAGGGAATGAATCTCCCCCATGTGACGGGTGATCAAGTCCCGATAGTTTTTACCGATTTGCAACTGATTAAACACTTCCTGGGGATCCGGGCGGGAGCCGCGGCTGGAGGAGAGTTCCCGGTAGCAGCGCTTGACCTGGGAGACTTTTTCGTACATGTGGGCCGGTAGCCGGATCATCCGCCCTTTGTTTTGCAGCCCCCGGTTGACACTCTGGCGGATCCACCAAGTGGCATAGGTGGAAAACTTGTAGCCGCGGGTGGGGTCAAACTTTTCCACAGCCCGGGTCAGCCCCAAGGTCCCCTCCTGGATCAAATCCAGAAACGGCAACCCCCGGTTGCGGTAGCGCTTGGCAATGGAGACCACCAAACGCAAGTTGCATTCCACCATCTTTTGCTTGGCCCGATCCCCGGCTTCCAGAATCCGCCGTAACTCCTGGGGATCCCGGCCGAGGCGGGCGGCCCAAGCTTCCAGGGATTCTCGGGGTTTTTGGCTGGCGCGCAGGGCCATGGCAGCTTGCACCTGTTGGGCCAATTCCAGTTCTTGGGCTGGGGTGAGCAGACTGTAGCGGCCGATGGTTTTCAGGAAGCGACCGACCGCATCTTGGTTGTCCGAGGGAGTTTGCATAGGCCAAAGCGGGTTGCTGCTCCTTAGTCATACCAACAGAAGCGGCATTTCGTAAAGACTAAACGTTGGATTTATTGCCATTTACCGACATTTTTTTCAGGATCAGCCCCATCTACGGGTAGGGGACGGCAAAAGTTCTGACGGACTTAGCCACTGTCGGTAGTGCTGTGCAAGCTTCACCAAGTTTAGTTTGATAAGAGAATAACTTCAGGGATCCCGGCTGAAAAAGTCACTTAGCTTGCTCAATATAGCTACGCCAGCCGCCGTAGGAAGTGATTTCTGGCTGTCCTTGGCAGATCCAGGGTTCCCCGAGCACCCCCAACACCAAGTCGCCAGAGGCCAGTTGGATACGGCCGATACTGAGACCGGGGGGTTCTTGCTCGAGGACACAGACCAGTCCTGAAGGGGAAATCTGCCACAGTTCCAGGGCAATGCTGGCCCCCCCTTGGGGATCCCGGATCATGGCGGGGTAGTGGTCATGGATGCTCCAGAGGCGGTAGCAGGGGGCGGTGTGGTCTTCCCGAACAAAGGTGGCACCGACGGCCAGTAGGTTGGGGTTGAGGGGGAGCCCGCGCATGAGGGTGCCGTTGACGGCTAGCAGCATGGTTGATGCCAAAGTCACATTCTTTCTGGGTGACATACTCCCGACGCCGACCACTTAGGGGGTACGGCGCGGGCTTCTCCAGTCTTTCGACCTTCGCGTTTTATCGTGAGCCGATGCCCCAGGCCCACTTTTTTGATGAGTATCCCAGAGTTCACATCTCGCGGCATAGACGCCCTGCACTGGGGGCAATCATGCCAGCGCTCAGATAGGTTCAGGCAAATTGCACAATGCTGGGACGTGCCAGCGGGGTTAACCTTCACAACCAACCGCCCAGCTTTCGCAGCTTTGTACGGAAGTATGTCGTTTAAGAACCCAGCTATCCCAGCATCAGCAAAACTTTTGTTCAAGCCAGACTTTGCCGCTTGACCGTTGGGCAGAAACTCACCACTTTCACCCCGCTTCGGCTGGCAGCGGCGGGTCATGTTGGCGACCTGTAGATCCTCGACAAAGATCACATCAGCCTTGCTTACCAACTCGCCAGCGGTCTCAAAATGCCATTGTCGCCGCTGCCTAGCAATGCGCTGGTGCAGCTTGGCGATTTTGGCATTGAGCTTACGCCGTGCCTTCGACCCTTTGGGCCTTAGTTCACGCTTCGCCTGAAGCTTGGCCAGCCTCTTTTCAGCATGGCGGTAGAACTTGGGCGGTGTTTTCGTGGTGCCATCTGAACAGGCGACGAAGTACTCCAACCCAGCATCCACGCCCAAGCTGTTGGCCTCAGTCGGGATAACCTCAGGCAGGGCGGCTTCTGGCACCGCCTTGTCTTCAAGGGAGAACGTGATGTACCAGCCATCAGCCTTGAGCGTTACCGCCACAGTCTTGAGGTCAAACCCCTCCGGCAGTGGTCTATGGCAGATGAACTTTACCGCCCCAATCTTGGGCAGATTGACCCGATTGCCCTCAATCCAGTCGTGGCTTGCCTGGGGATAGGTGAACGTGCGGTAGCGGTGCTGCCCCTTGAACCGAGGTTTACCGCTACGCTTGCCCGAACTATCCCCTTTAATGAATCGCTCAAAAGCCAGATTGACCCGCTTCACCATGTCCTGAAGAACCTGGGAATGGATCTCGTTGTACCAAGGGCGCTCACCTTTCAACGGCACCAATGACCGCTTCTGGCTGTAGTAGTTGGGCTGCTCCCGTGGCTCAGCAATACTCGCCACCAGTGGGCAAGCATTCACCGGGCAGCGGTTCATCTCCCACCAGTCAAAACGATCTGCCAGCAACTGGTTGTACTGATGCTGCAACATATCGAGCCAGCGGCTGATCAGACACTGCTGTTCGTAGGTCGGCTGCAATCGATATTGGTAGGCTGTGCGCATACAATCAGTGTAGTACTTTCAACCCACGCTGATTGATGAAAGACGATTTTGTTCCAAGCGGTCGCTCGGTTTCAGAAGTTCATCAGCAACTTGAAGTCTGTTTCTAGTCGCAGACTGAGAACCCAATTTGCAGAGGGGGTCAACAAGTTTTACTGGAAGTCAGTCTTGTGGAACGAGTCGTATTTTCTTGCCGGTTGTGGCGGTGTCACCGTCTCTGTTTTAAGGCGGTACATTGAGCAGCAAGATTCCCCTGATTTGGACACTTCGGGGGCATCGTAGCTTGCTTCCGCGTAGCGGTACCCCCTCAGCGCCCCTGGCTCTCATCCCGACACCCACCCTAAAGGGTAGGGTGCCGGGATCCCCGCCGAAGAAGCTAAAACAGATCCCTCACCCCCAGTTCTTCTGCCAAAGGTGGAGAGGGGGATTTAGAAAATGGATTTTTCTTGATTTGATAAGGACTATAAATATCAAGCCGCCTTGCAGTCTTGATGGGCTTCCTCATCTTGGCAGCGGGGGTAAAAACACTCCTAAACCCATACTTGCTTCCCCCGGCTGCGGGTCTGACATGGCCTAGAGCAGATGCTCGCCCCCCGGAGTCAAATCCCCAGCCGCCTGCAGAAAAAAGCATTAAGATCCCCCTAGCTGAGTCAGCAGCATCTGCAGAGCCACCTGAAACTGCTGATCTGCTGCCGTGCCAATTTGATCTGCAGGTAACGGCTCCTGCACCACCACCCGATCTGGCTCAATCCCCTGCTTGTGAATATCCCGCCCACTCGGGGTCAAATAGCGAGCCGTGGTAATCGCCAACCCAGAACCATCCGGTAAATCAAACAGGGACTGAATCAACCCCTTCCCAAAGGTCCGGGATCCCACCAGAAGAGCCCGATGATTATCCTGCAGGGATCCCGCGAGGACTTCGCTGGCGCTGGCGGTGCCTTGATCGACCAGGACGACTAGGGGGGCGCGGGTGAGGAGGGGTTGATCCTGGTGGGTGGCACTGATGCTGTCTTGAATACCATGGCGATCGGTGACCAAGACAATATCTCCCTTATCTAGCCACATTTGGGCAATGGTAATGGCTGCCTGCAGCAAGCCGCCCGGGTTATTGCGCAGATCGAGGATGTAGCCCTGGGCATGGTGCTGCTCTCCCGCTTGAATCGCTGCTGCCACCTCCGCCACCGCATTGCCGTTAAACTGGGTCAGACGAATGTACTGGACTTGCTCGGGTGTGAGCCAGCGACTGGCCACCGCATGAATGGGGATGGCTTCCCGAATCAAACTCACCTCAAAAACTGCCCCCTCCCGCTCCACCTGCAAAACTACCGGCTCCCCCGGTTGGCCGCGCATTTTTTCTGCCGCCTGATCCAGGGTCCATCCCTGGGTGGGCTGGTGGTCAATGGCCAGAATGTGATCATTCGGTCGCAATCCCGCCCGCTCCGCCGGGGATCCCGCCATGGGAGCAACCACCGTCAGCCGTTGCTGGTCATCAATGACAATTTGCAGCCCCACCCCATTCAGTTCTCCGGAGGTATTGGACTGGAGGGTGCGGTAGTGATCCGGGTCCAAAAAGCGGGTAAAGGGGTCATCGAGAACCGCCAGCATGGTTTCAATCGCCTGGTAGGCATCCTGGAGGGTATCGAACTGTTGCCGCAAAACCTTTTGCCGCACCGACCACCAATTGTGATGGTTAAACGTGGGATCCACATAGGCCCGATCCACCAAGGCCCAAGCGGTTGCCACCAACTTATGCCCTTCCCCCCAACTAGCTGCCACCGAGGGGATCCCGGGGGTGAGCAGCAGCGTCCCCAGGAGAGCAACGGCAAACCAGCGCCCTATCAAGGCCTTGAGCAGATGACCCATGGAACTCCGCAGGTAACAGACTTTAGTGGCATTATAAGAACTGCATCCAACCTCCGCTGCTAGGGATCCAAAAGTTTAGGTAAGTTTAGGGTTGGGTTTCTAGGGCAATTTCCGTATGTTCGTAGGTGGACAGGATCGTATCTAGGCTGACTTCCCGCAGGATATAGTGGGCGGTGACATCAGCGCTGAAGCGAATTTCATCCCCATCTTGGAGATCGTGGTAGTCCACCCGGCGATTATTGACCGCCACGCCGTTAGTACTGGGGTTGCCCTCCGTGTCTCCATCGATCAGCTGGTAGACAAATCCTCCTGGAGCTTGGGGGGCGGGCATTTTCACCAGGACTGCGTGGTAGCGGGATACAAAGGGGGAATCGAGGCGGATGCTGTTATTCATCTCCCGTCCTAGGGTGTACATGGGCGCCGTCAGCCAATAGGCCTTGGGGCCATTTCGGTCTTTGACCACCAGCACATGGTGCAGAGCAGGGCTGTCAGGCATAGGGGAACGGGGGACTGGTGTACGCTGAGGAGAGCACATTTTAACCGACAATGTAGTTACAATTTTAGCTCTGACTAGGAACTTGCCCGTGAACTCTCCTGCTTCTGTTTCCAAACCAGCTTGGCTACGGGTGCCGGCACCCCAGGGCGAACAGGTGGGTGCGGTCAAAAATTTGCTGCGGGACCTGAACCTGAATACGGTCTGCGAAGAGGCCGCTTGCCCCAATTTAGGGGAATGCTTTCGGCGGGGGACGGCTACGTTTTTGATTATGGGTCCTGCCTGTACGCGGGCGTGTCCCTACTGCGACATTGATTTCACCAAACGACCCTTAGCTCTTGATCCCACAGAACCAGAGCGGCTGGCGGCAGCAGTTGAGCGATTGCAACTGCGCCATGTGGTGATTACCTCCGTTAACCGCGATGATCTGGCTGATGGTGGGGCGAGTCAGTTTGTGGCCTGTATGGCCGCGGTGCGGCGGCGGATGCCGGCAACAACCATTGAGCTACTTATCCCGGATCTCTGTGGCAACTGGGAGGCTTTAGCAACGATTGTGGCAGCAGCCCCAACGGTACTTAATCACAACACCGAGACGGTGCCGCGGCTGTATCGGCGGGTGCGTCCCCAGGGAGACTACCAGCGCTCCCTAGAATTGCTCGCCCGCTGCAAGCAACTCAACCCGGCCATCTTCACCAAATCAGGGATCATGGTCGGATTGGGGGAATCGGAAGCAGAAGTGCTCGCCACCATGGAGGATTTACGGCGGGTGGGCTGCGATATTCTCACCATTGGACAGTATCTGGCTCCTAGCCCTAAGCATCTTCCGGTTGCCGCCTATATCCATCCGGATCAGTTTCGTGCCTGGCAGGCCGCCGGGGAAGCCATGGGATTTGTGCAGGTGGTGGCTTCCCCCCTCACCCGTAGCTCCTACCATGCCGACGAGGTACAAGCCCTTTTGGCGCTCAAAACTCCCTAGGACTTGTTGACCGGTTCAATAGACTTTAATCTAGAACTAATTGCCAGAACTGCCCCTAGGACATGAATCCCTACCAAGCATGGAACCGACTTTTAGTTGACTATGTAACACGAAGTCGGGAAGCGAATGGGCAGGTTTTTCTCAGTCTGGATGAAGCTGACCTGCAGCTGATCGGCCAAGCGGCAGGCGGTGGAGTCAAAGACTTTTTGACAGCAGTGCGACAAGAGGTGGT
>JAUQVP010000045.1:15545-21003 GCA_039794745.1 Thermostichales cyanobacterium HHBFW_bins_127 | reverse complement strand
GCTTGTTGTTGGGCCAGGGCCGCTTGCTGTTGAGCCAGAGTGTCCAGTTGGGTCACCACTTGGCGGGTAATATCAGCCAGGATCCCCACCTGAGCCACCAACCCCAAATGGGCTCGCTCCAAAGATCCCAGCCGCTGGTCAACGGCAGTGGCCATGCGTTCGATGGCAGCAGCAAGGCGGTCGAATTTTTCCTCGTCGCTCATGGCGACAACCGAGACAGAGGTTCTAGCTTTATCCTAGCCTCGGGAAAGTCCATACTAGAAAAGACAGCCTGCCCGCTCCCTATGTCTGTGTGGATTAACTATGCCTGGACGATTGTGATTGCTCTGGCAGGAGCAATCGTTGCCCTCAAACTCAAGATTCCTGCCGGGGCACTGGTAGGCTCGATGGTGGCTGTGGGACTGGTCAATATGTGTGGTACTATTGCCGTTCCTACCCCGCCACCCGCTACTCGTTTTGTCCTGCAGGTGGGACTGGGGATTATCTTGGGATCCCGCTTGACCTTGGAGACGGTGTCGGGGTTACGGGAGTTGTGGCGGCCGGCTTTAATTTGTACCGTGATTGCCATTAGTACGGGGGTGTTATCGGGGGTGATGATCTCCCGCTGGCTGGGGGTGGAGCGGTTGACAGCCATTTTGGGCACGGCCCCGGGTGGCATTTCCGATATGAGTTTAATTGCCTTGGATATGGGCGCCCAGGGCACGACGGTGATGGTGATGCATTTAGCTCGTTTGATCAGTGTGATTGTGGTGGTTCCCTGGCTGGTGCGCTGGATTGTCCAACATTAAGTCATTTATCTGATGCTGTTATTTCCAACCGGGATCCCTCTCCTAATAGAAAAACGGATTTAGTGCCACACTGCCCGAAGGAGGTGAGGGATTTGTCTCAATCGAAATGACTAGAATAATATCGCTAACTGATTGAACAAGCATACCTAACCAATTTATTTTGCCTCATTTGGCATAATTTGGCATAATTTGGCATAACTTGGATTGATTGAATTGATTTTATGGAATGATTGAGAAAGACGAGGGGCAAAATTGCTTTCCAATAGCATTGGATAGTATTGGATTGACAATAATTGCCATCAGTAATTCAAGGGTGAGAGGCACCTGTTCGGTAAAAGGTTTGCTGGGTATCTTGGACTGGGCGGGAAATTGTCGATGGCTGGGCACTGGCAATGCCGATCAGTCACCCAGAACCTGCTATAAGTTATCAGCTGCAGACAAGCCCCTGCGGGGGAGTGGCCAACCTCGCCCGCGGCAGAACCCCTCAAACCACTGAGAAACGGATAGAGCCTATAGGGTAGGATTGGCGGGAGAGGTGTGGAGAGGAGCATGAAAGCAATCGGCCTGCGCCAAGGGGTGATCGGCTTACTGACCTCAATCGGCCTAGGAACCCTTCTGTTACTCTTCTGGCTACTGTGGCAAAGCCCCCTAGCCCTGCTCTGGCACCAGCCCGGGATCCCCGAGATCATGAAGTTGATCCCCGACCGAGTCGATCAGGCCGTGATCCTAACGGCACCGCTGCCCAAGGTGATCGCCTGGCTGCAAACCCTGACACCCCCGCCCTTGCGCCGCCGCCAAACCCATGACTGGCAGCATTGGCTAGAAGGCAGCAGTCCTTTTCATGCCCTCTGGCAGCAAACCTACCTCCGCCCCCAGCAAGACATCTTCCCCTGGCTGGGATCCCAAGTGGCCTATGCCCGTTTGGGGGAGGATTTTTTGCTGGTTCTATCTACCCGCCATCTGGATCGCTCCAATCAATTCTTGAATCTGCTCTGGCTCAGCCAAGACCTGGCGGGATCCCCCCTGTCCCTGACAACTTACAAGGGGGTGCAGGTGGTCAGTTTTCCTCTGGAAGGGTTGGGGGAGGTGGCTACGGCTGCCCTGGGGGATGAATATGTGCTGATCAGCAGCAACCCCGACTGCATCCTCACCAGCATTGACACCTGGGAACGACCCCAACATCGGCTGCTGCGGGATCCCGAGTGGGAGCGGATGCCCAAGGGGCAAGCGGGGCAGATCGGGTGGTGGTTTGAGCGGGGGCAGCGCTACCTGAGCTTGGGGGTTTCCGGGCAAGGGATCACCCTAAGGGGAAGCATCGCCACACCAGCTCTGGGATCCCGCCATCGTCCTAGTCTTTTGAAACATTTGCCCCCCCAGCCGACTGCCTTTTTGGCCGGGGAAAGCCTGGCTCTGACCTGGCAACAGGAGCAACAGCGCTTACCCGCCTGGCTTTGGGATCCCTGGCAGCGGTGGCTGGCCCGGCAGCCTCTGCCTTGGCCCCAGAGCCTGCCGCCGAGCGGCGAATTTGCCCTGGCTCTTGTCCAGGAACCCAAACAGAAGCGTGACCAATGGCTCTACGTCAGCCCCGAGAGCAGCGCCCCCCCGATCGAAACCCTCCTCAAAGAGGCAGGCTGGACAGCCTACCCCCAAGAAACCTTCACCTACTGGGATCCCCCCCAGTCGGCCGCCGGGTCCTTAGTGACGGCTCGGCAGCGGGGGGTCTTTTACCTGAGTTCCTCCTCCCAGGTATTGGCGCGGGCCCTGCGGGGGATCCCGTCCCGGCGGTGGACAGCCCATTTGCCCATCGACAACCTTGGCTACAGCTACATCCACTTCCCCTCCGGCGAACAATTGGTCCTCACCTATCTACCTGGGGATCAGCCTATGTTACAACAAGTGAAGGGACTACTGCGCATGGGTTGATGGACGAGGGATCCCCGATTTGGACAGCGGAGGCAGAGGCAATGCTGCGCAACATCCCTTTTTTTGCCCGTCCCCAAGCCCGGCAGAATATCGAGAAGCTTGCCCTGGAGCGCCACTGCGAGTACATTACCCCTGAGTTGGTGGAAGAAGCTCGGCGAGTTTTTGGGCAATAATTCAGCGCTGGCGGCGTTGGCGCAAGTACAAGGGCAGCAGTTGCGCTTCAATGTGTCGAAAGGCCGCCTCCAGCCCCTGTTCACAGTAAATCCTACCGATCAGCGCTTCCACCTGGGTCGGTTCCCCCAACCCCGACAAAAACTGATTACAGGTTAAGTGGACAAACTGCTCATGGCGCGTCGCCCCCATCGGGATCCCTTGGTTCACCAGCCATTGGCGGGCGTAGAGCGCCAGCACCGCATCCCCTAGCCAGGCCAGATCCCGCTGATCCATCAGCCGAGGTAATCCTCCAGCCACGCCGCCACATCCCCCGGCAAAGTGGGTCCCAAGCGCTGGTACACCTGAGCATGGTAGTCCTTCACCCACTGAGCTTGCTCCGGCGTCAGCAACTCCCAGACAATCAAACGGGGATCAAGGGGAATATAGGTGAGACTGGTAAAGCCACACCAGCTTTGCGGCAAATGGCTCGGGCAATCCTGCCGCGGCACCTCCACCACCTGATAGAGATTTTCGATCCGGATCCCTCCCCAGCCCGGCTCATAGTAGCCCGGCTCAATACTGGTGATCATGCCCGGCTCTAGGGGGTGAGATGCCTTCTTGTGAATACCATTAGGCCCCTCATGGACATTCAAAAAGGCCCCCACCCCATGCCCTGTACCATGGTTGTAATCCAACCCAACCTGCCACAACTGCCAGCGAGTAATTCCATCCAAGTGATGCCCCGCCGTCCCCTGGGGAAACACCTGCCGGGCACAGTTGATATGGGCCTGCAAAACCCGCGTATAGCGTTCCCGCTGCACCCCATCGGCATCCCCGAGAATCAGGGTGCGGGTATCGTCCGTGGTGCCACCCCAGAACTGACAGCCGGAGTCTAGCAGCAGCAGTTCTCCCCGGCCCAGAGGGCGGTGGGGATCGGGAGTGCCGTAGTGAACAATCGAACTATTCGCCCCAGCCCCAGCAATCGTGTTGAAGCTCAACCCCAAAAACCCTTCCTCCTGGCGGTAGAACTGCTCCAACTGCGCCGCCACCCCTGCCTCCGTCAGGGTGTAGCCCGCTTGCACCTGCTGCAGCAACCAATGGATCAGACGGGTCTTGGCGCGACTAGCCTTCAGATTAGCCACCTCCATCCCCGCCAATTCCGCCCGACTCTTGCGTGACTTCAACCCCTCAATCGGATGTAACCCCTCCACCCACACCGGGTTAGCTGCCGCCGCCACCTGCCAAGTGCCCACCGTCGTCTGGTGCGGCGCCAACCAGATCCGGGATCCCGCCGCCAGTGCTGCCCACACCCGCTCATAGTCTTGGTAGGGGTGGAGTTGCACATAGGGGCGCAGCTCCGCTTGGATCTCCTGAGGAACACGTTCCAAATTGGTAAACAGCCAAGCCTGCTCCAGCCCCACCACCCCATAGGCAATAAACACCGGGTTATAGGCAATATCTGCCCCCCGCAGATTCAACAGCCAGGCGATTTGGTCTAGCTTTGTCACCGGCAGCAGCGTTGCCCCCCGCTGGCGCATCTGTTCCCGCACCTGGGTCAGCTTGTCCGCCACCGACCCCCCGGTCCACAGGGCCGGCACCTTATAAACCGGCGCCGTATCACAGGCCGGCACCTCCCCCCGAATCGCATCCACCCAATTTCCTGTCACCGGTAGCCACTCCACCAGCGGCACCTGCTTTTGCCACTCCCGATAGGTAGCCACATCCACCGTAAACGGGTCGAAGGCCACCCGGTAGGGGCATCCCTGGGCTAGGGCTTGGATTTGTTCGATTAAGGATTTATGTTCCGGTTGGCCCAATTTATGTATCTGAATCTGCCGCGGGTCTACCTCTCGATCTGCCTGTTCAAAATAGCGTCCATCCACAAACAGATAAGCTCCCGTGCGGGTGACCAGCAAATCCCCTGCCGATCCCGTAAAGCCACTCACCCAGGCGCGCCGTTGTTTAGCTTCCGGCACATACTCATTCAAATGCTCATCTGCCGAAGGTACCACATAGGCATCTACCCCTTGTTGGCCCAGCAGTTCCTGCAAAGCCTGTAACCGGGAAGCCACCGCCGTCACCATAGTTCAGCCAATCATGAAGTATCTTTACATTTTAGTTAATTCAGCCCCATCCCTGACAGGGTTTAAGCTTGAGGGGCTAAAGCTTCGACAACGCCGTTACAAGTCCAGCTCTGGGCTAGGTCAAAATCCCCTAGTCAGGGTTTTCCATGCATGGGCAGGGAGCTTGGGCTAGCATCTGCCCAGTGAGGGTTCAGCTCTGCTCCACCCCTAGCCATTCCAAATACAAACAAATACAAACTCTCCCGCCCTAGGAGAGAGGCAGGGGGTGAGGGATCCGTGGCAGTCGCAATGGCAATGACTAACTGTAAGTCCGGCCAGCCCCCCAATAAACCCCAATAAATCAACCTAGTCAACCTGGCCCCATCAACCTGCAAGCTGCACCTCGGCAACCTTGGTCACAGCCTCAGCCACCCCCACTTCCTCATCCATTCAAGCTAGTTCAAGCCTAGCCAATGCTCAACGCCCGTAGGCCTCCTGAGCTCAAGCTCAAAGGCAAGGTGACATGAGCAG
>JAUQVP010000045.1:0-15445 GCA_039794745.1 Thermostichales cyanobacterium HHBFW_bins_127 | reverse complement strand
ACTAAGCCTACGCTCTCAAGCAAGCTACCGGGAAGTACCCAAAGCAAAGACAATGGAGCTGACGGGAGTCGAACCCGTGTCCGAAGTGGGTACTGGAAACACTCTCCTTCACAGGCTTAGTCCCTATCACCCCAGGGACAGGAACCGCTACTTATCCCCAGCGGTAGGATGCCTGGGTTGTCCCTTAAGCTTCCTTACCCCCCAGGAATCTCAGGAAGCCGCATCCGTTAGGGGTTGCCATATCACTTAACGGAGTCGTGATACAGCGCTCGAACTCGTTCTAGAGAGTCTTAAGCAGCCAAAACGGCAGCCTTACGAGCAAAAGGTACGACGTTGTTCGCACGTACTGTTGTGAGCCAGTTGATAACGGGATTAGCCCAGTCCCGACCTGCATCAAGCGTTTTGGTTCACCACCCCGTCGAAACCGTTACAGCCCCTCGAGGTCAATTCTTACTCTAGCAAACTTTCAGCAAACTTGTCTATTGCCTTCATCTGTCTTCAGGGATCCCAGGTCAACGGCATCGCCCCCCGCTAGCAGATGGTTTACCGGACGCCAAGGGGTTAGTTAAGATATGTTGCAAAGGTGCCTGGAGAGGATAATGACTGCCGTACTTGATCCCCTAGCGGAGCAGACCCCTCGCATCACCTTGACCCGTTCCCATGCGGTTGCTGTGGATGCCCCTGTTTATGACCCGCAGCAGCTTGCCCGTCAGTACCAGGGCAAGTGGGGAATCTTGCTGCGACGGGTGATTGAGGTGATTTGGCCCTTTGTGCACCTGTTGCTGTGGGTGCATTGGGACCGCTGGCGGGGCATTGAGCAGCAACGACGCCCTCTCCATGCCCGGCGGCTGCGGGAAATCTTGACCGAGCTAGGACCAGCATTCATTAAAATCGGGCAGGCCCTGTCCACCCGACCGGATCTGTTATCGCCTCTGTTTTTGGAGGAGATGACGAAGCTTCAGGATGAACTGCCCCCTTTCGATAATGCTTTGGCGTTTCAAATCATCGAGGAAGAATTGGGGCTACCCCCAGCACAAATCTATCGAGAAATCGGTGAATCTCCCATTGCTGCTGCCAGTTTGGGACAAGTCTACCAGGGCTATCTCCACAATGGCAAGAAGGTAGCTATTAAGGTGCAGCGGCCAGATTTGATTGAGCAAATCTCCTTGGATATGTATCTGGTGCGGCAGGGGATGGCCTGGCTGAAAAAACGATTCAAGCTGCGCAGCGACCTGGTGGGGATCGTAGATGAGTTTGCCGGCAAGCTCTATGAGGAAATGAATTACATCCAAGAGGGTAAAAATGCCGAAACTTTTGCTAAGCTCTACCAAAATAGCTCGATCTATGTCCCTAAAATCTACTGGGAATATACCAGCCGTCGTATTCTGACGATGGAATGGATTGATGGAATAAAGCTGACGCATTTGGACAAAATTAAGGCTGCGGGCTTAGATGGGCGGCATCTGATTGAGATCGGGGTGAACTGTTCGTTGAAGCAGTTGCTTGAGCATGGTTTCTTCCATGCCGATCCCCACCCTGGCAATTTGTTGGCGATGCCGGATGGACGCCTAGCTTATATTGATTTCGGCATGATGAGTACGCTGGAGGTGCGCCATCGCTACGGGCTGCTCAAGGCTATTGTGCATTTGGTGAATCGGGATTTTCCGGCGTTGGCTCAGGATTATGTGGATTTGGGGTTCTTGACTCCGGAGACGGATCTGACGCCGATTATTCCGGCTTTGGCTGAGGTTTTTGCAGAAGCGATGGGGGCACCGGTGGCTGAACTCAATTTCAAAAGCATCACCGATAAGCTCTCTGGGGTGATGTATGAGTATCCTTTTCGGGTGCCGGCCTATTATGCCTTGATTATTCGTTCGTTGCTGACGTTGGAAGGGATTGCCATTGGCATTGATCCCAGCTTTAAGGTGTTGTCGGTGGCCTATCCCTATGTGGCGACGCGGATTCTGACGGACCCGGCGCCGGAGTTGCGGGAGGCGCTGCGGGAGTTGTTGTTTGATCGGGGGCAGTTTCGCTGGACGCGGCTGGAAAATCTCCTGCGCAATGCCAGCCATAGTCAAGATTTTAAGCTGGAACAATCCCTGGAAAAGGCGGCGGATTTCTTGCTGTCCCAGCGGGGGGCTTTTATCCGCCAGTATTTGGCGGAGTCGGTGCTGAGTGGCTCGGGGGCAGGGGAGACGCTGACTCATTTGCAACGGCTCTGGGAGATCCTCAGTCAAAATCCTGCCTTCCAACCTCTGAATCTGCTGCCGCTGGCGATGAAACTTGTGGCCCATCCCCAGTTGTTGGAGTTCACTCAGGAATTGGCCCAACGCTGGTTGCAGCGCTCGGCAGCCCGTTGGATCCGTCAAGTTTTCCTGCCCCCAGAGGGCTAAAGTAACTGGCTTGGTAAAATAAGGCACGCTTACGTTCGCTCTCATGCAGCCAGGGATCGCGGGAATTATTTTTAATGACACTAAGCCGGCTGCGGTCCGCGCCACCCATGCGGCCATGGCTTGGTTGCAGGAACGCCACTGGCAGGTCCATGCCGCCCCAGGCTGGGGAGGGCTGCTGGGCTTTGCCGCTCCGGGATCCCCTTTGTGTCGGGCGCCCATTGAGGCTTTGGCTCCCCCTCATTTTGGGCGGGAGATGGCTTTTAGTCTGGTGTTGGGGGGGGATGGGACGGTGCTGGCAGCGGCGCGGCAGTTGGCTCCCCATGGGATCCCGCTGTTGACGATTAATACGGGGCATTTGGGGTTTTTGACGGAGGGGTATTTGCCCAATTTGTGGGAGGCGCTGGAGTCGGTGCTGGCGGATCGCTACCGTTTGGATCGGCGCAGTATGTTGCAGGTGCAGGTGTGGCGGGGGAGTGAGCTGGTTTGGGAGGTGCTGGCGCTGAATGAGTTGGTGCTGCACCGGGAGCCGCTGACGAGTATGTGCCATTTTGAGGTGAAAATCGGCCAACACTCGCCGTTGGATGTGGCGGCAGATGGGGTGATTTTGGCAACGCCAACGGGTTCAACGGCCTATGCCCTGTCGGCGGGCGGACCGGTGTTGACGCCGGGGGTGCCGGTGCTGCAGTTGATCCCGATTTGTCCCCATTCTTTGGCTTCCCGGGCGCTGGTGTTTGAGGATACGGAGCTGGTGACGATGGTCTCGGCGGGGGGACAGCGGCTGATGCTGGTGGTGGATGGGAATGCCGGTTGTCATCTGCAGCCGCAGGAACGTTTGGTGGTGCGCCGGGCACCGATGACGACGGATTTGATCCGCCTGCGTCGGCACGAGTTCTTCCGCATTATGCGGGAAAAGTTGGGCTGGGGCCTGACCCATGCCTCTAAGCCAACGTCGGTGGAATTGCCCTAGGGCCAGGCTCGATACTGTGCCACAATGCAAAGGGCAGGGATCAAGCAGATGGGCATGACACAGGATCAGGATCGACCCCAGGAAGCCTGTGGGGTGTTCGGTATTGTCGCTCCTGGGGATCCCGTGGCTCGGCTGGCTTATTTTAGTTTGTTTGCGCTGCAACATCGGGGACAGGAGTCGGCGGGGATTGCGGTGTTTGCCGGGGATTTCTGCCGGGTCCACAAGGATATGGGCTTGGTGTCCCAGGTGTTTACGGAACCGATTTTGCAGCAGTTGCAGGGATCGATCGCGGTGGGGCACACCCGCTACTCGACGACGGGGTCCAGTCGGGTGGTGAATGCCCAGCCGGTGGTGGTGGAAACTCGCCTAGGACCGGTGGCGGTGGCCCACAATGGCAATCTGGTCAATACTGCCAGTCTGCGGGCGGAATTGGAAGCAACTCAACGGCAATTGGTGGCGACGACGGATTCGGAGTGTATTGCCCATGCTATCGCTGAGGCGGTGGACGGGGGTCTGGACTGGTGCCCAGGGATTATCCAGGCGGTGCGCCGCTGCCAAGGGGCCTTCAGTCTGGTGATCGGCACACCGGTGGGGGTGATGGGGGTGCGGGATCCCTATGGGGTACGCCCGCTGGTGTTGGGGATCCTGAAGGCGGACTCGAGTCTGCCGGATGAGCAGGCCGATGTGCCGGGGGCGCTGCTGTGTAGTGATGGGCGGGCGGGGGCGGGACAGTTGCCCTACCGCTATGTGCTGGCCTCGGAAACCTGTGGGCTGGATATTATCGGGGCGGATTACTTGCGGGACGTTGAACCGGGGGAACTGGTCTGGATCACGGAAGCGGGGATCACTTCCCAACGCTGGCATACCCCCAACCCGAAGCTGTGTATTTTCGAGATGATCTATTTCGCCCGCCCCGATAGCACCATGCACGGGGAAAGTCTCTATCGCTATCGCACCCGCCTGGGGGAACAATTGGCCCGGGAAGCCCCGGCGGAGGTGGACTGGGTGATGGGGGTGCCCGATTCCGGGATCCCGGCAGCGATCGGTTTTGCCAGGGCTTTGAATCTCCCCTATACGGAGGGGCTGATTAAAAATCGCTATGTGGGGCGGACGTTTATTCAGCCCACTCAAGCCATGCGAGAACGGGGGATCCGCATGAAGCTGACCCCATTGGCGGATGTGCTGCGGGGGAAGCGGGTGGTGGTGGTGGATGATTCGATTGTGCGCGGCACCACCAGCAAAAAAATTGTCCAGGCTCTGCGGCAAGCGGGGGCAACGGAGGTGCACATGCGCATCTCTAGCCCGCCAGTCACCCACCCCTGTTTCTACGGCATCGATACCGATAGCCAAGAGCATCTGATTGCCGCTCAGCTCTCTATCCCTGCCATTGCCCAACAACTGGAGGTGGATTCCCTCGCCTACCTGAGCTGGGAAGGGATGCTGCGCGCCACAGGCCGGGATCCCGGGCAATTTTGCTCCGCCTGTTTTACGGGGGATTATCCGATCCCGATTCCCGATCCCCTCAAACGCAGTAAGCTAGTGCTGGAGACGACCCCGGCGCTGCCATGCTGATCCCCCGGCCCGGTGATGTTATGGCGGACCGCTATCGGGTGCTGCAGATCCTGCGCCAGTACCCGGGGCGGGTGACTCTGCTGGCCCTTGACGCCACCAACCAACAGCAGGTGGTGGTGAAGTTGTTCTCCCTGGCGGAGGCTCCCTCTTGGCAGGACTGGAAACTGTTTGAACGGGAAATGACCATCCTGCAACAGCTCAATCATCCCGGGATCCCGCGCTATGTGGATGGGTTTGACTGGGGGGAAGGGCAGCAAAAAGTTTTGGTGCAGACCTATATTCCGGCTCTTTGTTTGCGGCAGTGGTTGGCGCAGGGGCGACGTTTTTCAGAGGCGGAGATCATCTCCATTGCCGAACAGGTGCTGGAGATTTTGATTTATTTGCATGGGCAACAGCCACCGCTGATCCATCGGGATCTCAAACCCAGTAACATCCTTCTCGATGGGGAGGGCAAGGTTTATGTGGTGGATTTTGGGGCTGTGCAGGCCAAACCCTTGAGTGGGGAAGGGACGATGACCCTGACAATCCCCGGAACAGCCGGCTACATTGCCCCGGAACAGTTCCGTGGGCGAACCGTACCTGCCTCCGATCTCTATAGTTTGGGGGCTACTCTGGTGGCGCTGGCCAGCGGTCGGGATCCCGATACTCTGCCGGAGAAGGAGTTGCGGCTGCAGTTTGAACCCTATGTGTCCTTGAGTCTGCCGGTGGTGGGTTGGTTGCAGCGGTTGCTGGATCCGCGGCTGGAATATCGTTTTGCCAGTGCCCAGGAGGCTTTGGCGGCGCTGCGGCAGCGGGAACAGGGGATGATCACCCTACCCCCAGCGGGGATACAACTGCGGTCTTTCCCCCAGGGCACCCAACTGTGCCTGCCACCCCAGAGGAAGGGGCGGGGGGTACTGTTTATGAGTTTGTTTGCGGTGGCTTGGTTTAGCTTTCTGATCTTCTGGACAGGGACGGCCTTGGTGCTGGCGCCCGGCTTGCTGAAGCTGGTTTTTGTCGCTTTTTCCCTCCCCTTTTGGGGTGCCGGTTGGCTGCTGATCAGCCAGGGGATTCTCCCCAGTCTCGGTCGCCATTCCCTGGTTGTGACTGGGGATGCCATTGACTTGGTGCAGGAGGTGCTGGGCTTTCGCATCCACCGCCCCGGCCCTAGCCCCCGCCACCAACTCCGCCGCCTGGAAGTCCGCCCCAGTGTCCAGCCAGGGGGTCTGGATCTGCTTGCCGGCGACAATCTCCTCTATGAGATCAAAATCATCGGCAGCGAACACACCTACCTGCTGGAATCCCTGCAGGAATCCCAGGCCCGCTGGTGTGCCCAGTACCTCTCCCAAACTTTGGGGATCCCGATGCGGGTTGCTTATCCCTATGCTCCCCTGCAGCCATAATCTGGAGTTTGGCTTGAAAAACAGGGGCTTTTCAGTAAAATAAAGTGCAAGTGTGTGACGGAGTGGTTATGGTTAAGCGTTATTTGTCGGCTTTGTTGGTGGCGCTTGCGGCTGTGGCTATTGCCCCGGTGCTGACCTCCTGTGGCAGCAGCAATACGGCTCCGTTCCGGGCTGAGTAGGAAATTTTGGCTCTATGCATTTGACTCCCCAGGAAAAGGATAAGCTGCTGATTTATGTGGCAGCCCAGTTGGCAGCAGACCGCAAACGACGGGGGCTAAAGCTGAATTATCCGGAGGCAGTGGCCTATCTGTCGGCAGCCGTGATGGAAGGGGCACGGGAAGGGAAGTCTGTGGCTGAGCTGATGAGTGAAGGGCTGACCTGGCTGCGGCGGGAAGAGGTGATGGAAGGGATCCCGGAGATGATTGCCGAGATTCAGGTGGAGGCAACCTTTCCGGATGGCACTAAACTGGTGACATTACATCACCCGATTCGCTAGCTATGGTTCCTGGGGAGTTTTTTTTGGCTGAAGAGCCGATCCTGGCTAATGCCGGCCGGGCGACGGTGACGTTGACGGTCACCAACCGTGGGGATCGCCCGGTGCAGGTGGGGTCTCACTTTCATTTTTTTGAGGTGAACCGGGCCTTGGATTTCGACCGACCCTCGGCGTTGGGGATGCGGTTGAATGTGCCGTCAGGGAATGCGGTGCGCTTTGAACCCGGGCAGACCCAAACGGTAACCTTGGTGGCCCTGGGGGGGAAAGGCTTGGTGGCAGGGTTTAATCGCCTCACCTCCGGCAGCATCCGCAGTGAATGGCAACGGCAGCAAGCCCTAAGCCGCTGGCGAGCCTGGCAGGGCAATCCCTGACCACTGCAAGTAACTGGGCCGATCCCCATCTCTGAGGGATCCCAGGCGGCGGTAGGAAAAGAACCGTTCTGGCTCTTGGTAGGTGCAGTGGGGGCTGATGGCGATGGTAGTGGCACCGGCAGCTAGGGCTTGGTAGGCATTGGCAAGAGCCAGATCCAGTCTGGCTTTGTCCGGCTGGGGATCGGGCAGCACCACCTGCTCGGCATAGCTAACAGGGAGGGTAGCGGCCACCTGCTCGGCCACTGCCTGGCTGACTTGGTAGGCAGGAGCAGTAATACAAGGACCAATGGCTACCACCCACCTATGGGGAGCAATCCCCAAATCCCGGCTCAGGTGCCGGATCACTTTGGCGGTAATTTGGGCAGCAGTCCCCCGCCAACCAGCATGAATGGCAGCCACCACCCCCGGCCCGGCCAACAACACCGGCACACAATCCGCCGTACTCACCCACACAGAAGTACCCGGTGTGCAGGTGTAAAGGGCATCTGCCTGCAGCTGGGGATCCCCTGCTTCCCTGAGGTGATCCCCATGCACTTGTTCTGCCCACACCGCCCGTTGCCCCTGCCACCATTGCTGCGCCAACTGGGGGGGCCGCGCCGGATAACTCAGGGCACTGCCAAAACCATGGGGGATCCCTTCTAAGAGGCGACAGATGAGCCGCTGCCCCTGCCAGTGCCAAAGCTCCCCATCCCGATCAATCATCCCCTTGCTCCCAGGTGGCGGCTAAGTTATCCACCACAAAGTAATCCTGAAACTTAGGTGTCACCCGCAGCCATGGGGATCGGGATCCCGGTTGGCGTTCTTTTTTAACAAAGCCCTTGGCCACCAATTCGCTGACATGCTGGTAGGCCCCGGCTCCCCGCAGTTGCACCAGATCGGCCAAAGACAGGGGACCTTTGAGAATAATCGCTGCCAAAGTACGCAGGGATCCCCGTCCCAATTCTGGGGGGAGCAGTCGTTCCGCCAGGCTGGCCAAGGGGGGGCGCAGTTGCAGACTAAAGGCTTTGCCCACTTGCACCACCTCCAGGGCCGAATCCCGGTGGGCATAGTCATCCATCAGTTCCAGCACAGCCTCCTGGGCCTCAGCCCGGGAACAGTTGGCCAACTGGGCCAGCACCCCCAATTCCAGTGGCTGCCCCTTCAAATACAGAATCGCTTCAATCACCGTCTTCAGATCAGGCATAGCGGGCTAAATCCTGGATCATCTCAATTACCAAGGGATCCGGCGCCAATGGGGATCCCCAGCGGATACTGAGGGTAGGATAGCAGCGGGCCTGGGCGTGCAGGGTTTCCAGCAGCCCACCGGGAAACAGCAGCAGGGGTTGGATGCCCAGGTGACGATAGCCCCGGTCGTAGAGGTACTGGAGTTGCTCCCCGAGGGTGGGGGATTGGCTGAGAAACGCCACCTGCACCTGCAACCCCCTCGACCGGGACTTGATCTGCTCCACCAGATGGTCAACATCCTGGGCAAAAGCGGGGCGGCGACTGCCGTGGGCCACCACAATCCAGGGGCAATCTGGGCTGAGACGCTGGGCCAGCAACCGCACCACCCCCACTTGGGATCCCAAAGCTGGGGTCAGGTGAACCCGTAAGTGGGGTTGTCGCTGGTGGGCGCGGGCCACCTGCTCAGGAATATCCGTTGCCAAATGCACCCCACTGCCCATAAATAGGGGGATTAGCTTCAGTTCCAGATCCTCCAGCTGGCGGGCATGGGCTAGAATCTGCTCACTCAAGGGCAAGGGATGGTGTTCCAAAGTTGCCCCCCGCACCGGCACTGGTGCCAGAGCCATCTGACTATGTTGAATGCACCAAGCCAGAACCGCCTGGTAGCGGGGATCGCCACTGCCGTGTCCCACCAGCAGATAGAACATTACACCAAAGCTGGCACCCGCTCTGGGCGCTGGCTATGGCGGATGTCGTGGATAGCCTGGGCATAGTCCTTCGCCTTGAACACCGCCGAGCCGGCCACAATGGCGTTTGCCCCCGCTTCCAGCACCTGCCAGGTATTGTTGGCCTTGAGCCCCCCGTCAACCTCAATCCAGGGATCCAAACCCCGTTCATCGCAGAGCTGGCGGAGCTTGCGGATCTTCGGTACCACCTCCGGAATAAAGCTCTGCCCCCCGAACCCCGGATTGACACTCATAATCAGCACCAGATCACACAGGGGCAGCACGTATTCGATCAGCTCCAGGGGCGAGCTAGGGTTGAGCACCACCCCCGCCTGCTTGCCCAGTTCCCGGATTTGGCTGAGGGTGCGGTGGAGGTGGGGGCTGGCATTGTGTTCCGCGTGCACCGAGATAATATCTGCCCCCGCCTTAGCAAAATCCCCCACATACTTCTCCGGCTCCACAATCATCAAATGTACATCCAGAGGTTTTTGCGTCACCGGACGGATCGCCTCCACCACCAGCGGCCCAATGGTGATGTTAGGGACAAAACGACCATCCATCACATCCACATGGATCCAGTCCGCCCCCGCTCGATCCACCGCCTCCACCTCAGCACCCAAGCGACTAAAATCCGCAGACAAAATCGAAGGAGCAATCACAGTCGTTTTCGCCATAGTGGGTGCCTACAGAATCCCTTTAGGGTTTATTGTAAAGCATCTGCCCCAACCCCGAAGCCATCTCGTCGTCCTCCCCCCTCACGACAACCCCCAACCCCCGCTATCCTAGGGAACAGTGGCTTGAGGGATCCCGATGCGCATCCTGATAGGTTTAGGGGCGTTGCTGTTGGCAACCGGGGCATGGGCTCAGGGAGCTAGCTTGACGATTCGGGCTGATGTCCAGGAAGCCAACGCCATTACCGGTGTGATTGTTGCCACCGGCAACGTCCAGATCAGCTATCCCGCCCAGAACCTGGTGGCCACCGCCCAGCGGGCCACCTACTTCACCAAAGAGCAGCGGGTGGTGTTGGAAGGGGGGGTAAGCGTGACCCAAAATGCCAATCGCCTCCAGGCAGAAACCATCACCTACCTGATTAGCGAGGGAACCATCCAAGCCAGGCCCGCCAGTGGGCAGCAGGTAGAAACCATCTATGTCTTTGAATAGGGAGGTGGCATGATGACTCGATTACAGCCTTGGCAGCAGTTACTTTCGGGTTTGCTCCTAGGATTGCTGCTGCTATCCCCTGCTTGGGCCCAGACCCCAGAAGCCAGCCCCATCCCCTTGCCCCTGGCCACCCCCACCCCCCGCCCCACCCCGCCCCCCACCCTCAACCCCGACACCATCTCCGACGAAGAAATCAACAACCTCGTCCAAGCCCTGCAAAAAATCCAGCCCCTAGTGGAAAAAGCCAGCCGCGACCTACAAGCCACCGCCGAACCCGACAAACGCCAACAAATCGAATCGGAGTTTGAAACCGCCGCCACTCGCGTCGTCCGCGACCATAACCTCACCCCCGAGCGCTACCGGGATCTGATTACCCTCGCCAACAACAACCCCGCCTTCCGCCGCCGGGTACAGGCTCGCCTCGATGCCCTGCGTCCCCCTTCCCCCAGCCCTTCCCCCCAGGAGACCCCCTAATGTGGGCCATGGTCATGCCACACCCGGGATCCCCCCTCGTCTGGCAGCAGGTGCCGGATCCCCCCCTGGAGCGTCCCGATCAGATTCGCGTCCGCTTGCAGGCAGCAGCCGTCAACCCCGTCGACACCAAACTGCGACAGCGAGGGGTACTCATCAACCCTGATCAGCCGGCCATCTTAGGCTGTGATGGCGCCGGCATCGTCACCGAAGTGGGATCCCAAGTCCGGCGTTTTCAGGTAGGGGATCCCGTATTTTTTTGTTATGGGGGCATTGGATTAGCTGCGGGCACCTATGCCGAGCAGGTGGTGATCCCGGAGTGGGTTGCTGCTCGCAAACCCGAGGCCTTGAGTTTTGTCCAGGCTGCCGCCTTGCCCCTGGTTTTGATTACTGCTTGGGAATCGCTGCTGGAGCGGGGGCGCTTACAGGCAGGTCAGCAGGTCTTCGTGGCGGCCGGAGCGGGTGGAGTTGGGCACATTGCCATCCAAATTGCCACAATTCATGCTGCCCACGTGATCACCACCGTCAGTACCCCCGCCAAAGCCGAGCTTGTCCAGAGCTTAGGTTGTGACCGGGTGCTCAACTATCGCCAGCAGGATTGGCAGCAGCAGATTTTAGCCTGGACCCAAGGGCAAGGGGTGGATCTTGGTTTCGATACCGTTGGGGGATCCCACCTGCAGCAGGTAGCGGAGGTAGTGCGTCCTTATGGGGATGTGGTGACCATCTTGCAGCCGGACGGGATCAACTGGCAGGCATTGCGTCCGCGGAACTTACGCTTGAGCGTGGTGTGGATGTTGGCTCCCATGCGTTATGGTTGGCAGTCAGAGTTAGTGCGGCAGCGGCAGATTCTCGAGCACAATCTTGAGCATCTAGTTAGTGGCAAGCTGCGGGTGCACATCAGTCATACCCTGCCTTTAGTAGAAGCCAACACTGCCCATCACCTCATCGAGCAAGGGGGCATGACCGGCAAAATCGTTTTGACCATGTAGGGGGGGATGGTGACCTTAGAAGGAGTAGCCGTACTGGGAGCCCTGGTGGTGGCCATCGTCGGCATCATCTGGATCCTGAACATCATCAAAGCCACCCTTTGGGCTGGATTGAGTATTCTGGCGATTTTACTGCTGCTTTATTTTGGGTTTGGCATCACCCCTGCCAGCCTTTGGGATGCCTTAATTCATCTGCCCGAGCACCTACAGCGATGGATTGATACCTTTGGTTAAGTTCAGCCCCAGCCAAACCACCACAAAAAAGCCCGTCAGCAGCAGCACGATCCCCGGTCCCGACGGGATATTCAGGTAATAGCTCAAATACATCCCCCCAACACTCCCTAGAACACCAATAGCAATCCCCGTCAGCATCACCTGGTGTAATTGTTGGCACACCAAATAAGCTGTAGCCGCTGGTGTAACCAGGAGGGCAATCACCAACACCACCCCCACCGCCTTCAGACTCATCACCACCGTCAATGCCACCAGCATCATCAGCCCCCAATGCAAGTGGTTTACCGGCAATCCAGCCGCCGCCGCCCCCAGCGGGTCAAACGTATAGAACAAAAGCTCCTTATAGAACAAACGGATCACCCCCAGCACCACCAGCGTCACCACCCCCGTAGCGATCACCTCCCCACGGGTCACACTGAGGATATTGCCGAACAAAAAATGACTTAGATCAATGCGATTATGTTTTTGGAGCAGAGTTATCAGCGTAATCCCCAGAGCGAACCCCCCAGAAAGCACAATTCCCATAGCCGTATCCGCCTTCAGGCGAGAAAACCGCTCAATCCCGGCCATCAACAATGTACTGAGAACCCCTGCCACAAACGCCCCCACATAGATATTGCCCCCCAGCCAAAAAGCAATCGCCAGCCCCGGCAGCACCGTATGGCTGATCACATCCCCCAGCAACGCCAGCCGCTGCACCAGCAGATAGCTGCCCACCACCGGGCCCAGCGTCCCCACCAGCACCGCCATCAGCACAGCCTGCTGCATAAACTCAAACTGCAACGGTTCCAAAAGCCAGCCCATCAGGCCGCCTCAGCCAGCATCAACCCTTCCCCATAGGCCGTCCGCAGCAACTCAGGGCTGAGGACAAGCCGCGGCGGTCCCGCCGCCACCAACCTTCGATTGAGCAGCAGCAAATGGTCACAGTGACGCAGCACCGCCCCCAAGTCATGGTGCACCCAAACCACCACCTTCCCCTGCCCCGCCAACCCCTGCAGCAGCTCCACAATAAACCCTTGGTTTTTCAAGTCAATCCCCGCCAGCGGCTCATCCAACAGCAAAATCTCCCCCTCCTGAGCCAGCGCCCGAGCCAGAAACACCCGTTGCTGCTGCCCCCCCGACAGCGAGCCAATCGGTCGGTCCTGAAAATCCTCCATCCCCACCTGTTCCAGAGCCGCCTGGGCCAGCTCATAACTGCGGCGGTCAAACCTGCGGTACCAGCCCATAGCCCGCACCCGTCCCATCAACACCACATCCAGCACCGTCGCCGGGTACTGCCAATCCACCCCCTGCCGCTGCGGCACATAGGCCACCTGCTCCCGCCGCAACCGCGATCCCCCATAGGTCACTTCCCCCCTCAGCCGCGGCACCAACCCCAAAATTGCCTTCAGCAACGTACTCTTCCCCGCCCCATTCGGCCCGATAATCCCCGTCAGCGCCCCCGCCATCACCGTGGCCGTCACATCCTCCAGCACCCTACGCCCCCCATAGGCCACCGAGATTTGCCGCAACTGCAACTCCCCCACAGCTTACCCCCATCCCCAGTGCCCCTATTTTAGCCCAAAGATGAAATAATCATGAAAACACCATGAAAACCCACCCTCAAAATCCCAAAAGAAAAGGCAGAGCCACAGCCCTGCCCACAATACATATATCCACTCAGCCTAGAAGCCTCAGGAAACAGCCTCCGAAACCCGCAGGGATCCCGAGTGGCGGGCTTGTTGAGCTGCCTTACTAGGTAGGGGTTTCATGAAAAAGAGGGCTGCCATTTGGGCGAAATTATCCACATAGAGAGGCAGCTTAGCCCAGAAAGAATTGCCATTATTTTTAATCTGGCGCAGCTTGCGATTATTAGCCATACAGCGATCCAAGCGGCGGACAAACTCCGGATTTTCCACATCCAGAATCACCGGGAACAGCTTACCCGCATCCTGATTAGTCTTGCGGATCACCTCCAGGTCATACGCCTTGGGATCTAGCCCTAGCAGTTGGTAGAACTCCGGTCGTTCCCCCACATCATTCAAATACATCGTCGCAAACACCGACAGCAGGAAAAAGCGGCTCCACAGCTTAGCCACCCAGCCATGGAGCAGGTGGGGTTGGCTAGAGAGCATCAGGTAGAAAAAGTCCCCATGGCGATTTTCATCCTGGCACCAATTCTTAAAGAAATTAAAAATGGGGTAGAGTTTATGTTCTGGATGTTTTTCCAAATGGCGATAAATCAGAATATAGCGCCAGTAGCCAATTTTTTCTGACAGATAGGTCGCATAGAAAATAAATCGGGGTGCAAAATAGGTATAGGACTTATTCTCCGTCAGAAAATTCAGGTCAATGGCCATATTGAAATCCCCCATGGCCCGATTCAGGAACCCGGCATGGCGGGCCTCATCCCGGCTCATCAGAGCAAAACACTCCGCCAGCACCGGATTCGAACTCTTCAGCTTGCGCGACAGCTCCTTATAGAGCAAAAAGCCCGAGAACTCCGCCGTACAAGAGCGCTCCAGAAACTCCACAAACAGGCGGCGGGCTTCCGGGTCAAAGCGATCCCAAGATTGATTGAACTCTTCCCCCCGTACAAAATGCTTGCGGTTATAGTCCGCCCGAAACTCCGCCAAAATCGCGGCAAAATCCTCCGCCTTACTGGAAATATCCATCTTCGCCATCGCCTCAAAATCCGTCGTGTAGAAGCGTGGCGTCAGAATCGTTTCCGTAGGAACCCGCTTATCCATACCGGTCGCAACAACATCACTCATGGCAGCCAACAGCCTAATATCGTCAGTTACTAGCAGTCTAGCCCCCCTCCACAGCATCCCTTGTTAAGTTGTATTGCAAATCCAGCCTCCAGAGCCGTCGAGGTCGGGATCCGCCAAATAGTAGAATGAGGCATCGGTTGTTGGGGAGTTGGGCATGAGTGAGGTAGCCGACACCATCTTTGGCAAGATAATTCGTCGGGAGATCCCTGCCGACATCGTCTATGAGGACGAGCTGGTCCTAGCCTTCCGGGACATCAACCCCCAGGCCCCCGTCCATATCCTGGTGATCCCCAAAAAGCCCATCCCTCAGCTTTCCCAGGCCAGTGATGCCGATCAGGGGCTGTTGGGGCACTGGCTCCTGAAAGCGCGGCAGATTGCCCAGGAGCAGGGGTTAGAGGGTTATCGGATTGTGATCAACAACGGTGCCGATGGGGGGCAAACCGTCTATCATTTACACTTACATATCCTGGGCGGGCGGTTCATGACCTGGCCACCCGGCTAGGGTTTCTCCTATCGCAGCCAATATATGATAAGCTACAGCAAACCTTGGGGTATATCCATGACCATAGCACCGGACTATCGCTTAAGCTTGAGTCTACTAGCTTTGTCAGTGCCCCTACTTTTTTGGCACCTATGGGTAGGGGTTCCAGCAGTCTTATTTGCTATTTTTCTGGTGATTCAGACAGCTTTGATTCGACTCACCTTTACTGACACCAGTTTGGAGGTGTATCGAAGTGGGATTCAAATTCGTAGTTTTCCCTATCGAGACTGGC
>JAUQVP010000044.1:0-21321 GCA_039794745.1 Thermostichales cyanobacterium HHBFW_bins_127 | reverse complement strand
CAGGCTTGGGGATCTTGGGGGTTACGGCTGATGAATTGGGTGGATTTGGAGAGTTATGTGCTGGGGGTGGTGACGGCGGAGATGCCTGCTGACTGGCCCCTGGCGAGCTTGATGGCGCAGGCGGTGCTGGTGCGCACCCGTGCCTTGGCCTATAGGCAGCCGATGTATCGGGAGCCGCGGCGGTGGTTGCAGGATTCCACTCAGGATCAGCGCTATGGCGGATTGAGCAGTGAGGATCCCCGGGGTTGGCAGGCGGTGCAGCGGACTCGCGGGCAGATTCTCACCTATGGGGGGCAGCCGATTGCGGTGTTATTTCACAGCACCTGCGCCGGTCATACCAGCGCCAACCAGCTGATTTTCGCCCCACCCCCCCGCCCCTACCTGCAGGGGGTTCCCTGCTCCTATTGCCAAGATTCCCCCTTCTATGCCCCCTATAGGGTGAGGCTGAGCTATGGCCAATTGGAACAGATCTTCGGTAGCCCTGACATTACCCTGATCCAGGCTGACCCCTGGGGCCGCCCCCTGCAGATTGCCATGGGATCCCGGCTTTGGTCGGGGCAGGAGTGGTGGCAACGGCTGGGATCCCGGCTGGGGTGGGGTGTTTTGCCGGGGAATCGCTTTAGCTGGGTGGTGGGGGAGGGGGGGATTGTGCTGACGGGGCAGGGGGCGGGGCATGGGGTGGGGATGTGTCAATGGGGGAGCCGCGGCTTAGCTTTGCTTGGCAAGGACTATGGGGCCATCCTACGGTATTATTGTCCCGGCACCAGCCTGCAGACGGTTTAGCACTGTTTTACCACCGGACAATCAACTCGAATTCCCTACGTGAGATAGCGATTATTCTGAGGTGAATATCCATAGAAAATACCCTCAAGCCCTTGGTAAAGCAGCTAACAAGCACCCCAAACATCTCACTCATATCTGCAATAAACTCAAGGGCATTCAGAGTTTCCCGAGAAAGACTGATCCGCTTACGGGTGCTGTTTTCCTGGCAATAGGGCAATTTAACCTTGAGAGGTCAATGGGTTTTCTTATTATGATTTACATCTGCTTGAGCTTAAGGCACTCACCAGTCAAACAGCAGCAAAAAACCTTTATATCAGGGATCCATGGCCCTAAGAAGCTGCAAGCCCCAGAAAATCTAAGGGATCCTGACCAAATGCCACCCCTCCACCTCGGCAATAGCCGGGGCCGGCAGCAAAGCTCCCGGACTCAACCAGGCCAGGGAACCGGAGGGTAGCTGCTGCCAATCCCTGACCCGCTGACCCAAGGTGGGGGCATAAAACCCCAGTAGAATCCAAGTTTTGTGAGCTTCCCCCTGGGGTTCATCGGCGACCACAAAGTGCATTGGATCGGGCAGGCTGGGGATCCCGGCTTTGATCTGGGGGCTAAAATCACTCAGCAGCCCCTGGCGGACACCCAGGGCAATGGCCAGCCACAGGGGCACTAGCCAGAGCCCCAGCCACACCCGCGGCGGCAGCCGCCGCCAATGCCAAAACACGCTCAACCCCAGCCAGCCCACCGCCACAATCCCCAAAAGCAAACGATAGGGCGCCAAGACCGCCACCCAGCCAGGCAACACCAGCAACGGGATCCCCAAAACTCCCAGCAGATCTAGGGCCAGTCCCCAAAGGGGTCGCCGGCCCTGACCGTAGAGCCCGACCAAGTGATCCAAACTCACCCCTGCCAACAAAGCAATCCAAGGATAGAGTTGCAGAGCATAGTAAGGGGTGCGAGTGCGGAAGAGCGTCAAAATCAGCAGCATCAACCCCGGATAAACCAGCAGATACAGCCGGGGGCGCACCCCCCTCAGCAGCGGGATCCCCCCCAGTGCCACAAAGACCCAGGGAAAACTATTGAGGGGAATATTCCAAAAGTAGTAGAACCAGCCATTGCCCGGATGCCATTCTGCCTGACTGAGCAGCAGCACCTTACCAAAAAGCTGCACCAAGGGATCCCAGCCATAGCGTCCCACCGCCGCCCCCAGCCACCCCAGCACCGGCAGCCCACCCAGGAACAGCCCCAAGTACAGCGCTGGTCGGCGCCCATGTCCCCCCTGGATCAGCACGGGCAGCAGCGCCAGCACCGGCACCCCAATCATCACCCCCTTCACCCAAAACCCCACCCCCACCATCGATCCCGCCAGCAGCGGCCAGAGCCAGTGTTGGCTGCGTTCTGCTTGCAAAAGCGCCGCCACCCCCGCCAATTCCACCGCCACCAAAACCCCATCTTGGGTAGCCAGATGGGCATAGTGAATCCACAGCCCCATCAGAGGCAGGATCATCCCCCCCAGCCAAGCCGCCCGCCCTAGCCCCAATTGCCGCCCGATCCACACCAGCAAGCCACTGCTGACCCCAGCCGCCAGCAAACTGGGCAAGCGAGCACTCCACTCGCTGCGCCCCCAAAGGGCAAAACTCAAGGCCATTAGGACTTGCAAGCCGATGGTGCGGTCAAACAGCGGCTCCCCCCACCACTGGGGCGTCACCCAATCCCCCGTCTCCACGATCCAGCGCCCCTGCAGGGCATAGTAGCCCTCATCATGGGCCATCAAACTGCCCTGGGCCGGCGGCACCAGCAACGGCAGCAAATACAGCACCAGCCACCAGCCCATCAGGGATCCCATTCGCTGATCAGCAGCTCTACCCCGGGATCCCCCCGCAGCAGACCGCTGGCATAGAGGGTATAGGCTTTGCCCGGTTGCAGCACAAACCCTTGCCGCTGCCACTCCCGCACACTCTCAGGTTGGGGGCGTTCCTGCAGGGAAAACACAACATACCCAGGCGGCACCGGAAAATAGGTCGACACTTCCCCAAAGGCCAAATCCGTAAAAACCACCCGCTCATCCACCGCCCACACCAGCGGCGGCCCATCAGGAATCCCGTGGACAAAGCGCACCAGCGCCTGATCCGGCAGGGGTGTGGCGGCATCATCCACCAGCAGCGCGCTGATTTTGGCCCCTTCATTGAGCACCAGAATAGAGAGGGTACGGAACTCCGGCAAGGAAGCCGCCGCACTGGCAATCACCCCATCTAGGCGGGGGTTGAACCAGCTATTCACCGTTTGCACCGCCAGGTCATAATTGCCCCCCGGCAAACTCACATAGGGGCTGACGGAGCCGAAAGTCACATAGCGGATCGCCGGGCGTCCACCGATGGTCAGATCCACCGCCGGCCCATTGGGAGCCAAATTCACCAACCGCACCCTAGCCCGATCTACCCCCGCTGCCACCGATGCCGGGGTGGAACAGCCACTCAAACCCATGAGCAGACTTACGCCTACGCCCAGCCACCCCAAAGACCACCAGCGTTGCATCATCCCGTCCTCACACCCTGGAGATACTGTAGCGCGTCTATTCCCAAATCGGCTTATCCCCCCCACTAGGATTGTCGGTCGGCAAATGGCTATGGTTTACTCGGGTTGAAATTTCACCTGAATCACAATGTTTGTTTTTTGGGGAAGCATCCTTATTTTTGGGTTGATGGCCCCGGTTTGGGCCGCCACAGGCCAACTGCACATCGAAGCGAATGGGGAAGATTTTATCCGCCAAGGTTTTGTTAGCAAAGATGGCTGGGCCCTGGAGTTTAGCCAAGTCAAACTGCACTTTACCCAGGTCAGTGCCCTGCAAACCGATCCCCCCTTTAACCCCGATCAAGGGGGATCCCCAACCATCAAGCAGCGGGTGGATTTACCGGGGGGGGTGGTGGATCTGAAGGGTGCTGAGCCGGTACTGTTGGGAACGGTTACAGGGGCGCCGCCAGGGTTTTACAATGCCTTGAGCTGGCAGTTAACCCCTACCCCTGAATTGGGGGGGGCCAGTTTGCTGTTGGTGGGCACGGCGACCAAGGGCAATGTGAGGCTGCCCTTTCAGATCAAGGTGGATCAGGGGTATCGGGTGCTGTGTGGGGAGTATATCGGTGAGGAACGCCGCGGCATCCTGCAACCAGGGGGAACCGCCCGTTTGGAGGCGACGTTTCATTTTGATCATCTGTTTGGGGATGGGGAACAGGATGCCAATGATTCCCTCAATCAGGAAGCGCTGGGATTTGCGCCCTTGGCTGCCCTGGCCGAGGGGGGGCGGCTGGAAGTGACCTATTCCCAAGTGCATAAGCAGCTCAGCCCGGCCGATGCGGAAAAACTCAGCCAAGCCCTGCAAGGTCTTGCCCACACGGGGGAAGGTCATTGCCGTGTGGAGGTGCTTGAATGATGCGGACGTTACTGCCAAGTCTGCTTCTGTGGGGGTTGGGGATGCCGGTGTGGGCCCACGGGGTGGAACTGGGATTTAGCACCACCCCAGCCATTGAGGTGCAAGCCCGCTACGATACTGGTCAGCCCATGGCTAAGGCTCAGGTGACGGTGTTTGCCCCTGGGGATCCCGGGGTGGCGTGGTTGACGGGGCAGACGGATGGGGAGGGGCGATTTTGGTTCCGTCCCGATCCGGCCCAGTTGGGAGCTTGGCAGGTGCGGGTGCGCCAAGGGGGACATGGGGGCATGCTGACGATTCCGGTGACCACCCCGGCTGAGGATGTCATGGGTGATGAGCCAGAGGCGCCAGATCTGAAGATCCCGGCCAGCCCACCGGCTTCCCTCTCCCCCTGGTTGCGGCTGGGGATGGCAGCCAGTTGGGTTTGGGGGCTGGTGGGGACGGCCCTGTTTTTTGCCCGCAAAACCCATGCACCTTCCTGATGGGCTGCTGCCGCCCAGCCTCTGGATCCCGGGCTGGGGGATCAGTGGTCTGTGGCTGGGGCTAAACCTGCGCCAGATTCAACACAGGGGGGATCCCGGTCGGGATCTGCCTAGGGCTTCTTTGCTGACGGCGGTTTTTTTTCTGGCGGGTTCTGTGCAGGTGCCGGTTCCGCCGGCCAGTGTGCACCTGTTGCTCAACGGCCTGCTGGGGGTGCTGCTCGGGCCATGGGCCTTGCCGGCGATCACGGTGGGGCTGCTGCTGCAAGCCATCACCTTCGGGCATGGGGGGCTGACCAGTTTGGGAGTGAATATCTTGATTATGGGGATCCCGGCCCTGTTGGCAGGCTGGTTGTACCGACTGAGTCGGGGGAGCTGGCTTGGGGCTTTTATGGCCGGGGCGGTCGGGGTGGGGGGGGCAGTGCTGCTGTTTTGGGGCACGGTGCTGCTGAGTTTGGGGGATAATCCAGAGGCGGAACGGCAGGCGTTGTTGCTGCTGGTGCTGGCCCACTCCCCCCTGATGCTGATAGAGGGGGGGATCACCGCTGGGGTGATAGGGTTTCTGCGGCGGGTAAAACCGCAGCTGCTGCCGTGAGACCGGGGCAATTCCTGGGTCTGCTGACCCTGATGGGGGTGGGGGCGAGCTTGGGTCACTGGCAGGGGATCGCCCTTTGGCTGGGGGTCAGTCTGAGCCTGTATGGCCGTTCTGGGTTGCCCTGGACAGCCCTCTGGCTCCGCTGGCGCTATCCCCTGGGACTATTACTGGTGCTGGGGCTGCTGCTGCCGTTTCAACCTGGGGAAACTATCCTCTGGCAGTGGGGATCCCTGCGTTTGACGGGGGAGGGGGTGCTCAGCTTGGTCAGGGTGGGGGGACGCTTTGGGGGACTGGTGACCCTAGGCGGGCTACTCCTGGGATCCCAACCCTTGGGCCAGACCCTAGCCATGCTGCGCCACTGGGGGATCCCGGCCCTGCTGCTGGATCTGCTGGGGCTGGCCTATCGCTATGTCTTTGTTCTGCACGTGGATTGGCAGCAAATGCAGCGGGCCCTGTGGCTGCGGGGGGGCAAGCTGGACATCCCTACCCTGATTCCCCTTTTGGGATCCTTGGTGGTGCGCAGTGTGGAGCGTTCGGAGCGGGTGTATCAGGGGATGCGTTTGCGGGGCTACGGACAGCCCTGGGTCGGGGATCCCCAGATTTGGCAGCGGCAGGATTGGTTGTGGCTGGGCGGGTTGGGTGGGCTGAGCGTAGGCTTAGGGATCCTGGACAGTTTCCTGGGGTGAAGAAAAATGTCAAGATGGATGAAAACAGGACTTGGAACCTCAGTATGTCTGCCCTCTCCACCACCCCCGTTGATGTGAAATTGCAGCCCGTTGCTCAGCGCCACAACCATTATACCCGTGAGGATTTTTTGAGTTTTGATCGCCAGAAAGGCATTATTCAAGATTGGAATGGGCTGCGCAATGTTTTGGTCAGTGAAGATTTTATTCTTGGTTTGCAGCAGGGTTTGGAAGAAGAGGTCGGGGATGCCTCTGCCTCTTTGATGTACACCATTGGCATGGAATGGGGCAAAAAAGATGCCCTCGCCTTTAAGCAGTGGTTTGAGCAGGAGTTCCATCGTCCCCTCAAGCAAAGCAATGTCATGTTTTTGCTGGAATCCTGGTGGTGGCCCTTGGCCGCCCAGGGGTGGGGGCGCTGGGATGTGGATATGAGTGGGCGACGGCAAGGGTTTATTTTTATCAATGTTTTTGATTCAGCGGTCGCCCGCACCCTAGGCAATGTCGGCAAACCAGTCTGCCATCTTTATGCGGGCTTATTTGCCGGCTTTTTTAGCTCCATTGTGGAGCGCCAACTCAATTGCATTGAAATCCAATGCTACTCTATGGGAGAAAGCTACTGTAAGTTTCTCCTAGGTGGCAAAGACCGCCTAGATGCAGCAGCCTTCTGGCTCAACGAAGGGGCAACCGCTGCTGAAATTACCCAACGCTTGAAATCCGGGAGCCATGCTTGATGAGCCTGAGTGTCGAAACCTCCGTCCGTGACTTTTTCACCCAGGTCAATTGGGACAACCGCCCCCTCACCTGGGATCCCAGTGTACCGATGGTGCTGCAGCGGGTGCAGGACTTCATGGCAGCCATGCCCTGGACTGGGGATCCCGCCGTGCGCATGCAGGAGTCTATGCAGGCTGCCCTACACCCCGAATGGGAAGCGGAAATGGAAGACACCCTGACTTTGTCGGAATTGACAGCCCTGTTCTAGGCAAAAACCTGCTCCAATGGCAGTTCCCCCAGCCCCGGGATCTCAGCCCTGTCGTTGCGGCTGAGGAGCTTGCACTCAGCATAGCTGCCTGAGGGCTGGGGCAGGCGATAAACCTCTAAGCAATTCCCCGGTAAATTGACAATCCAAGAGTTAGGGATCCCGGCTTGGGCGTAGAGTTGCCGTTTGATAGTTTGATCGTAGTTGAGAGAAGAATCTGCCACTTCGATGATCAGGATAATATCTTGGGGTTGCGGGTGCTGAAACTGGTATTCATCCTGCTGAAAATGAACCACGGCAAAGTCTGGCTCTGGCTCATGATTGGGGGGCAATTGTACTGGAGCCTGACTGCGGATAATGGCTTGATTCCCCACCAAAGTAACCATAGGTCATTTTCTGCACCGGGATCCCATCGATAAGTTCTAAGCGGTCAGGGTTTTCAAGCTGTCCAGAATCCACCAGGCGATGAAAGTCTGTAAAACTGTAACGCTTGATCCAGGGATCCAACTGGGCCACTAAAGTCATGGGTTGAACCCTCAATAATTTTGATAATTTCTTTCTAATTATGACAGCGGTGACAAGGGCTTGCCTGTACAAGGGATCCCCAATTGCCGGATGGTATGCCAGTTGAGTAGCAGACTCGATAGGTATGGCAACTGCTCCGCCAAGCCATAGCCGCTACCCTTGATCACCTGAGGGTGAGAGCCTCGTAGGCAGAGTTAATTGCTTAACTATAATTACCTAAATTATTAGAGAAGACTTATGGTTCACCATGTTTTGACAGCCACCTGTGCAACGGTACATCTCGGGGGGTTTTCGCCGGATTTAGCCCCGGCCTTGGTGGTGGATTCCGGTGACACGATTACTGTGGAGACCTATTCAGGTTTTTTTGTTGCCGATCAAGCGCCGCCCGGGTTTCTCACCCCAGCCTTTGTCGAGATCTGTCAGCACCTGCCCCCGGAACGGCGGGTGGACAGGGGTTTTCATCTCCTGACCGGCCCAATCCTGGTGCGGGGGGCCCAGCCTGGGGACGTGCTGGAAGTGGAGATTTTGCAGATTTACCCCCGTTTAGCGGTGGGGTTTAATGCTATCCGTCCCGGGTGGGGGGCCTTGCCGGAGCGTTTTGCCGCGGCTCATCTGACGTTTATCGATCTGGATCTTGAACACAATGTTGCCGAATATCCCAAGGGATCGGGGATCCGGATTCCCCTCCGGCCCATGTTTGGGATTTTGGCAGTTTGCCCACCGCAGCCGGCCAGTTCCATTCCCCCCGGTAACCATGGCGGTAACCTGGATAATCCCGAATTAACCCCTGGCAGTCGGCTGTATCTGCCCGTGTATCATCCGGGGGCTTTGTTTTCCATCGGCGATGGGCACGCCGTCCAAGGGGATGGGGAAGTCTGCGGCACAGCCATCGAAACCTCCATGAACGGCACCATTCGCCTCACCCTGCGGCGGGATCTGCACCTAACTACCCCCGTGGCGGAAACCCCTACCCACCTGATTAGCAGTGGCTTTGCCCCTAGCCTGGATCAAGCCTGCAGCCATGCCCTCAATACCCTGGTGGATCTGCTGGTGGAACGGGTCGGCCTCTCCCCTGTGGATGCCTACTGCCTGTGCAGTTTGAGTGCCGATTTTCGCGTCACCCAAGTGGTCAATGCCCCCCAAAAAGGGATCCACGGCATGATTGCCAAGGCCATTTTTCCCCAAGGGTTGTCTCTCCATCAGGCACAATAGGGGTGTCCTGACCAAGTTGCCTATGCGCAGGGTCAGCCTAGGGATTGCCATCACACTGCTGCTACTAGGGTTGCTGGCGAATGCAGTTATGGCTCAGGTGCAGGTGCCTGCCCGTCTCACCGGCCATGTGGTGATCCCAGCCCGCACCCTGATCCCAGCCCCGGCAGATGCCCCTCCCGATCTGCAGGTAAGCGGCAAATTCACCCGCGGACGCCGTGCCACTCAACCCATCCCCGGCTTGTCAGGCATCAATCTGCCCCTACCAGGGCAACCAGTCCAGGGATTTTCAGCCGTTGCCACCCAAGGGGAAGACTTTTGGATCCTCAGTGACAACGGCTTTGGCAGCAAAGCCAACTCCAGCGATGCCATGCTGATGCTGCACCGCTACCGATTCCACTGGGACAACGGCACCGCCGAACGCCTAGAAACCCTCTTCCTCCACGATCCCGACCGCCGCATCCCCTTTCGCTTGACCCATGAGGACAGTCGCTACCTCACTGGAGCCGACTTCGATCCCGAAAGCCTGCAACAGGTGGGGGAGTTCTTCTGGATTGGGGATGAATTCGGTCCATTTGTGCTCAAAGTGGACCGCCAAGGTCGAGTCCAAACCCTGGTGGAAACTCACCTCGGTCAACGCCTGATCCGCTCCCCCGACCATCCGGAGGTGGGGGTGCCGGGATCCCCAAAGCAGGGGCCGGCCATTGATCTGGGGCGGTCGCGGGGGTTTGAAGGTCTGGGGATCAGTCCGGACCAGCGCTTTCTCTACCCCATGCTGGAAGGCCCCCTCTGGGATCCCGAAAGTCGGGATTGGGAGGCAGATCTGCGGATTTTAGAGTTTGATCTGGTCCAGGAAGCCTGGACCGGGCGCTTTTGGCGCTATGCCCTGGAACATCCCAGCCATGCCATCGGTGAGATCAGCTTCATCACCGCCACCACTGCCCTCGTCATCGAACGGGATCAGGGACAGGGATCCCTGCGGCAGGCCTGTCCGGCTCCTGGGCCTTGCTTTGAGCAGCCGGCTCGCTTCAAACGCATCTACCGCATCCAACTCGACCCAGAACAGCCGGGATCCCTGGTGAGTAAACAAGCCTTTGTGGATTTATTGCACATTGCCAATCCCGATGGTCGTTCCCGACTAGGGAGCGGGGGGGAGGCATTGAGTTTTCCCTTTGTCACCATCGAAAGTCTGGCTATTCTCCCCGACGGGCAGATTTTGGTAGGCAACGACAACAACCTCCCCAACGCCGCCGGTCGGGATCCCGGCGTTGCCGACAACAACGAATGGATTAGACTGTCGGTGCCAGAACTGCTGGGCAAACCGTAGCGATCACTACCATCTGCCGGGGCATGTTTGCAATGCTGAGGTGGAGTGGAACCTTTTGAGGGTTTATTCAGTCCAAACAGCCATTCGATCAGCCATTCTTTGAGGTCTTGAGTGCCTATGATGCAGCGATGGTTACGCAGCCAAGTGGGGATGTGGGGCACATTCCTGCTAGGGGCAGTGTTGATGTTCTTTTTGGGGTGGCATCCTGCCCCTGCCCAGACGAACTTAGTGCCAGTACGTTTGCAACTGAAATGGTTTCCCCAGGCCCAATTTGCCGGCTATTTGATTGCCAAGGAGAAAGGCTTTTTTGCAGAGGAAGGCCTGGATGTCACCCTTTTGCCCATCGGAGATCAATCCCCGATCCAAACAGTTGTGGCCGGGGGAGCGGACTTTGGCACCACCTGGATTACCGACTTTTTGACCGCCCGGGCCCAAGGATTGCCGGTAGTGCACTTTGCCCAGATTTTTCAAAAATCCGGCTACGCCATGGTGGCCCTGAAAAAAACCGGCATCACCTCCCCGGCGGATTTTAAGGGCAAAAAAATCGGCATTTGGCCCGCCGGCAACGAATACCCAGCCCTGGCTCTGATCAAGAGCGTCAACCTCACCACCTCCCTCGATACCCCCAACAATCCCGATGTGGAATTGATTACCTACGGCTTTGATCCCGGCCTGGTTTTCCCAGAAAAAGTGGACGTGGCCTCCGCCATGCTCTACAACGAACTCAACCAAATTGTTGGGCTGGGATTTCCCCTAGAAGATCTGACAGTTTTGCACCTGCCTGACTACGGCATTAACCTGCTCGAAGACCTGATGTTCACCACCGAACGGGTGCTTGCCGACAACAACTTCAAAGGATCCCGGCAAAGTGGCAAGGCCATTGCTGCCAAGCTATTAAAAGCCAGCCTGAAAGGTTGGGACTATGCCGTCAACAACCAAGCGGAAGCGGTGCAAATTGTCTTGCCCTTCTGCGGTGCCACCTGTCAAGGGTCGGGATCCCAAGCGGATCCGGTCAAGCACCAGACCTGGCAGATGACCGAGATTGCCAAGCTCTACCAAGCGGGGCCGACCCTGGAGGGCAAAGCCGGCTACCTAGACCCAGAAGTCTTCCAGGCCAACGTTGCCACCCTCAAATCCCTGGGTATTCTCAAGCAGGACGTCGATCCCAAAGCGGTCACCTACGAGATTTGGGAGATGGCCACCGGGCAGAAGGCACCTGCTTAGATTTTCAGGGCGGGAGTCTTCTAGGTGAGCTAAGATCAAAAAAATCTTCAGGTTGCTGAATCCATGGTTGATCCTCGGCTTGACCCTTCCCGTATGCCCGAGCGTCGTCCCCTGCGGGATTACGCCGAACCGGAGTGGCAGACCTTTAACGCCTTGCCGCCCCCCAGTGCCAAGCTAGGGTTTCCGGTCACGGAAACAGCAACCGCCAGCGAAATCGGCACCCAGGTGAAATTGGCCACCTGGCAGAAACGCCTGGGGGCCTTTGCTTTGGATATGGCCGCTGGTTTGGGGGTGGCCTACTTGGCCCAAGGGGTAGCATCCCTGTTGGGGGTGGGGGCGGCCAGCGTTGATGTGGTGGGCTACGGTGCTTTTTTTCTGACTTGGCTGATCAACCGCGGCTACTTCCAATCCCGTCCCCGCGGGCAAAGCCTGGGCAAATGGCTGATGAGCATCAAAGTGATTGACCCGGAAACCGACCAGTCTCCTGGGATTGTCCGTTCCGTGGCCCGGGAAGGGGTGACCTCGGTGTTTTTGTTGACGGAAGCCCTGTTGGTGCCCCTGGCGGCGGATAGTTTATTTGCCATTTTTGACAAAGAGAAGCGGCAGAGCATCCACGACCGGGCGGGCAGAACCCTGGTGGTGGAAGGGGAAGGGTTTGACTTGGATGAAAAAGCCCTCGCCGCCCTGCAGGGGATTTTGGATGGAGAAACCATCAGCGACCTGAAGGCTGCCCTGAAGGAATTGGCGGAGCAAGCCCAGGAAAACGAAACCATTGCCGATGTGACTGACCAGGTCAAGCTGTTGAGCAAACGGGTGCAGCAGTCTAGCCAAGCCACCCGCAAACAGGTGGGCAACTGGCTTGAAAATATCAAGGAAAAACTGGATAATTGGTGATCGCGTCTCAATCCTCAAAACCCTATGGCCAAGAACAAGGGCGCTCGCCTGATTATCACCCTGGAGTGTACGGAGTGCCGCACCAATCCGGACAAGCGCTCCCCCGGCGTTAACCGCTACACCACCATGAAAAATCGCCGCAACACCACAGCCCGGCTCGAGCTGAAAAAATACTGCCCCAACTGCAACAAACACACCGTCCACAAAGAGATCAAGTAGGCACAGACCATGGCAACTACCTATTTGCGCAAGCGCCTCTCCCCCATTAAGCCCGGGGATCCCATTGACTACAAAGATATTGACTTGCTGAAAAAATACATCACCGAGCGGGGCAAGATCCTGCCGCGGCGGATCACGGGTTTGACGGCCAAGCAGCAAAAAGAAATGACCAACGCCATCAAGCGGGCGCGGATTATGGGGCTGCTGCCCTTTGTCAATAAGGAGGGCTAGACCTCTGGCAGGGGATCCCGGGGCTGTGGCAGCATAGGCTTAGTTTGGCGGGGAAGTTATATGCCTGGCAACGTGCGTGGAGTGTGGCAGGTTCCTGTGGTGCTGATGTTGAGCCTGGGATTGCTGACAACGGGCTGCACTCAGCTAGGGCGCTTTGGGATTGGGACAACGGCCATTGCCGCCGTGAATCGGGATCCTGCCCAGTACAAGACGGTGATGGTGCGGGGGAAGGTGACCAATCAGTTTAGTTTGTTTGGGGCCGGGCTGTATGAGGTGGACGATGGTTCCGGCAAGATTTGGGTAGCCACCCAGTCCGGGGTTCCCAGTCTGGGGTCGCGGGTGGTGGTGCAGGGGGAGGTCAACATGGGGATTAACATCAGTGGTCAGAACTTTGGTGTCACCATTGCCGAACAGTCCCGGCAGACTTTTTAATGCGTGTTGTCATGGGGCGGCGGTGGTGGCAAAGTGGTGTCGGGCTACTGCTGGCAAGTTTGGTTTTCCTCTATGGCCTTTGGCAATGGGCCATTCGTCCGGTAGGAGGGGATAGCCCTATCCGGGTGGTGATCCAGCCGGGCAGCAGCCTGCGGCAGGTGGGATCCCAATTGGTGGCAGCGGGGGTGATTCGTTCCCGTTGGGCTTGGGAGCTGTGGAATCGCTGGCGGCCTTGGACCGTCAAGGTGGGTACCTATGAGCTGGATCCCAGGGAGGATTTGCCGGGGGTGATTCGGCAATTACAATCTGGAAGAACTTTACAGGTGCGGGTGACCATCCCGGAAGGCTGGCGCCTCAAGCAAATGGATGATTACCTGCGGCAGGAACTGGGGATCCCGGATTTTTTGCAGGTGGCTGAGGGCTGGGGGAGGGAAGATTGGTTGCCGGCGGCCGCTCCCTCTTTGGAAGGTTTTTTGTTTCCAGACACGTATTTTTTGCCCGCCGAGCATGCCTCGGCTCAGGCGTTGATTCGGGCGATGTTGCGGCAGTTTCAGTTGCGGGCCTTGCCCCTGTGGCAGCAGCACCGGCCGCCGCCGGATCTGACCCTGTTGGAGTGGGTGACCTTGGCCAGCATTGTGGAGAAAGAGGCGGTTTTGCCCCAGGAACGTCCGTTGATTGCGGGTGTTTTTTGGAACCGTTTGCGGTTGGGGATGCCCTTGGGGGCCGATCCGACGGTGGAGTATTTTTTGAATATCCGTCAGACCCCCAGCCGTCGTCTCACTTTGGCGGAGGTGCGCACCCCTTCCCCCTACAATACCTATTTGAATCCGGGTTTGCCGCCGGGGCCGATTGCTAGCCCTGGTCTGGCCAGTTTGCAAGCCACCTTAGCCCCTGCCACGACTGATTATCTTTACTTTGTCGCTCGCTATGATGGTTCCCATGTGTTTAGCCGCACCCTGGCGGACCATGAAGCAGCCCAACGGGAGATTTTGCGCCGGCAAGCAGCGGGATCCTAGTGTAGCCCTCCCCCCTGCTGAATTTGCTGCCGCACCTGCCGTACATAGGCTTGAAACTCTGGTGTCAAGCACATCTCCAAGGTGCGGGGGCGGGGCAGATCCACCTGCAGTTGCAGCACAATCCGGCTCGGGCGCGGACTCATGACATAGACTGTGTCAGCAAGAAACACCGCCTCCACCAAATCATGGGTGACCAACAACCCCGTACATCCAGTCTGTTGCCATAGCTTTTGCACCAACACCCACATTTCTTCCCGGGTAAAGGCATCGAGGGCGCCAAAAGGTTCATCGAGTAGGAGCAGTTGGGGCTGGTGAATCAAGGCCCGGCAGAGGGAAGCCCGTTGCCGCATCCCCCCCGACAACTGCCAGGGGTAGTAGTGCTGAAAATCCCCCAAACCCACTGTTTTCAGCAGTTCGGCCGCCGCCGCTTGGTAGGCGGCCAGATTCTGTTGAAACTGCTGCTTGTGGGGACTCACCACTTCCAAAGGCAGCAACACATTTTGCAAGGTGGTGCGCCAGGGCAGCATCACCGGATTTTGGAAGGCAATCCCCACCTTGCCCCGGGATCCCGTCATGGCTTGTCCTTGGAAAAGCAATTCTCCTTGCAGTACCGGAGCCAGACCACCCACCATGCGCAACAGGGAGGTTTTGCCGCAACCGCTCGGCCCCACCAGAGCAATAAACTCACGGCTAGCCACCTGGATGGAGACGTTTTCGATGATGGTGGTCGTTTGTCCCTGCATTTTGTAGGTAAGGGAAACCTGACGAAACTCCAGCAGGGGGGTGGCAGTGGCAGACTCAGGAGCCGTAACCATAAATCGGGCTAGGATAAGGTTTTGGTTAGTATGGGAAGACTTTTTGAGCAATTGCTGTGACCCTTGCTACAGATTATCAAAACCCAGGACAGCGGCTGCTGCTGATCAGCAATGGACACGGGGAAGACCTGAATGCGGCCATGATCGGGGCAGCCCTGCAGGGTCCTGACTGTCAGGTGGATGGCATGGCGCTGGTGGGCAGTGGCCTTGCCTACCGGCAGCGGGGGATCCCGTTGATAGCGCCGACCCGGGCTTTGCCCTCGGGAGGGTTTGTGTATATGCATCCCTGGCAGTTGTTGCGGGATGTGGTCTCGGGCTTGATTCCCTTGCTGTGGCAGCAGTGGCAGGCTATCCGGCACCAGGGATCCCGGTACGATTTGGTGGTGGGGGTGGGGGATGTGTATCCGCTGGTGCTGGCAGCTTTGAGCGGGCGGCCCTATGTGGCGTTTTTGATTTCCACCTCCAGCTACTATGAGGGGCGGATTCGCCTGCCCTGGCTGAGTTGGTGGCTGTTGCGTTCCCGGCGGTGTTTGCGGGTTTTGACCCGGGATGCCTTTACCGCCAAGGATCTGCAGCAACGGGGACTGGCCAAAGCCGACTATGTGGGCACCCCCCTCCTCGATGCCCTCAGCCCCGGAAATCAGCCCCTCCCCCGACGGGAAGGGATCCCGATTTTACTGCTGTTGCCCGGTAGTCGCTTGCCGGAAGCCTTAGAGAACTTGCGTCTGCTGTTACGGGCCTGTGAGTTGGCGGGATCCCAATACTGTTATTGGGTGGCGTTGGTGGCTGAGATCACCCCGCGGCACTTAAGTCAGTTGGATCCCAATTGGACTTATGTGGGGGAGCGCCTGGTGCGGGGGGAGGTGGCGGTGCAGTGTTTATGGGGGCAATTTGGGAATGCTTTGGCAGCCTGTGATTGTGTCTTGGGCATGGCAGGTACGGCGGTGGAACAGGCGGTGGGCCTCGGCAAACCCGTCCTGCAGATCCCCGGCAAGGGACCCCAATTTACCTATCGTTTTGCGGAAGCCCAGCAGCGGCTTTTGGGCTGTTCCGTGCAAACCTTCCGCAGCCTGCCCCAACTGGTGGCCGCCATTCCCCAAGTCCTGCAAGACCCAGCCTACCAAGAACGCTGCCGCCGCAACGGCCAAGAACGCTTGGGATCCCCGGGGGGTACGGCTCGGTTAGCAGCTGCCATCCGAGAAGCCCTGGGGGGGCTTCCCTGACCTGAATCACAACGGGCCTGCTCAGAGATGGTTATCCCGGATCCAACCCATCCCCTCCTAGGGGATAGGCATCCGCGACGTCTGGATCCTGTCCTTGCCAGTGGTATACCCGAGCCTCAAACTCCATCCCCACCCAGTCCCGCCACCTACCTCTAGGGATCCCGCTCCTGGTATTCCACTAGACAAGCCTGGGGATCCCCCAGATGTTCGATCCCGCCACCCAATGGGAGCCTCACCACTGGGATCCCGACCTGCAACACCCGCTTGCAGAATATCTTCTGAATCCCCTTTGAGTAACTCTCTAAAGAGGGTCTTGATGCCGAAAGGTCGTTGGAAATCCTGAGCATCCGCCTCAACAGAATCCCCAAAAGGATAGGGATTCAGCGTCTTCTAGCCTGAAGTGTCGGGGCGACTTGTGTATACACGGTAGCTCCCCTTGGGAAAGGGGCCGGGGGTGAGGGATCTGTTGCAGTCCCAATTAAAACGACTCTCAATCGGGCAGCATGGGGATCCCGGTAGAAGCTGAGGGTTGGTTGTTCCGGTTCATCGTCTCCCCCACTGCCAAAATGGACAAGGGGAGTTGAGGATAGAGTTAGGGAGCATGAGCTAGCATGGACAGCATTTTTTCGGCAACAGCCTGGGGATCCCGAGCTGTCATCAGTGCCCGCACCACCGCCACCCGCCGCGCCCCCTGGGCCATCACCTGAGCCAAATTGTCCAACTCAATACCCCCAATGGCAAACCAAGGGATGCTGACCGTTGCTCGCACCTGCGCCACATACTCCGCACTCAGGGGTGGTTTACCGGGTTTTGTGGGGGTGGCGAAAAATGGCCCAACACCGATATAGTCCACCTGGTTGGCTAAGGCAATCTGTAATTCCTGGGCATTGGTTGTCGATTGCCCAATGATTTTCTGGGATCCCAAAAGTTGGCGCACGGCTTGCACCGGCAGATCCGTCTGCCCCACATGCACCCCATCCGCCCCAACAATAAGGGCCAGATCCACGCGGTCATTGACTATCAACAGGGCGCCAAATTGGTCACACAGTCGCCGCAAGGCCTGTAAATCCTCTAACCGGCTTTGATCGCTGCCTTCTTTGTGTCGGTACTGCACCAGCCGCACCCCACCCCGCAAACTCTGCTCCACCTGCACCAGCCAATTGTCCACCGGCATGGTAATCAAATACAAACATGCCTGCCGCAACCGCTGCCGCAACCGGGATCCCAACAGTTCACTTTCTAGGTCATAAATCTGATAACGCAGGGCTTTAGCGGTCTCGGCTAGGTGGGGATCCCGGAGTTTGCCGTATTCCTCAAGCACTCGTAGGGCTTCCTGCACCCGGGCACAGTTAACCCGCAGCAGATGCTCAGGGTCTTGGCGGTGGAGTTCTTGGGGGTGGCTGAGGCTGGTGCCGACATCGGCGGGGGTATTGCGGGCAGCCAGGTAGGTGGGGTGGTGGAGTTGGGCCAAGGTTTGGCGCATGGCTTTGCAGCGGGCTGTCCAGTCGGCGCGGTCGAGGGCAAAGCGGCACCATTCCTCCAAAACCCGCACCCCCTCCCGGGCCCGATCCAAATTGGCATCCAAAATCCGTTCAATGGCCTGATCCATGAGTTATCCTTCGTGCTTGGGCAAACATGGCCGCCGCCGCTGGGGATCCCACGAAGCGCCAGTGCCAGGGTTCCCAGGCAATTCCTTGGGGATTATTTTCAGGATAGGACAACTCGAAGGCAAAGTCCCCGGCAAAGCGCTCAAGCCACCGATAGGCTGGGGAGTTGGCAAAATCGCTTGTCAAGTCTGCTAGGGCCGTACCTTCGCTCAGATCCAGGGCATAGCCAGTGTGGTGTTCGCTGTAGCCAGGGGGAGCACTCCAGCGAGCCGCTAAGGCCGGGGAGCCCTGTTTTTGGGTTTGACGTTCAAATAGCCAGGCTTGGGTTTCCCAGCTGCGCCAGGCAGAGACTACAACCAGCCAGATGCGATCTTGGCGGGCGGCGGCGGTCATTTGTTGCCAGGCGAGCACTACCTCCGGGCAGGCCCATTCCCACCGTTGCCAATCCCCTTTGCCATAGCAGGCGATCCGCTGTAGGGTTTGCGGGTCGGCTACGGGATAGGGAAAATGTCCGTAGAGGGGTTCACCGGTCATCCTGAGTGCAGCCGCGGTACTGCCACTATAGCGGAGGTTGGGGCGGACTGTGAGTCAGGTGTTTGTAGCTCTAGTTCTCAGCCAAGGTCTCAAGTCCCCCTCTCCTATTTAAGGGTATTTAAGGAACCCCCCCAACTTTATTGACCCTAGGTTGACCGTAGTAAGACTGCAGTGGCTCAATTATTTTTTTTAGCTTATCATCTGCAAGATCTGATCCTGGATTTCAAAATTGGCATAACAGTGCTGCACATCATCGAGATCCTCAAGACGATTCATCAACCACAGCACTTTCTTCGCCACCTCCACATCGTCAATCTGCACCCGATGATTAGGAATCCACAACAACTGCATATCCGTCACCGGCCACCCCTGCCCCCGCAGGGATCCCCCCACCTGATCCAAGTCCCGATAATCACAGATCACCGTGGCACTATTGTCCTGAAAATGCACATCCTCCCCACCTGCCTCTGCCGCTGCCAACAGCAAAGCCTCCTCATCGAGGGATCCCTGGAGGGTAATAACGCCCTTGTGGTCGAACATCCAACTGACGCAGCCGGTTTCGCCGAGGCTACAGCCAACTTTGGAGAAAGCTTCCCGCACTTCCGAGGCGGTGCGGTTGCGGTTGTCGGTGAGGATTTCCATCAGGATTGCCACCCCGCCTGGGCCGTAGCCTTCGTATTGCAGGGCTTCTAGGTCAGTTTCTTCCAGAAGTCCGGCCCCTTTTTTGATGGCTCGCTCGATATTTTCGTTGGGCAGACCGGCTTGGCGAGCTTTTTCGATGGCCGCCCGGAGGGCAAAGTTAGCATCGGGATCTGGTTCCCCTTGGCGGGCAGCCACCATGATTGCCCGGGCATGGCGGGTATAGATGGCATTTTTACGGGAGTCGACTTTGGCTTTTTTCAGTTTGATCACTTCCCATTCGCTGTGGGACATAGCTGCCCTTCCTAGACAAACACAACAACCAATGCCATCCTGATCCTGAATTGGATCCTAACCCAGTCCCATGGTCACTCCACCCGTTCCCTACCGCCCTACCCAACGCACCGTCGGCGGTACCTACCGGGCTGTGGTGCTGTTGCTGTTGGCGAGCGGTTTGCTGGTGGGGGGGTTGGGAGCGCGATTGGCTTATTTGCAGTTGTTGACCAGTGAGGAGCATCGGCGCCTGGCGGACAATAATCGGATTCGCCTGTTGCCGCAGCCGCCGGAGCGGGGGCGACTGCTGGATCGCCATGGACAACTGGTAGCGGGTAGCCGCCTTTCCCACAGCGTGTTTCTCTGGCCCTTGGCTCAAACCCGACAACAATGGGAACAAACCCTGCCGGTGCTCGCTAACTACCTGGAACTGCCTCTGACAGAAGTGCAAAGTAAGTTGGAGCAGGCAGGGTATCGGTCGCCGTTCCCGGTGCGGGTGCTGCGCAATGCCAGTCCGGCAATAATCATCCGCCTGGAGGAACATCGGGCAGAACTACCGGGGGTGTTTGTCCAGGCAGAAACCATACGCTTTTATCCCCACGGGGATCTGGCGGCCCATGTGCTGGGCTATACGGGGGAAATCACCACGGAACAGTTGCGCCGCAACCCAGAGGCGGGTTATCGCCTGGGGGATGTGGTGGGGCAATCGGGGCTGGAGCATTTGCTGGAGCCACAGTTGCGCGGCCAATGGGGGGGGCAACAGGTGGAGGTGGATGCCCGGGGGGGAGTGCTGCGCATCCTGGGAGAACAGCCCCCCCAGGCGGGACAAACGGTGCAGTTGACCCTGGATCTGGAATTGCAGCGGGTGGCTGAAACCAGTCTTGCCAATCGCAAGGGGGCAGTGGTGGCCATGGATCCCCACACAGGGGCAGTGCTGGCCATGGCCAGCTACCCAACGTTTGATCCCAATTTGTTCTCCAGTCACATCAGCCAGGCCCAGTGGGAGCAGTTGCAGCGGCAGCAGTTTCCCTTTTTGAACCGCAGTTTGCGCCCCTATCCCCCGGCCAGTACTTACAAGATTATTACGATGGCAGCAGGGCTAGAGGCGGGGGGCTACAGCCCTAATACGGTGCTGCGCAGCTCAGCCTATATCAATGTGGCCGGCTGGCAATTTTGGGACTGGAACCGGGCCGGTTTTGGTTCGATCAATTTTCGCCAGGCCATGGCCTACAGCAGCGATACGTTTTTCTATCAGGTGGCGCTGCGCACCGGGCCGAAGGCGTTGCAGGAATGGTCCCGGCGCTTTGGGCTCGGCAGAACCACGGGCAGTGGTTTGCTAGGGGAAAGTCCGGGGCTGGTGCCGGATGCGGACTGGAAACGCCAACGACTCAACCAACCCTGGTTTGTGGGGGATACGGTGAATATGTCCATCGGCCAGGGCTATATGACCGCCACCCCCCTGCAAATGGCAGTGGTGACGGCAGCAGTGGCCAACGGCGGCTACCGGGTGCGCCCCCATTTTGTCCTCGGCACTCCCCCCCACAGGGAACCGGTGGGGTTATCCCCAACGACCCTGAGGGCGTTGCAGGAGGCCCTGCGGGATGTCATCACCTATGGCACCGGCCGCGGGGTGGCATTGCCCCCAGATTTGCCCTTGGTCGCCGGCAAAAGTGGCACCGCCGAAGATCCCCCCCGCCGTTCCCATGCTTGGTTTGTCTGCTACGCTCCCTATCAGCGCCCGGAAATTGTGGTGTCGGCTTTTCTAGAAAACAGCGGCGGCGGCGGCAGCAGTCAAGCCGGGCCTATCTGCCGGGCCGTGATGGAAGCCTATTTCCGCGCTCAGCAACTGCCCTCCCCAACCACTCCTCCACCCCCTCCCTAAGACCGGGATCCCCGCCGGCAAACCAGGTGATGCCGGGACATTTGTGGCGAAACCAGGTCAATTGTTGTTTGGCAAAGTGGCGGGTTTTGCGGATGATTTGCCCTTGGGCCTGCTCCAAACTGATCTGCCCATCTAGGTAGGCGCTAATCTCCCCATAGCCTAAGCTGTGCAGGAGGGGCAAGCCTGACCCATACTGCTGCCGCAACCTTCGCACTTCTTCAACCCAACCTTGCGCCACCATGGCGAGGGTGCGCTGGGCAATGCGCTCATACAACACCGCCCGCGGCCATTCTAGCCCCACAAGATAAATGGGATAGTCGGGAGGATTTGCCCTCTGCCA
>JAUQVP010000043.1:0-21811 GCA_039794745.1 Thermostichales cyanobacterium HHBFW_bins_127 | reverse complement strand
TCCTCAAACGTTAGGGCTGGCAGATCCGCCCCAGTTTCTGCTCCCAAGTCAAACTCAACCTGCAACTCCGTCGTCGAGGCTGATGGCTCAACCAGCGTACTCTCCCCTTCTTGCCAAGCACCTTCCCCAGCAAACTGAGACAAAAAGCTATCTATGCCGTCATCTTCTGTCCTAGCGGCGGTGCCCTCAGCACTTTCGTTCATCCCCCCGAACAGTTCCACCAAATCTGCTTCTCCCGCCGTCACCTCAGGGGTTTGTACTTCATCCTCCATCACCATCGGAAACTCAAAAGCCGGCTCCTCCAGCCCGGCCAAAGCTTCCGCATTCTGAAACAGGTTCTCAAACGCTGTTTCATCCTCCGGATTTAGTTCCAAAGGTGTTGGCACCACCAAATTGATCTCACTGATCACATCCAACGCCGGTGCCGGCTCACCTAGATCCACCTCCCCATCCGCAACGGAAGGCCCCATCCCAGCCCCTTGCTCCGACAATTCCCAAGACCCCTCCCCTGCCTCAACCGTCTCCACCACCTCCAACTCCGGTACCGGCAACAACGACCAGGGATCCCCAACAGTTACCCCCTCCGGCTCAGCCGAGGCAACCCCCGGAAAATCCGTTTCTGCCGCCACCTCATAGCGACTGGGATCGGGATCCTGCCACTCACCTGCCAGCAGATCCGTCATCGTTGCCGCCGGATCGCCCCAATCCAAAGCCGCTGCCTCGGCCGCAGGTTCTAGGGCCCCTTCCCCCCCTTGCTCTTGGCCCAGGAAATCCGTCAAACGATGCACTGCCGTTGGCGCCGGCTCAAAAGCCCCCTCCTCAGCCCCAGAGGCAGACTCCACACCGGCCCCTTCCGACTCCAACTCCTCAAAGAAGCTATCCGTCACCACCGGCATCGGCACCAATGCCAGCAACTCCTCCGAAGGCTGAATTGCCTCATCCTCGCCCCCTGTCAACAGCCGCTGCCCCTGCTTCAAATCCTTCAGCACCGGCCGCACAATCACCCCCAGATCCTGACTGGGATCAGCCACAATTTGCTCCACCACCTCCACCAAATGCACCCAGCGCAACCATCGGTGCAGGGATCCCAAATGGCGCAGGGTCACCAAGCTTTGCTGCCACTGACTGCGGGCAGTCCTGGGATCGGCCTTGAAAGCATCCAACATCCCCCGCAAGAGCCGGTCGATCTCCTGCAGGGCCGACTGCTTGGGATCTGCCGCTGGCGGTGCCACCAACTGCCGTAAATCCGCCGACACCTGCACCGGCTTACCGGTAGCTGCATCTTGACTGGCTTGCTTAAGGGTGCGCACCACCACCAAGATCACATTGCGCAGATCCGAACCCTGTTGGATGGCCTGCTTCACCACCCCCAACAACTCATCCCAGCCGGGAATCGCATAGTCATTGGCAAAAGCCTGCACCTGATTTGCAATCGTCAGCAGCGCCGCACGGGGATCCCCCGCTTGCTTAACCGCTTCCACCATTTGCTTCAGCAGGGCTGGCACCTGCTCATTCATCACCGTTGCCAGAGATGGCTTAGCTGGGGCAGCCGTCTTGGGAACCTCATCTAGCAATTGGTAGATATGGGTTTCCGTTTCCTGAAAAACCGGTTCGATCTCTGCGAGGGCTGCCGCCCCGACCTCATCCGTCAGGGTTTGGTTTTCCACATGCTCAAGCAACATGGACAAGGTATCAAAACCTCGCAGCAGCAAGGTTTCCAAGTGTTGATCCACCGGCACCGTCCGTTCCCGGAAGATCTTGAAAAAGTCTTCCATCCGGTGACTTACCCGTTGGATACTGGTAAAGCCCAGCATCGCTGCCCCCCCCTTAATGGAGTGAGCAGCCCGGAACAGTTCATTGATTAGTTCTGGATCATGGATATTAGACTGCAAGCTTAGCAAGCTATTCTCAATCGTGTTGAGATGCTCCCGCGCTTCCTCAATAAAGTAGGAAACAATCTTCTGCTGTGCTTCTTGGTTCATAACTGATAGGGCCTCGAGACAATATCAGGAGCAGACAAACACGAATTGCATCCATCTTAGTGAATCCCCTTGAGGATGACCACTCCATCCCCCCTTCGTGGGGACTACTCATCCCCCACCCGGAACCGACCGACGGAAGCTTGCAGTTCACGGGCAATGTTCACCAACTGCATCAAGGAAGCCGCCACTTTCTGGGACTCATTGGCGGTTTCGTTAGCGGTTAGTTGCACCGTTTGCATCACCTGGCTCACGGAACGGGAGGTTTCCGTTTGTTGCACCGTCGCTTCCGAAATCGAGCGCACCAAAGCATCAATGGTACGGCTCACCTCGATGATCTCATCCAAGCTGCTCTTAGCTTGTTCTGCCCGCCGTGTCCCCTCGATCACCTGCTGGGTGCCGTTTTCCATCGCCGTCATCACCGTCTTGGTTTCCGACTGAATCTGCAGCACCAACTGTTCGATTTCCTTGGAGGACTTCGCCGCCCGATCCGCTAGCTGCCGCACTTCATCAGCCACAATCGAGAAGCCCCGCCCCGCTTCCCCCGCCCGGGCCGCCTCAATACTGGCATTCAACGCCAACAAGTTTGTCCGGGAGGCAATCGTGGAAATCAAGGCCACAATCTTGTTAATCTCCTGGGAGGACTCCGCTAAGCGCTTCACCTGCCGGGTGGTTTCTGCCACAGTTTCGCGAATCTCCAAAATCCCACTCACCGTCAAATCCACCGCTTCCCCACCCCGCCGGGCTGCTTCCGTAGCTCGTCGCCCTACTTCCGCTGCCTCGCGGGCGTTACTGGCCACCTGCTGAATCGATTCGGTCATCACCTGCACCGAGTTCAGGGAGCGGGCAATCTCCTCCGCCTGGCGCAAAGCGTCTGCCGATAGACCCCGGGCAAATTCTTCGTTTTGATAGGCAGCCTCACTCACCGCTGCCGCCGCTCGCTTCACCTGACTGACAATGTCCCGCAGACTGCGAATGGTCAAGTTAAAGGAATCCGCCACCGCACCTAGCACATTGGCCGTCACCTCCGCCCGCACCGTCAGGTCACCCCGGGCTGCCCCCTCCACATCGTCCAACAGACGAATCACTTGTCGGTGCAGGTCTTCCTTGGCTTCCGCCTGCTCCGCCACCTGCTTTTGCAACTCCCCAACGGTAGCTTCGATGGCCTGCACCATCTGGTTGAAGCTATTGCTCAACCGTCCCCATTCATCGTTGGAGCGCACCGTAGCCCGCACCCCATAGTTTCCCTGCCCCACTGCCAAAAAGTTTTGCATCAATTCTTGGCTGACATCGCTGGCATAACGGGTGACACTGCCCCCAAGCAGCCAGCCCACTACGGCCCCCGCCAAGGCCCCCCCGGTTACCCCGGCAATGGCGCGGCTAGTTTGATTGGGAATTGCCCCCGCCGTCAGGAAGTAAGCCCCTGACCCCACCACCAAGGTGGTCACCCCCTGTACCAGAGTAATCATCAACTGCTTGCCGGCAGCCGGACGATTAGCCAGCCACCCACCCTGGCCGGCACTGCTCTTCTTACTCCGCCCCGTGTCGGCAATGGGAGCGGTGCTGGACTGCTTGCCCTTACTGGGGGCAGGGGCTTCCTTGGGTGGCACCGGCGGCACTGGCGCCGGAATGCTACTCAAATCCTGGGTCACAAACAGATCATCGAGCTGCTCACCCGGCGATAACCCGGCAATTTCTTGGTCAACGCTATCCAGCTCGTCCACATCCAGCAAAGTCGGCCCCACCTCCCCAGCCGCCAGCTCATCCGGGGCCGGAATCGGCTCACTCAAGGGATCGGCTGCAAAAGGCATAAACTGGGTCATGGGCGGATCCACCCTCGGAGGTGGGGTGGCGGTATCAGCCACACTAAATTGCAGGTCGTTGGCAATCTGGGTGACATTGTCATCCTCAAAGTCGGACAAGCTACCCAAAGCATCAAAGTCCTGTAGCGGATCCGTTGGCACTGGGGAATTCGCCCCAAAATCATCCACGGGCACGGTGACCATCGGCGTAGGAGGAGCCCCAGACTGAATCGGAATATTGCCGATGTTGGGATCGATGACGGTCTGCTCCATTTCGTTGAGCATCTCCAGCCCGGTGTCAAACAGATCGTCAAAGGCACCACCACTGCTCTCCCGACTGGGGGCACTGAATAAGTCCTCAAACAGATCCTCATCACTGCCCTTAGCAGCAGCCCCAGAACTCTCGGGATTAAACAGATCCTCGGGGGAGGCAAAGGGGGATCCCGATTCTGCCGCAGGGGGGGTGTTGGTGCCGCTGGGGATTACATCGGCTAGGGTTGCCAGGCTATTGCGTGCCCATTCCTGCATTTCCGGGTCGCTGGTCTCCTGCAAGACCCGTTGGTAGTTGGCATAGGCCTGCTGGTACTGGCCCAATTGATGCTGGGCAGAGGCTAGCCACAGGCGGGCATTGTGATCCTGGGGACGAGACTCAACAACAGTGCTGAGAATGTCAATGGTCAGGGTGTAGTCGCCACTGGCGTAGGCTTCAATGGCTCGCTGGAACTCGCGCTGATGTGCTGTTGTTTGTACCATGACCGTGTCTCTCCCTAACTGATGATGGCTCAATGACCTGCCCTAGCCCGACCAACGGGGGGAACGTAAAATTGCCGTGTGATCCAAAAGCCGCAGTGATTTGCCGTTGTTGTGCCATTCCCCCCGAATCAAGGGGTTGCCGGGGCTACTTTTCAACTGATCGGTTTTCAGCCACTCCATCCCCACAATGGCATCCACCGCTAAACCCATGATCAGATCGTCGTCGTCTTTGACGGCAATCACAGGAATTTCCACCCGATCCACGTTCAGGGGCAGCCCCTCACCCATAAACTGACCGAGGTCAGCCACCCAAATAATTTCCCCCCGTAGGTTGAGGGTGCCAAGCAGGGTAGGGGAGACGTTGGGCATCGGGGTAATGCGATCCGCTGCCACCGACATGACTTCCACCACACTCAAGGCCGGCAGCGCAATTTCCGCACCGTTTGACAGCAAAAACTTGAGGTAAGGTTCACCCTCTGGGGCCTCGATGTCCTGGATGTCGGGGGTTTCCTCGGTCATGAGGAAGCCGAGATCGCCTACCATACCTTACCCCCGCAGTAGTTGTTTGATGGTGCCAACTAGCTCCTGGGGCTGGAAGGGCTTGGCAATGTAGGCATCTGCCCCGTTTTTGATCCCCCAGTAACGGTCAAATTCTTCCCCTTTGGAAGAACACATGACGATGGGGATCTTCTGGGTGGCAGGATCCTGCTTCAGTTGCCGGCACACTTCGTAGCCGTTCATCCGTGGCATGACAATGTCCAAAACCACTAGGTTGGGCATCTGGGCCCGCGCCGCGGCTAGCCCCTCTTCGCCGTCAGCAGCAGTCATAACGTCAATGCCGTTGTCCCGCAGCAGACCCGCAATCATTTCTCGCTGGGGGGGGCTGTCTTCGACAACTAAAACTTTACTCATGCAACACTCCTAGGAGATCAAGAGCTGGATACCTCAAAATGATAAACGACCAGGGGAGCACAGGTCTTGATGTTCATTGTGCCTGACAATTTTCTTGGCTGCCACTCCTCTGCTGGGAAGATACTCTAATTTTGACGATTTTGGCAGTCTGCGACAAGATTCCATGACCCGATGGGGACTAGGCGGGAGCCGGGGTAGAGCCGGGCTTGGGGGGCAGACCGACGTAGGATTCCACGACGGTGAGCAACTCTTTTTCGGCAAAGGGTTTGGTCAGGTATTCGTTAGCCCCCACCATGCGGGCTTTGATGCGGTCAATAAAGCCATCTTTGCCCGTCAGCATGATCATGGGGGTTTCACGAAATTGACTGGATTTGCGCAACATAGCGCACAATTCATAGCCATCGAGTTTGGGCATGGCCACGTCACACAAAATAATGTCGGGGTTGATCAAAAAGACTTGACCTAGGGCTTTGAGGGGATTGCCGATGGTGGTGACTTGATAGCCGACGTTTTGGAGGGTGTATTCGACGATGCGCTGGATGGCGTTGCTGTCGTCGATGCACAACACGTGGGGGGGACGATCCCCAAGGTTGAGCCGCTGGCTGCGAGGGGGGGCGGGGGGGTCGGAAAGCTGGATGGAACCTTGGCGAATGTAAGGATAGAGGGCTTTGGCCACGGCGATGATGTCCCGACCCAGGTAACGACTCATTTGCCGGATGGTGTTTTTGCCGTTGGCCCAGTCGCTGATGGCTTTGAAAACCGCAGGGGGAAGGGTCTGCTTCAGGGGGGCAGGGTTGAGCAGGGTGGGGGTCTGATCGGGGGACTGAATGTAGGGGTGCAGTTTTTTCCATTCCTGCACTTGGGTCATGATCTCGGTGGTGAGGGGGGAAACCACAAAGGTGGTCAACTGCGGCGCTAGGGGGGAACCAGCATCGAAAATAAAGGAGCCATGGTGCAAGCTCAATAGGTCAAATAAAACCTCCCGCACCATCCCTAATAAAATCTGTTTGCCCTGCTCGGTGGTGAGTTTGTGCTGCTCCAGCAATGACCAAAGCCGAATGTATTCGGGAGCGTTGACGGCGGCTTTGGGAGGCACAGGAACTTCGTTGAGGGCCTCTTCGATTTTGTAGCGACGTAGGTAATCCCGCAGACGCGTAATGCTCCCTTCCGCATCGGAGGCGTAGATGATCCGCCCATTCAGAAAAAAAACAAACCAGTGGCTGGCTTCGCTGGCTTCGACAAAAAGTTCCCCGGTGCGCTGACCAATTTCAATTAACTGAAGGATGCTGCGGATGTCGATTTCCTGTAGTTTTCCCTGCATGGGGAGGCTCCAGTATGACCCTGAATGGCTCTATTATGGCGCGGCAGCCGCTCAGGACAATAGTTCTTTATCAACTCTATGGAGATCTGTAGATACGCTGCCGGTAGGCTTCATACAAGATTAAACCGGCACTAATACCCACGTTCAGGGATTCAACTCCAGCCTCCATGGGAATCCTGACTATCTGATCGGCAACCCCTAGCCAATCCCTCCCTAAACCACTGCCTTCGTTCCCCACAAGGATCAGGCTCGGCAACCGCCAATCCACCTCCCAGTAAAGCCGCGATCCCTGGGCGCTGGTCGCCACAATCTGTACCCCCCGCTGCCGACATGTCGCAAAAAAATCTTCGGGATCCCTGAGCACTTGGGGGATGAGCTGAAACCACTGCCCGGCACTGGCGCGCAGGAGTTTGGGGTGCTCGGGATCGACGCTGTCGGGGGTCAACCAAAGGGCATCGGCACCAACGGCAACGGCGGTACGCAGGATGGTGCCCACGTTGCCGGGATCCTGCAGGGTCTGGAGGGCCAGCCCCAGTTGCACATCCCCTATCTGGGGATCCCGGTGGGACCGGTGGTGGGCAATGGCAATGACGCCGTCGGGGGTGGTGGTGGTGGCTAGGGCGGTGAGGACGCTGTCACTGACGGGGTGGACGGGCAGGGTCTGGGGGAGGGCGGCCAGGAGTTGGGGATGCTGGGCGGCCCAACTGGAGGTATGGTAGAGGCTGTGCAGGGGCCAGCAGTTGAGGAGAGCGGCCTCCAGAAGGTGGGTGCCTTCCAGGAGAAAGAGCTGCTGCTCCCGCCGACCTTTGGCTGTGCGCAACTGCCGGAGGGTGCGGATGCGGGGGTTTTTGACGCTAGTGATCATCCCTAGGAACGCAATTGCACGGGCATGACCAAATAGCGAAATAGGGATCCCCCCACCGGCTGCCAGACGGCGGGTTGGGTATTGCCGTTGAGGTTGATGCGCACCGCTTGGGTGGACATGACTTTCAGGGCATCGAGGAGGTATTTGACGTTGAAGGCGATGTCTAGGTCAGGGCCGGTCATTTGCATCATCAGGCTCTCTTGACCGGTGCCGACATCCGGGGCATCGACGGCCATAATTAGGGTCTGTTGGTCGCTGTCGAATGAAAAGCGAACGATGTTGTTTTTCTGTTCGGCAAAGATGGCAATCCGCTCGAGGGCCTCGAGGAGGGGTTTGCGCTCAACGGTGACCTGCCGCTCAAATTGATTGGGGATCAACAGGGCGTAGTTGGGATACTGCCCCTCAAGGAGACGGCTGGTAAGAACCTGCTGGGGCAACACCAGGCGCACTTGGCTGTTGTCAAAGGCAAAGCTGAGGCTGGGCACTTTGGCCAGGTTCAAGATTTTTTCCAACTCTTTGAGGGTGCGGGCGGGCAGGGTGAGGGCAAAGTCCATCGGCGCCGGCTCGGCAAGGGGAATCTGCACCGCCGCCAAGCGATGCCCGTCGGTGGCAGCAAATTCCATCACATCTGCCTCCAGCTTGATATGCACCCCGGTCAGGATCTGCTTGCTCTCGTCGCTGCTGACCGCAAATAGGGTCTGACCGATGCCGGCTAGCCAATGCTCCACCGTTAAAGCCACTTGCTGGGCAGCGTCTATCTCCGGTAAAGCCGGATAATCCTCCGCCCCTAACCCCCGCACCTGGTACTGCCCCGTCAAACAACTAATCCCTAAGCCCAGATCCCCATCCCTTTGGGACAGGGAAATGGGGGCACCACTGGGAAGGCGGTTGACCATGTCGCTGAAAAGCCGCGCCGGTACCGCTAGGGATCCCGATTCAGTGACGTCGGCGCTGAGTTGGGTGCGGATGCCGAGGCTGAGGTCAAAGCCGGTCAGGGCGAGGGTGCTGGTTTTGGCGTCGGCTTCTAGGAGTATGTGGCTGAGGATGGGCAGGGTGGGCCTGCCACTGATGGCGCGGCTGACCAAACTCAGATGCTGGCTCAATTCTTGCTGGGCACAAACCAGTTTCACAGCGGCGGGAACCTTAGCTTTGATGTTAACGATAGCGGCAGTTTAGGATTCTGGATCCTGGTTTTCCAGGTCGGCATCGGTGGGAATGTTTTCCACAGTGTCGTACTCAGCGGCATAATCGGCCACCGGGGGATTGACGGGTTCTGGTTCTTCCTCTGCTGCTTCCGCCTCAGGCTCTGGGGCATAGACGGAGGCTGTCTCTTCCTCCGCTTCGTAGTCCCCCTCCGGTTCCTCTGCATCTTCCTCGTAGCGCTCTTCGTACTCCTCTTCCTCTGCCGCAGGGCCGGTGGCAGCACTGGGGAGGGCCGGGGGCATGGCTTCCTGCAACCAGGGGGGTTTACCTAGGCCCAATTGCTCGAAGATACTGCGGCTGAGCTGCTCTAGCCGGGTCTCCGCCCCTGCCCTGACCATGATCCGATCCCGACCCATGGAACGAATCTCTTCGGCATCCAACTGATAGGTGCTGACCAAAAAACCCGGCAACAACGGGATCCCCCAGCTGGAGAGGATGAGGCTGGTGATTTCACCGCTGAGACGGTCAAACTGGAAGTCTTTGACTTTGCCGAGGCGCAGGCCATCTTCGGTGATGACTTCGCTGCCGACGACGCGCTCTAGATCGCTGAGATCGAGGTCTTCAAAGGCCTCTTCATTGGGGATGAGGATGGCATCGGGGCCAACGGCGGTGACTTTACCGAGGTAGAGGGTCTGGGTGCTGCCGCCAAAGGCTTGCTCGCGGCTACTGAGCACCAGCACTTCCTGACGTTCCGGGTCAACCCACACCTGACTGACAATGCCCACCCGGGCAGCGTCCGCTTGGTTGATGACCTGGGTGCCTAACACCTGGGAGCGCAAAAGTAACTCAGCGGTCATAATCTATTCCTCACCCCATTTCCCCCTTAATTAAATCATGAGTGGTCTCTCCCTCCGGTCGGAACCCTAAAGGGGAATCTTCATGGCTTCGGCAAGGAGTCTGGCGACTTCCGGGCGGGAAAATTCGGGGGGCGGCACTTCCCCGCGGCGCAAGAGTTCTCGAACTTTGGTGCCAGACAGGTGAATCCGCTGGTCGGGACGGCTGGGACTGGTTTTGGCGGTAGCCATGCCCTGGGTGACGGTGCAGTAAAAGGCATGTTCAAATTTGAGGGGGATAATCCCTAGTTCACCAGGGGCAAATTCATCAAAAATATGCTGGGCATCATAGGTGCCGTAGTAATCCCCCACCCCGGCGTGATCCCGACCCACAATAAAATGGGTGCAGCCGTAGTTTTTGCGAATTAAGGCATGGAAAATCGCTTCCCGCGGCCCGGCATAACGCATGGCACTGGGGTTAATGGCCAGCACAACCCGGGCTTTGGGATAGTACTTCTCCAACAGCACTTCGTAACAGCGCATGCGTACGTCCGCAGGAATATCGTCACTTTTGGTCGCTCCCACTAGGGGATGCAAAAACAGGGCATCGACAATCTCAAGGGCACATTTGGTAATGTATTCGTGGGCCCGGTGAATGGGATTGCGGGTCTGAAAGCCGACAATGGTTTTCCACCCCTGCTCGGCAAACAAACGGCGCGAATCCTGGGGATCCAATTGGTAGCGGGGAAACAGGGGATGGGGATCCCGTTGCAGCAGGGTGATTTCCCCTGCCAAGTAAACATCCCCTTGGCTGTAGAGGACGGCGACGCCGGGGTGGTTTTCATCGGTGGTGCGGTAGACCTGCTGGGCTTCCAGGGTTTTGTCGTAGGTGAACTTTTCTTCTAGGGTCATGAGGGCAAAGAGTTGGCCTGCCTGGTTTTCCAGGGCAATTTTTTGCCCCGGGGTCAGGGTGGCGGCCACTTCTTGGCTGACGGGCAGGGTCACGGGCAATGACCAAGCCAGACCGTTGCTGAGGTGCATGTCTTTGACGGTACTGAGGTAGTCCGCTTGGTTCATAAACCCAGTCAGGGGACTAAAGCCGCCGATGGCAATCATGATCACGTCGGATTCCACCCGCTCATTGACCACAAGGCGCGGGTAAGCGGCCGCTTCAGCCAGTAAAGCTTCCCGCTCCGCGGCGCTCGCCACACGGTTGATCAGCGTCCCACCGTGGGGAGCAATTAGGGCCTCTGGTGTCATGGTGGCAATCCTCGCTGCAGTCAAACACAAATGCAGATGATGTGAAATTAGTATGCCATGCAAGGGCACCGCCATCGGGGTGATCAAAATCGCCCCGAACAGATGCACTAGGATGGATCAGGCTTGTGTTGTAGATGAGGTGGCCATGAAGCTCTCCCGTCAAAATCTGGGATCCCGGTTGGACCATATCTACGATGCGATTGTGGTGGGGGGTGGGGCCGGGGGGCTGTCAACGGCAATTTATTTGGGGCGTTACGGGCTGTCCTGTTTGGTGGTGGAAAAGGGGCGGGGGCGCTCGTTGTGGATGCAGGATTTGCGCAATTATTTGGGGCTAGATCCAACGACGCCGGGGCGGGAGTTGCTGCAGCAGGGGCGGCAGCACATTGAAGCTTTGGGGGTGGACTATTTGTGGGGGTTTGTGGAAGCGGCGACAGATGAGGGGGAGACGTTTGCGGTGCGGGTGAAGGTGGGTAAGGAAAAAAGTATCTACCCGGTGTTCCGCAGTCGCTATTTGGTGGCGGCTAGCGGCATCATTGACCATCTGCCGCAACTGGCGGATATGCAAAATGTCTATGAGTATGCGGGCTATAGTTTGCATGTCTGCTTGATCTGTGATGGCTATGAAATGCGCGACCAACCGGCGGTGCTGATCGCCGGCTCGGAAGCCCAAATCAATACGGCTTTTGTCCTCAACTGGTTTACTCCCTATATTTCGGTGCTGACCCACGGGTTGTTTGGGGTAAGCGCGGCGATGCGCCAAAAACTGGCGGACCACGGCTACCCCCTCTATGAAGCCCCCATCGAACGCTTCCTAGGGGCTAACCACCAACTCAGCGGTGTGCAATTGGCCGACGGCACGGTGATCCCTGCCACCACCGGGCTGGTGGCAATGGGAGCCCACTACTACAATGGCTACTTGCAAGGGATCCCGGGGTTGGAGTGGGAAGGGGGGAATGTGATTACCGGGGAGATGTGCCGCACGGGGCATCCACGGGTGTTTGCGGTGGGGGATCTCAAGAAAGGTCTCAATCAGGTGGCGATTGCGGTGGCTGATGGGGTGCAGGCGGCAACGGCAATTTGGCGGGAGATTCGCCGGGCTAGCCCCCCCCGCAAGTGGGAAGCCAATCTGTCAAGGGCAGTTACAGCATGAACAAAACTCTCTGGCTCACCTCTGGGATCCTTCTGAGCTGCCTCAGCCCTGCCTGGGGATCCCCGGATTCGCGGTTAGTTGGACGGGTGAGTAGTGGTCAGCAGCCTTTGGCTGATGCCATCATTACCCTGCTTGGGGATCCCGTGGCAATTAGTACCACCAGTGACAGCAGTGGGGCTTTTGAGCTGAGTGTGCCGCGGGGGGGGTTTTATCAGTTGCAGGTGACCCACCGGGGCCACGAGCCGTTTCAGCAGCGGGTGGCTTTGCTGCCTGGTTTAACTACGCCGGTGACCGTGGCCTTGACCCCGGCCCTGGCGCCCCAGCCCCGCACCCGCTTGGGGATCCTGGGGGTGGCTACCCTGCCTCCAACCCAAGCTCTCTCCCAACGACTGGCCAGTGAGAGCCTCCGCCTGCAAGCCATCCCCCCCCAGGACACGGTGCTGCTGATCAATAACCAGCGACTACAACCAATCTTGCAGAAAATTGGCATCCCCCTTTATGAGTTGTTTGACCGGGAGCGGTTGTTACCGGAGGCGGTGGGGTTGTTTTTTGATTATTTGGGGTTACAGGCTTTGGTGGTGGCGCGGGTGGATGTGTTGCGGCAGCCCGGGCCGACGGAGACCCGTCTCAGTTCTCGCTCTAGCTTGGAACTGTGGTCCTTTAACCCAGCGGGGGAATTGAGCGTTCGCATCCTCGACCAAGCCAGCCAAAGCCAGGTGGAATCGGGATCCCTCACCCCGGCGGAAATCGAACAGCTCTATCAGATCCAGACCACCCGCATGATGGAGGAAATTGCACAGCGCTGGCAGCAGCAAAACCCCCTAGCTCCCTGGTTTGACCGCAGCACTTCTCCGTTATCTCCCCAGCGTACCGATCTGGATACCCAAGTTGAATTGGTACTTCCCCGCTCATCCAGACCCGGTGAGTAGGCTACATTGAGTTACATCTGCCCGTGGGAAGCCGTGAACAACAGCAGGAGTGAGCAGGATCGTCATGGTTGATCTGCGCAAGATCTTGGCGACCCCTAAGCTCATGCCCACCCTGCGACGGGTGCTAGGCTGGGCCGGCACTCCCATCCGCATCCTCGATCCCCAAGGCCGCCTGCTCCTCAGCCTCAACGAAACCTCGGGATCCCTGAAAGGGCTGCATCCCTATCCCCTGCTGCACCAGAAGGAGACCCTAGGCTGGGTGGTGGGGTGCGAAGCCGCTGCCCCGGCGGTGGTGGCTTTATTGAGTCAGTTTGTTCAGCAGGAACAAGCCCAACAATTGTTGCGCCAGCGTCTGTTGGAGCGCTCCCAGGAATTGAGCTTGATCTACCGTTTGGGGGAAAAGGTTGCCAGTTCCCTAGAGATTCAGGCCATTGCCAAAGCGGTGCTAGCCGAGATCCAACCCCTGATCCCCAGCACCAGCGGCTCGATTATGCTCCTCAACCCCGACAGCGGCTATTTGGAGATTGTGGCTGCCTACGGGCCGGAGTATGAACCCAAGACTCCCATGCGCCTAGGGGAGGGCATCGCCGGCCATGTGCTGATCTCCGGTCAGCCGGAAATCATTAACGATGTTTTTGCCGACATGCGCCTGATGATCGGCAACAACCTGATGCGTTCCCTCCTGTGCGTCCCCCTGAAACTGCAAGAACGGGTGCTAGGGGTGATCAACATCAGCCATCAGGAGGGATTTAACTACAACGAAACCCACCTGAAAACCCTAATTACCGCCGCCGCCCACGCCACCCCCCCCCTCCACCATGCCCTTTTGCACCAAATCATCCTGCAGGAAAATGCCCTCCACAGCGAAAAACGCTACCGCATCGTGGTGGAGCAAGCCCTAGAGGCAATCATGGTCGTCGACTGCCAAACCCAAAGGATCCTAGAAGTCAACGCCACCCTAGCCAGACTGCTCGGCTACGACCGGGAAGCCATGCACAGCCTCTCCCTAGGGGATCTGATTGACCTGTCCCCAGAGGAAATCCACACCCGCCTTGCCCAGCTCAACCCCCACCAGTTCAACGACTGGGGATCCCAACGCTACCGGCATCAGGACGGCTCTTTGGTGGACGTGGAAGTAGGCGTGAACCTGATCCGCCAGGGATCCCGGCAGGCCTATTGTTTTATTGCCCACGACCTGAGTCAGCAGAAGCAAGCGGAGGCGGAATTGTATCGGCGGGCTTACTATGATCCGCTGACGAGTTTGCCCAATCGGACTTATTTACTGGCGCAACTGCGCAAAACCCTGGAGACCGATCGGCAGCCAGCTTTTGTAGGGATTTTATTTTTGGACTTGGATGGATTTAAGGTCATCAATGACAGCCTTGGGCATACAAATGGGGATGAGCTACTGAAAGTGGTTGCCCAGCGTTTGTGTACTTGTTTAGCCCCTGACGTGACCGTAGCCCGCTTTAGTGGGGATGAATTTGTGATTCTGTTAAATGGCGTTGACAATCTCCAGACCCTCACGGGGATTGCCGAGCAAGTCATGAAAACCTTACAGGAGCCGGTCTACCTTCTGGAGCGGCCGGTTTTTCCCACGGCCAGTATCGGGATTGCCTTAGGACAGCGGGGAGAAGATGAAGCCGAAAACCTGCTTCAAGCTGCCGATATTGCCATGCACCGAGCCAAGGCCCAGGGGAAAAACCGCTACGCCATTTTTGATAAAAAAATGTATCAACAAGCCATGGAGCGGATGCAACTGGAAAGCGATTTGCGCCTGGCGGTGGAACGGCAAGAGTTGCGAGTGTATTTTCAACCGATTGTGCTCCTCAGCCATGAACCCTACAACCGTACCGTTGGTTTTGAAGCCTTGGTGCGCTGGGAGCATCCGGTTTATGGCTTAGTGCCACCGGATCAGTTTTTGCCGGTGGCAGAAGAATCCGGCTTGATCACTACCGTGGATCAGTGGGTTTTGCAGCAGTCTTTATACTATCTGCAGCAGTGGCAATCCCTGTTGGGTTCTTATCCTTTGCCGTTTATCGCCGTCAACCTATCAGGACGCAACTTCTCCCAAACCGATCTAGTGAAGCGTTGCCAGCAACTCCTCAGTTGTACCCAGGTCAGTCCCCACCTGATCAAGCTGGAGATCACCGAAAGTATTTTGACCGAGACAGAAGCCACCGTTGCCGAAACCCTCTGGCAACTCAAAAACATGGGATTTCGCCTCAGTATTGATGATTTTGGCACCGGCTATTCCTCCCTGAGCCGGCTGCATTTATTTCCCATTGATACCCTCAAAATTGACCGCTCCTTTCTCAGTCGCCTAGGCCCTGATGGGGAAAATAGCCAGACCATCCAGATGATTATTACCCTGGCCCACAGTCTGAAAATGGATGTGGTTGCCGAAGGGGTCGAGACCATCGAACAAAAACAACAACTGCTGAAATTTCACTGCGAATACGGCCAAGGCTACCACTTTGCTCCACCCCTGACCCCCACAGCCGCTGCCGACCGCTTGCTGGCTGAAAAAAATCTCTTCAAGCCGACCGCATCCCTTCAATCGCTTGGCTAAGACTGGCCAACTGCCGCTGATACTCGGCAATGATTTGGGAGTTGTTGCTCTCTTCCCCCATTTTCTGCCGCTGCAATTTCTTTTGGGCCAACTCAGAAGCCACATGCAGCAGGGTGCGCTTTTGCTGTTTCGGGATCCCGACGAGGGTGCGGGGTTGGCAGATAGCGGCATAGAGGCGGGGGGAGAGGTGGTGGGGCACTTCATCTTTGAGGTAGAAGGCGAGGGTGCGCTGGCTGACCCAGAGGGAGAGCCACCACAGTAGCCCCATGAGCAGCACCAAGCTGCCGTAGTTGAGCAGAGCAATGAGAATATAACCAACCCCCGTATTTTCCTCCCCGGCCCGGGCTGCCAAGGTGAGGGCGCCGTTATGAATCATGTGCCCAGCAATGGCCAGCAGCAAACCACCACTGACACAGAGCACCCGTTGCCAGGTGCGGCGTTGGTAGCGGGCCAAACCAAAACCAATGCCCGTCAGAGCCGTCCACAGCCCGTGCAAGCCACCGAAAACCACCGTGCGCAGCAGCAGCACCGTCCACCATTCTTCCCAGGTTTCCGTCCCCCAGAGATAGAGGATATTTTCCACATAGGCAAAACCAAAACCCGCCATCGCCCCATAGATAATGCCGTCAATCCAGCCGTCAAACTCGCGGCGAAAGGAAATGGCAATCATAGCTACCGCCAGACCCTTGAGGACTTCTTCAGTCACCGCCGGGCTGAGACTACCATCCATCAGTTCGGCTACCAACGACCCCTGTTCCAAGCTGCTGGCCAGAGGGATGGAAAACAGGCTTTGCAAAATCACTGCCCCCATCACCCCCGGAATTGCCCCCCAAATAAAGGCCATACTCAGGTAGAGGATCGGCTCCCGCTCATAGCGATCGATTTGCAAAATCAACCAAATGTAGAAAGCGGTGGGAATGATCAGGACAAGGGGCGTGATCAGAATCGCATCCATGCGAGATCCTACAGGGCTTCGCTGGCAACCATAGCATGTCAGCAGGGATTGCAGATCCTCTAAGGTAGAAAGGACACCGATGGGGGTGGCATGCCCAAGATTCGTCCGCTGATATTGCTGACCTGGGACTGTTTTGCGGTGGCTGCCATTCTGGCTACTGCCATCGCCATCCCGCTGTATGTGGCGTTGTTTCCCGGGCAATCTTGGCGGGGCATCGATTGGCTATTGACCCTGGTGTTTGGCTTGGATTGGCTGGTGGACAGGGTCAGTCACAGCAGTGGCCGCGGGCGCTGGCTGGATTGGTTGGGGATTCTGCCTTGGCATGGCTTGGGGGGGCCAAGCTGGCTGGGGATGCTGCGCTTAGTGCGGGTGCTGCGCTGCAATCGTTTTGGCGATAGCCGTCGCCACTCCTTGTATAACTTGCCCCTGCGCCGCCTCCTGTCTTTGCGCTGGATGCTGCTGATTGCCCATTGGCTAGCCTGTGGTTGGCTGGTGCTGCAAGCCCCCTCCTCCTTGCCCCCTGTGACCCGATACCTGCGCGCCCTCTATTGGACCGTCACCACCCTGACTAGTGTTGGCTACGGGGATATTATCCCCACCACCCCCGCCCAGATGATCTATGCCATCGTCACAATGATTATTGGGGCAGGACTTTACACTTTTGTGATCAGCAATTTGGTGCGATTGTTTGCCAGTGGCGATGTGGTGAAGGCAGCCTTTGCAGAAAAACTGGAGCGGGTGTATGCCTTTATGAACTATCACCGCATCCCCCAACCCCTGAAGCGACGCATCTTAGCCTATTACGAACATCTCTGGGAGCATCAGCTGGGCTTTGATGAAACCCATATCTTGGCAGAATTGCCCCAACAACTCAAAACAGAAGTAGCCCTGTTTCTCAAACAAGATATTCTGCAAGCAGTGCCGATCTTCCAGGGAGCCGGCCCAGATTTCCTGCGAGAACTCGCCAATACCCTAAAACCCATGGTCTGCTTGCCGGGGGAATATGTGTTTCGCTATGGGCAAAGCGGCCAGGAAATGTATTTCATCAGCCAAGGAACGGTGGAAATCCTCAGCAAAGACCAAGAAACGGTACTGGCTTTGTTGGGGCCAGGACAGTTTTTTGGGGAAATTGCCCTGCTAGAACAACGCCGCCGCAATGCCAGCGCCCGCGCCCTAGAACTGTGTCGCCTCTATGTCCTCAGCCGGGAAGCCTTTCAGGAGACCCTGCTCCACTATCCCGAGTTTGCCCACCATATCCAAGATGTGGCCAGACGCCGCCGGGATGCCTCCTACTCCCTCAGCGATCCTCCAACCTAAGGGAAAAGGTGAGGATATTCGCTGCTAAAATCTCTAAACTGCTGCCCTCAATGTTGGCAGTCGTCAACCCCTGCCCGGCATTTTGGGTAATCAATTCCCGACTGCGGCGCAGGGTTTCATTTCGCCGCGGATCTTCCACCAAAACCTGCCGCTGATTCCCCAAACTCAATCGATAATAATGGGGCAATTCCCCCCGGGTAGCGTCAATGGCTAGGTTGGTGACATCAGGAGCCAAAGTCAAGGGATCGCGAATGGTGAGGAGGCTGACGTGAATATCCTGGTTGACGGGATCGAGGAGGGTGAGGGGCTGGAGGTCAATGGTGAGGCTGAGGGTATCGTTGGGGCGATTGGTCTGGCGCAGGCTGACTTCGTTGAAGCCTTGGCTAAACTCCTGCTCGATGCTGCCCTGAGCCTGAATGGTGGCTTGGAGGAGCAGGCCCTGTTGATCCCCGGCAAGGGGTTTGACGCGAATCAAATAGTCCCACCCGCGCACAAAAGCCACCTCGTCCGGGCCAAGGCGCACGTTGGGATCCACCAAGTTGGCGGTGGGGCCAGGGCTGCCGGCCCGACTCAGGGCCACCACATACCAAAACTTGGGGCTGACAGACTGGGCCAAGCGCATGGACACCAGCAAAACTGGCCGGGCCCAAACCGCCCCGCCCCCTACCATCCACAGCAGCAAACCCGCTGCAAGTAGCCACCGCCAACCCATGAAGAGATATGGAACCCTGGGCTGATTATAGCCAACCAATCCCGTATAATCGCTGCTGTGCTTCTGAGGTCGTGACCGTGATTGACTTAGCCCGTATCCCTGCCCAGCCCAAACCGGGAGTGCTGAACATCCTGATTGAAATCCCCGGCGGCTGCAAGAACAAGTACGAGTTCGATAAGGAGCTGGGCTGCTTTGCCCTGGATCGAGTCCTCTATGCCTCGGTACGCTACCCCTATGACTATGGCTTTGTCCCCAATACCCTGGCCGGGGATGGGGATCCCTTAGATGGGATGGTGATGATGGATGAGCCGACGTTTCCTGGCTGTGTGATTGCCGCCCGCCCCCTGGGGATGCTGCAGATGATTGACGGCGGGGATCCCGATGAGAAGCTGCTGTGTGTGCCGGCCAAAGATCCCCGCTATGCTGGCTACAAGAGCTTGAGTGATGTGCCCCAGCACCGTCTGGATGAGATTGCTGAGTTCTTTGCCACCTACAAGCGTTTGGAGAAAAAAGAAACGCTTATCCAGGGCTGGCAAGGGCTGGAAGCCACCGAGGCGGTGATTGCTGCCAGTTTGGCTAACTTCTCCAAAGCTTGATGCACCAGGTTCAGGGGTTTGGGGTATGATAGGAACCTTGCCCTTAAACCCGGCTTAGACAGCCATTAATGTCTGTGGAAAACCCAGACCTACAGGGGGGTAATCCTGCTTCTAGTTGTGGAAAAAGTCCTGTAGGTCTGTGTAAAACTCCCTTTTCCTGGGGAAAAAGGGGAATTGGCGTCAGATTTATCCACAGGCTGTGGAAAAACTAGACGAGAGGTTTTGCCCCCTAGTCCACCGCCACTATAGCTAGTGTGGGGGGGGATCCGGCAAGGGCTAGGGTGGGGTTGTGCAGGTACTTTTGGGCCACCTCCCACGCTAGCTGTGGGGTTGTTTGTTGGATCTGCTGGGGGTAGCGTTGGGCAAACTGGTGCCCTAGCCCCAGCAGTTCGTAGGATCCCAGCCGTTGGGCAATCTGCATGTGGGTCTGCTGGCTCAACATGTATTGCCCCACGACCTGCCGTTGCACCCGCAGCCAGGTTGCCGCTGGGATCGGTTCTTGGCAGAGTAAGGCCATTTCTTGCTCTAGCCCTGCTAGGGCCCGCTGGGTGTTGTCGGCAGCAGTTGCTAAATAGACCACAAAGGGAGCAGGATGGCGACGCAGCGCCAAAAAGGCCGAAACTTCGTAGGCCAAACCCTGTTTCTCCCGCAATTCCACAAATAAACGGCTGGAAAGTCCATTGCCCAAATAGTGCATCAGTAAACTCAAGGGGGTGAAATCCACAGACCCAGCCCCACAACCCAGGTAAGCCAACATGATGGTGGTCTGCTGACTGTCCTGGGGCACCAGCAAACGCCCCGGCGCCACCGGCATAATCGCCGGCAATGACGGCTGCACCCTAGGCTCGGGATCCCAACTGCCAAAGTGACGCTCGACGACCTCCACCACCTGCTCCCCAGCCAGGGATCCCACAACGGTAATCACCATGTCCTGGGGCTGGCAGATCTGCCCATGGCACCAGATCAGATCTTCGCGGCTAAGGGCCTGCACGGTTTCCACGGTGCCCAAGGGAGGCTGGGCATAGGGGTGATCCCCGTAGAGATGGGCACACACCTTCTCATACAGGGATCCCAGGATCTGTTCCTGGCGACTGCGGATGGCTTGCAACAGCAGAAGCTGTTCCCGTTCCACTTCCTGAGGCGGGAAGGTGGGGGTTTGGATCATGGCTGCCAGCAGTTCCAGCAGCGCCGCAAAATCCTCCTCCACACACTTAGCCAGAATCTCCGTGGTATCGGGGCCGGTCTCCACACTCAGGCGCGCCCCCCAGTCCCCCAGCAACTGGGCAATCTCCTGGGAACCATGGCGACTGGTACCCTTGGTCAACACCGCCGCAAACAGGGATCCCAAACCGGCTTGGTTGGCGGGGATCAGGGTGGTGCCGCGGGCAAAGCCCATATGGACAGCCATGATCGGGATCAAGGGATCTTGGACCACCAGCAGGCGAATGCCGTTGTCTAGGCGGGTGACGTGGGGATGCAGCATTAACTTTGGGGGAGGGGGACCCGAGTGGGCGACAGATGCAGGAGGGTATAGCCATCGAGGGGGAGATAGTGCTCGGCAACCAGACGCAGGCTCTCCAGGCGTACCTGCTGTAGCCATTCCCAGCTAGCGGCCAAGGAGGGCAATTCCCCCATCAGAGCATAGTAGCCCAGTAGCCCTGCCACCTGGGCCGCCGACTCGGAGGAAAACAGCAACTCATGGCTGAGGGCCTTTTGGGCCCGGGTCAATTCCGCCGGGGTAATCCCCTCCTGCTGCACCGCCGCCAGTTCCTGGCGAATCACCTGCTCCACCCGCTCCGGCGAGCCACTGTGGAGATGGGCTGCCACCAAAAAGTAGCCCCCCAAAACCTGGGTCTGATGGTGACAACCGATCCCCCGCACCCAGCCGTAGTCCTCCCGCAGGCGCCTGACCAAACGGGAAATCCGCCCCTGCCCCAACACCACCGCCAGTAAATCCAAACAGATGCTCTCCGACCAGCGGGGCAAAGCCACCGTCGGCCACACCATATATAGGCGGGGCAACTCCACCCGAGGATGCTCCCAAGCCAACCGCCCGCCAGCCGTGGCCACCACCCCCGGCTCTTCCTCCCCCTCAGGATCCCCAGGGTCCGGCCACTGCCCGAAGCACTGCTCCAACCAGAGCAGCAGTTGATCCCCATCCACAGCCCCGGCCACCGCCACCACCATCTGACTGGGGCGGTAACGGCGGCGATGGAAAGCCCGCATCTGCTCGGCCGTAATCCCCGCCACCGACTCCATGGTGCCTAGCACCGAACGACCATAGGGATGACCGGCAAACACCTGGGCCATCAATCGTTGATAGGCCTCATGATCCGGATCATCCGCCGCCCCCCGCAACTCCTCCAAAACCACCAGCCGCTCCCGCTCCAACTCGGCTGCCGGGATCCCGGCTCCCAAGATCAGCTCCGCCAACGCCGGCAAGACCTCAGCTACATCCGCCGCCGCCACCGTCACATAGTAGTGGGTATAGTCATAGCTGGTGGCGGCATTGGTCATCCCCCCCCGCCCCTCAATCAAGCGGTCGAACGCCCCCGGCGGCAAAGTCGGCGTCCCCTTAAACACCATGTGCTCAAGAAAATGACTCATCCCCCAACCCCAAGCCGGGTCATGCCGGGATCCCGTTTTGATCCACACATCAACGGCAACCACTTCAGTGACCGGCATGGATTTGACAATTACCGTCATGCCATT